>SZOZ01000001.1 GCA_030263455.1 Synechococcales cyanobacterium CNB
AACTCCTCGGAAGGCGTGCTGAACTCCTCATCACGGCCCCCGGACTCCTCAGCCGGCGTGCCGGACGCCCCGGGTGGGGCCGGTAACTCCGCGCCACGCGCCGCGCAACTCCCGTCGAGCGTCCGCGAACGCGCGGGGCAGCCAACCGGCCAAAGCGCCGAAGGGGTGGGGGTCTGGACCCCCCCTGTCCCCGCGCCGCGGCATCCCCTCCTCCACGTTCGATCCGCTCCCCGGCCTCCGCGTTCATTCCTCTTTCGCGCCCTTCACGTCCTTTGCCTTCCGGCTTGCAGGCCGCGCGGCAGGGGCCTGACCGGCCGCTCTCCGGGTTGGTTGATGGTCCGGCGGGGGTGCTCTATCCTCTGCGTCCCGCGGGCGGGGGTGGGCGATGTTCGCCCGTCGCCGCTCGATGGGGCCGCGGTGCGCCGGCGGCGAGAGCGAGCGTGCGCTGTCGGGACGGGGCCTTGGACGCGGTCATCAACCCCTACCTTCTGTACGTCGGGCTGGCTCTCGGGGGGCTGGGCGTCTGCATGGCGCTGCCGCGCCGGCGGATCAGCCCGCAGGTGCTCGGGGCGGTGCTGGCGGGGCTGGGCCTGGGCCTGGTGCTGCTGGGGCTGGGGCTGCGGTCGGAGCGGCTGCCGAACTACAACTTCTACATCTTCGCGGCGATCGCGCTGGGGGCCGCGCTGCGGGTCATCACCCACCCGAGGCCGGTCTACGCCGCGCTCTACTTCATCCTGACGATCCTGGCGTCGTGCGGGCTGTACCTGGTGCTGGCGGCGGAGTTCATGGCGTTCGCGCTGGTCATCATCTACGCGGGCGCGATCCTGATCACGTACCTGTTCGTCATCATGCTGGCGACCCAGGCCCCGAGCGAGGGCGAACTCGAGGCGCTGGCCGAGTATGACGCCGAGGCGCGCTCGCCCGCGGCGGCGACCGTGGCGAGCTTCGCGCTGCTGGCGGTGCTGACGACGATGCTCTTCAGCGGCGCGGACGGCCTGGAGCCGCGCGACGGCGCGGGGCTGGACGCGCCGATCGAGATGATGCCCCGGCGGGCGGAGCGGTCGCTGCGCGAGGCGGGGGCGATCGGGGCGGGGGACGAGGTGGTCGGGGTTGACGCGGCGGCGTGGACGGCCACGCTGCGCAGCGGCGAGGAGGTCGCGCTGCCGGAGTCGGCGCGGCTGACGAACGTCGAGCGGATCGGGCACGACCTGCTGGCCGAGCACCCCGGGTCCATCGAGATCGCGGGCGTGATCCTGCTCATGGCGATGCTCGGGGCGACGGTGCTCAGCCGGCGGCAGGTGGAGCTGGAGGACGAGGCCAAGCGCCGGCAGGCGGAGCGGCTGGCGGCGGCCGGGACGGTCTTCGCGGACCGAGAGGTGTCGCCGTGAGCGGGTCGTGGACGATCGCGCAGGCGTCGCTGCCCGCGCCGATGGACGGCGTGACGCTGGCGCACTACCTCGCGGTGTCGGCGGCCATGTTCGCCATCGGGCTGGTCGGGTTCCTCACGCGGCGGAACCTGATCATCATGTTCCTGTGCACGGAACTGATGTTCCAGGCGGCGGGGATCGCGCTGATCGCGTTCAGCCGCTTCCACCTGCACATGACCGGGCAGACGTTCGTGATCTTCGTGCTCACGGTGGCGGCGGCCGAGGCCGCGCTGGCGCTGGCGCTCGTGGTGCTGCTGTACCGGCGCAAGGACTCGCTGAGCGCGGACGAGTGGGCGGAGATGAAGGGGTAGGGCTCGAGGGTAGGAGGGGGCCTCAAAGGCCCCGCCCCAGTAGGGTGAGGAGCGTCGAGTGGTTGGCGCATGGGCGGAGATGACGGGCCTGGTCGGGGCCGCCGCGGCGGCGGGCGGCGATGGCGCGCCCGCGGCGGGGACGGTCGCCGGCCCGTGGTGGGTGGTGCTGATCCCGCTGCTGCCGATGGCGGGCGTCGTGCTGACGCTGGTGTGCGCGATCTTCGACGTGCGGACGAAGGCGCCGGCGTGGATGTCGGTCGGGTGCCTGGCGGCGTCGTTCGGGCTGGCGGCGCTGGCGTATCTCGAGCTGGCGGGCGGGCCGACGGCGGTGACGGTCGGGTTCCGCTGGATCGACGTGGCGTGGGGCGAGGGGCCGGGGCAGCGGCTGAGCGCGGACTTCGCGTTCGCGTTCGACGGGCTGACGTGCCTGTGGATGCTGTTCGTGACGGGGCTGGCGACGCTGATCGCGCTCTACGCGAGCGAGTACATGAGCCACGACGCGGGGGTCGGCTACTGCCGGTTCTTCGCGGCGTTCAACCTGTTCGTGTTCTCGATGGCGTGCCTCGTGATGGCGGACAACCTGCTGCTGCTCTTCCTGGGGTGGGAGGGCGTGGGGCTGTGCTCGTACCTGCTGATCGGGTACTTCTACAAGAAGCCGTCGGCGGTGGCGGCGGCGAAGAAGGCGTTCATCATGAACCGCATCGGCGACCTCGGGTTGCTGATGGGGATGCTGCTGACGTTCGTGCAGTTCGGGACGCTGAAGTACGCGGAGTTGTGGCCGCTGGTGGAGCCGTTCGTGGCGGCGGTGCGGGCGGGCCACGCGGACGAGGTTCCGTTCCTGGTGGGGCTGATCCCGGTGCTGTTCATGGTCGGGGCGTTCGGGAAGAGCGCGCAGCTGCCGCTCTACGTCTGGTTGCCGGACGCGATGGAGGGTCCGACGCCGGTGAGCGCGCTGATCCACGCGGCGACGATGGTGACGGCGGGCGTGTACCTGGTGGCGCGGACGTACCCGCTCTTCCTGGTGAGCGAGTGGGCGCTGCCGGTGGTGGCGTGGGTGGGCGCGCTGACCGCGCTGCTGGCCGCGACGATCGGGATGGCCCAGTTCGACATCAAGCGGATCATGGCGTACTCGACCGTGAGCCAGCTGGGGTACATGTTCTGCGGCATGGCGCTGCTGACGAGCGTGGGCGGGGCGTTCCACGTCTTCACGCACGCCTTCTTCAAGGCGACGCTCTTCCTGTGCTGCGGCGCGGTCATGCACGGGTTCGCGGGGCAGCTGGACCTGCGCCGGCTGAGCGGCGTGGGGCTGATGCCGGGGTGGCGGATCGTGGGGCTGGCGATGCTGGTCGGGTGCCTGAACCTCGCAGGGTTCCCCTTCACGGCGGGGTTCTTCAGCAAGGACATGATCCTGGCCGAGGCGTTCGTGACGGCCGGGCCGGGGTACCGGGCGATCGGGTGGATCCTGCTGCTGACGGCGGGGCTGACGGCGTACTACACCTTCCGCGTGTTCTTCCGGGTGTTCGTCGGGCCGGTGGAGTACGAGCCGGGGGACGAGCACCACGCCGACCATCACGACGGTCACGATGAGCACCATGGCCAGGGGGAGCCTGGGAGCGCGCACGCGGAGCACGGCAGCGGGTTCCATCCGCACGCGCCGGGGTGGGCGATCAATCTCGTGCTCGCGCTGCTGGCCGTCGGGTCGCTCGCGGCGGCGGGGGCGTACTTCGTGCACTCGGAGCAGCACGGGTGGGTGGGGAACCTGCTGCACGGCTCGCCCGCGGAGCCGACACACTCGGCGGCGTTCGTGGCTGCGCACGGGCAGGTCGAGGGGGACGCGGAGGCGCACGGTTCGTTCTTCGGGCTGGACCCGCACAAGGCGATGTACTTCGTGTCGTCGGCGATCGGGCTGGTCGGGATCGGCGTGGCGTTCGTGCTGCACTACGCCGGGCGCACGTCGTCGGCTCGGAGCCGGGCGGATGGGCTGTTGCCGAAGGTCGGGCCGGTGGCGAAGTGGGCGCAGGGCAAGTGGTACGTGGACGAGCTGTACGACGCGGTGATCGTCAAGCCGCTGTGGGTGCTCTCGCACATGCTGCACATGATCGACAAGCTTGTGGTGGACGGGCTGGTGAACGCGGCGGGCTGGCTGCCGCGGATGATCGGTCGGGCGGTGCGTCCGTCGCAGGGCGGCGTGCTGCACGGGTACGCGGTGCAGATGGCGGGGGGGATCGCGGTGGCGCTGCTGGTGGTGTGGCTGATGACGTTGTGAGGGGAAGGACGGAGTCGTTGATCGCATGATGCTCGCGCTGCTCATCATCCTGCCGCTGGCGTTCGCGCTGGTCGTGGTCGCGCGGCCCGCCGAGCACGCGCGCTCGATCGCGCTGGTGGGGACGCTGGTCGCGCTGGCGGCGTGCGTTGCGGCGATGCGGGCGTTCGACTGGTCGCACGCGGCGGACACGGGGCAACTGGGCGGGTCGGTGGCGTGGCTGCCCGCGCTGGGGCTGAACCTGTCCGTCGGAGTGGACTCGGTCGCCCTGCTGCTGATCGCGCTGACCGCGCTGCTCGGGCCGCTGTGCGTGCTGGGGTCGTGGACGGCGATCACGGAGCAGCGGCGGACGTTCTACGCGTGGCTGCTCGTCCTGCAGGCGGCGATGACGGGGGTGTTCGCTGCCCGCGACTTGGTGCTGTTCTATGTCTGCTTCGAGTTCACGCTGATCCCGATGTACGTGCTCATCAGCCTGTTCGGCTCGACGAACCGACGCGCGGCGGCGACCAAGTTCTTCCTGTACACCTTCACCGGCTCGCTGCTCACGCTCGCGGGGCTGCTGTACGTGGTGTGGTTCGTCGCCAGGCCGGAGCAGCACGGGGCGTGGACGTTCGACATCGGCGTGCTGACGGCGCACGCGCCGCGGATGAGCGGCGTGGCGCAGGGTTGGGTGCTGCTCGCGCTGCTGGCGGGGTTCGCGGTGAAGGTGCCGCTGTTCCCGGTGCATACCTGGCTGCCGCTGGCGCACACGGAGGCGCCGACAGCGGGCAGCGTGATCCTGGCGGGCGTGCTGCTGAAGCTGGGGACGTACGGCATCTACCGCTTCGCGCTGCCGATCGCGCCGGCGGCGGTGGTGGAGTACGCGCCGCTCATCGCCGGGCTGAGCGTGGTCGGGATCGTGTACGCGGGGCTGGTCTGCTGGGTGCAGACGGACGTGAAGAAGCTGGTCGCGTACTCGTCGGTGTCGCACCTGGGGTTCTGCGTGCTGGGGCTGGTCGCTCTGAACGGGGCGGGGCTGTCCGGTTCGGTGTTGTACATGCTGAACCACGGGCTGAGCACGGGCGCGCTGTTCCTGCTGGTGGGGATGATGTACGAGCGATACCACACGCGGTCGATGCGCGAGCTGGGCGGGCTGGCGGCGAAGATGCCGGTGTGGGCGACGTTCATGGTGTTCTTCGCGATGGCGTCGGTCGGCCTGCCGGGGCTGAACGGGTTCGTGAGCGAGTTCCTGTGCATCATGGGCGCGTTCCAGGCGGACGACGGTTGGGGGCGCTTCGGCGACCTGCCGGGCGCGACGCCGGGGCGGCTCGGGCCGTGGTTCGGACTCGCGGCCGGGACGGGCGTCATCATCGCGGCGATGTACCTGCTCTACATGGTCGGGCGGATGTGCTTCGGGCCGCTGATCGAGCCGGGCGGGCACGGGGGCGCGCACGGGCACGGCGACGAGGATGCGCACGAGGGCGGGCTGCCGAAGGACCTGACGGGGCGAGAGATCGGCGCGCTGCTGCCGCTGGCGGCGTTGTGCCTCGCGCTGGGCGTGTACCCGTCGCCGCTGCTGGATTCGATCCGTGAGCCGGTGAACGCGACGGTGGCGCACGTGCTGGGCAACGCGGACGGTGGCGGTGGTGCGCCGGTTCGGCCGGCCGCGCCCGGGACGGTCCACGCGGAGGGCGGGCGATGATGGAGAAGATCGCCATCCTGTGGCCCGAGATCGCGATGTTCGCGGGCACGTGCGTCGTGATGCTGGTCGGGCTTTCGCCCCGCGCCGAAGTCCGGCGGCAGACGGCGTTGCTCGCGGGCGTGACGCTGGCGGTCGCGGGGCTGCTGGCGGCGAACTCGCCGAGCGTGGGCGGGCCGCTGCCGGGGATGATGGGGTTCGTGAAGAGTCTGACGGCGGCGGTTGGGCTGATGCTGGTGCTGCTGCTGGCGGGGACGGTGGACCGGGCCGAGGAGAAGGCGATCGCGGAGGGACGAGCGGCGTTCAACCCGCTGCGCTCGACGCGGGGCGAGTTCTATTCCTTCTTCCTGTTCAGCCTGACGGGCGTGATGCTGTGCGCCTCGGCAGGCGACCTGATCTGGCTCTTCCTTGCGCTCGAACTGACGAGCCTGCCGACGTACGTCATGGTCGCGATGAGCGGCAAGGGTGTGCGGCTGGGCGATCGGGCGGGCGAGGCGGGCGTCAAGTACTTCTTCCTCGGGGCGATGGGGGCGGCGGTGTTCCTGTACGGGTTCGCGCTGCTCTACGGCGCGACGGGCACGACGCGGTTCGGCGAGATGGCGGCGTTCTTCGCGGGCGAGGGCGTCGGTCCGATGGCGACGGCGGGGCTGCTGCTCGCGCTGGTGGGCGTGTCGTTCAAGATCGCGGCGGTGCCGATGCACTTCTACACGGCGGACGTCTATCAGGGGGCCGCCGCGCCGGTGTCGGCGTTCCTGGCGTTCGCGCCGAAGACGGCGGGGTTCGTGTCGATCCTGCTCCTGGTGTCCGCGGTGGGCTGGCTGCCGACGGGCGGGCACGCGCCGGGGCTGCCGGGGTCGATCGACGCCGCGCTCTGGCTGATGGCCGCGCTGACGATGACGGTGGGGAATGTCCTGGCTCTGCTCCAGACGAGCGTGAAGCGGCTGCTGGCGTATTCGTCGATCGCGCACTCGGGGTACATGCTCGTGGGCGTGATCGCCGGGCCTGGCGACGGGTCGTTCACGCAGAACGGCGTGTCCGCGGTGCTGTTCTACCTGCTGGCGTACGGCGTGACGAACCTGGGGGCGTTCGCGGTGCTGGCGTGCCTGGAGCGGGACGCAGAGAGCGGGGAGATCGATTCGGCGGCGGACCTGAAGGGGCTGTGCCGCACGAGGCCCGTGCTCGGGTGGACGATGGCGATCTGCCTGCTGAGCCTGCTCGGGTTCCCGCCGCTGCTCGGGTTCTTCGCGAAGGTGCCGCTGTTCACGTCGCTGCTTGGAGCGGGTCGGTACTGGCTGCTGGTGATCCTCGCACTGAACTCGGCGATCGCGGCGTACTACTACCTCGGGCTGGTGCGGGTGGTGATGCTGGACGAGCCGAGCGCGGAGTCGCGCTCGGTGCGGTCGTCGCCCTTCGCGTCAAGGCCCGTGGCGGCGGTGGCGTCGGCGGCGGCGGTTGTCGCGCTGGCCGTGCTCGGCAACGGGCTGATGGTGGCAAGCCAGGCGGCGGGGAAGTACGAGCGGCCTGCGGTGGGCGAGGGTCACGCTGCAAGGGCGGAAGCCCACGGCTCGGAGTTGGTCTCCGAGTCGGCGCCGGGGCGGTAGATGACCCGTTCAGAGTTCGACGGCGGCCCAGGCGCCGTTGGCGCGAGCAAGGGCGTGGACGCGGATGGTCGTGCCCACGAGGGCGCGTGCGGCGTGCGGCGTCGGCGTGAGGAGATGGAGGGGGGGGGCATCGGCTGCGCGAAGCGACGGCTCGGCCGCGCTGAGCAGCCTGGCGTGGGTCCGCGCCCACGCGGCGGCTGCGGTGAGGTCCGCGGCCGCGGTGGGGCAGGCGTCGGGCGTGTCGGCGCGGGCGAGCAGGTGCAGGCGGCCCGCGGCGTCCGCGGCGAGCTCGACGCGCTGCGTGACGGGACAGCGGGCCGAGAGCGGGCGGAGTTCGGGGAGGAGGGAGGCGAGCGCGTCGGTTGGCGCGGGCGTCGGGGGGGGCGGTGGGACTGAAGGGGAAGGAGAGCGAGGAGCCGTCACGGAGTGGCGGGGTTCGTGGCTCGGTGTATGGACGATCGCGAGCAGTGACTCGGGGGATTGGTCGGTCTGGCCGCGGTAGAGGCTGACCGTGTGGGCGGGGACCATGCGGGGGACGGGCTGCGCGAGTTCAGGGGGGAGGCCGAGGAAGGTCGTGGCGGCCTGGCGGATCTTGCGACCCGCGGCTGCGGCGGCGTCAGGGTTCGCGCCCAGGACGACCACGCGGAGTGCGGGCGGGTCGTCTGCCACGCCGACGATCGTCTCGGCGAGCGACTTGAGGGTGCGGTAGCACGCAGCGACGGCGGCGTCGTCCGCGCCGGTCAGGAGCGTGAGCGTCGCGGGAGGGGCAGCCGCGAGCGATTCGGCGAGAGCGGGTTCGTTCGTTTCGTCAACTCGGATGAGCCATCGGCGTGCGATGGTCTTCGCGCGGTCGATCGCGTCGTTGAGGTTCGGGGATGGCACCCGCGGCGCATCGTCCGCGCCGACGATCTCAACGCTCACCGTGCCGGAGTTGAGGCGGAGGAGGGCGACCGGTTCGTTGATCTCGGAGGCGCGGTGGCGGGCGTACTGCAGCACCCACGGAGAGGCAAGGACGGGCAGGTGGCCGAGGATCAGGGCTTCGACGTCGGGAGTGGGGGCATCGCTTCGTGAGGGGGGAGGAGATGCGGGGGGGGGAGAAGTGCGGGGCCTGCAAGATCCCGCCTCCTGGGGAGCGGGAAGCATGGGTTCCGGGGCGAGTTCGCCGTCGCCGAGGAAGAGGTCGGCGAGCGAGTCGCAGGCGTGATCGGTTGGGGTGGTGATGAAGGGGATGGTGAGCGGGTCGAGCGAGGTTTCGTGTGATCCGTTGCGCGAGTCCATGGTTTCGGGCCTCGGTTCGTCTCAGCGGACGGCGGCGGGATCGGTGTGCGGCACGGCCGCGGGGCGGACATCGACGACGCTGTTCGGCTCGCCGAAGGCGTTGAGTTCCCACTCGCTGTTGTACGGATCAGTGATCCAGTGGCTATCGACAACGAGGCGGTAGAGCCGGCGGCCGGGCTGGAGGGGGATGCACGCCTCGTACACGCCGATCTGCTCGTTGCGGCGGAGGTGGTGCTCGTCGGGGGACCAGCGGTTGAAGTCGCCGGCGACCGCGACGGAGCGTCCGAGCGTGATCGGCTGGATGAAGAGCACGCCGGCGGGCGTCTGGCGGGCGCCGTACAGGCGGCGGAGGGCCTTGTCGCCGGGCGGTGCGTTGTCGAGGTCGCGGATGAGGTGCTCGCTCAGACCTCTCTCAGAGGCCCACGCGGCGAGGGCGGCCCTGCGCTGGCGGGAATGGGTGCGTTGTGCCAGATCAGCGGCGCGGGAGGGCACGGCGGAGCGAGCCATCGGCGAGGACACGGACGCCGGGACGGTCTGCTCTCGAGGTCCGAGGCAGACACCGGGGCCGATGACGCGCTGCGCGAGAGCGGAGGCCGCGTCGGCGTCGAGCGTGGTGACGACGCTGGGCATGACGGTCGCGTGCTGAGGCGGGGGAGGGTGGGGTGAGTCGTCGGGTTCGAGCGTGGGATCGTCGGCTTCGGTGGCAAGGCGGATCGGGCGGGCCTCACCGCCGCGGACGCCGGGGATGCCAGCCTGGGCGATGAGCGTCTCGGCGAGGGCGCGGTAATCGGCCGCCCCGCGGGATTCGCCCGCGTACTCGATGACCGGCTGGCCGAACGAGGCGGCTTCCTTCAGGGCCGGGTCGCGGCGGATGGTGCACGGGAGCACGCGGTCGCCGTAGCGTCGGTGGAGTTCGGCGAGGAGATCGCGGGCGAGCGGTGCATCGTCTTCGTGCAGTGTCGGGAGGAGCCAGGCGGGGATGCGCCGGCCGAGTCGGCGGCCGAGGGACTGGACGGTGCCGAGTTGCTTGGCCGCCCCTTGGAGGGAGAAGTAGCTCGTCTCGACGGGGATGAGGACGGCATCGGCGGCGGTGAGGGCGTTGAACGTCAGCAGGCCGATGGAGGGGGAGCAGTCGATGAGGCAGGCGTCGTAGTGCGGGGCGAGGCCGTCGAGCACCCAGGCGAGACGACGTTCCTTGTCGGCGCGGTCGGCAAGCCCGCCCCGCGGGGATTCGAGGCCCGCCAGACGCATCCGGCTGGGGATGAGGTCGAGGTTGCGATAGGGTCGCCAGATGAGGCGGGCCGGGTCCGTGCGGCGCGATGGCGCGGCGACGAGCGCGTCGGTGACGTCGAGATCGAAGCGGTGCTCGGGGACGGCGAGGCCGGCGGCACAGTGGGACTGCGGATCGACGTCGACGAGGAGCGTGCGGAGGTTGTGCGCCGAGGCGAGGACGGCCGCGAGGTTGATGGCGGTGGTCGTTTTGCCGCAGCCGCCCTTCTGATTGATGATCGCGATCGTCCGCACGGTGGGCCTCGCGGGCGGCGTTGGTGATCGCCCGGCTCGGCGAGCCGGGTACAAACCGGCAACGGCGACCGCGCGTGAGGTGCGCGGCGGTTGGAGTCTTCCGGGGGGTTATCGGGTCGGCCTGAAATTGCGCTTGAAGAAAGCGATCGCATCGGCGCAATCAGGTGGAGTCCGTGGGGCGGTCGGTGCGGACCGCGCCGATGCCGGCGAGCACGGCGTGCGCGGGCGGATCGTCAACGACGGTGGCGCGGCCTCGCTCGGTGGGGAGAACGAGGCGAAGGCGTCCGCCGTGGACTTTCTTGTCGCCGCCCATGAGCGAGGCGAGCGTCGAGTCGTCCGGCAATCCCGCCAGGCGCGTGGGCAGGCCGATGCGGCGAAGGATCGCCTCGGCTTCGTCGCCGAGGGATGGGTCGCACAGGGAAAGGCGTTCGGAGCACCGGCAGGCAGCGATCAGACCGACGGCGACGGCCTCGCCGTGCTGGAGCGGGGCGTTGGCAGGGTCGCCGTCGGGTGTGAGCCAGGGGAGCGTTTCGATCGCGTGCGCGAAGGTGTGGCCGAGGTTGAGCAGGGCGCGGCCCAGGCGGGCTTCCTCGCGCTCGTCGCCGGCGACGACGCGGGCCTTGATCTGCACGGACCGGCGGACGAGCTCGGTCACGGCGTCCGGGTCCAGGGCGAGGATGGCGTCGATGGACGCGGCGATCCAGTCGAGGCAGGCGGCGTCGCCGAAGTCGGCGGAGATGAGCGCGTGCTTCACGCACTCGGCGAGGCCGGCGCGGAGGTGGCGCTTCGGCAGCGTGGCGAGGGCGTCGATGTCGGCGAGGACGGCCAGGGGCTGGTGGAACGCGCCGGCCATGTTCTTGGCCAGGCCGCCCGCTTCGCCGAGGTCGAGATTCACGCCGGTCTTGCCGCCGACGGAGGCGTCGACCATGGCCAGGAGCGTGGTGGGGCACTGGAGGACGGGGACGCCGCGCCGGTAGCAGGCGGCGGCGAAGCCCGCGAGGTCGCCGACGATGCCCCCCCCGACGGCGACGACCGGCTCGCCGCGTTCGAGGCGGGCGCGGGCGAGGGCGACGAGGATGGTTTCGAGCGAGGCGAGGGACTTGGCGCGTTCGCTCGGCTCGACCTCGACGCGGACGGGTTCGACGCCCGCGGAGGCGAGGGCGCGCTCGGCGCGTGCGGCGTGGTCGGCCGCGCCGAGATCGACGACGAGGCCGGCGCGGAGGGGGAGCTCGCCGAGGGCGCGGCCGAGGGCGTCGGCGGCGGAGGCGAGGACGGCGGGCCCGATGAGCACGGGGTAGGCGCGGTTGCTGAGATCGACGCGGACGGTGACAGGCGGGGGCGGGGGAGGGGGGGGCATGGCGTCGGTCCGTCAGCGGGCCTTGCCGGGCTTCGGGGCGTCGGCGGGGCGTCGCCAGTCGAGGCGGGGGGCGTCGCCCCAGAGCATCTCGAGGTCGTAGTGGGCGCGGGTGTTCGGCTCGAAGACGTGGACCACCACGTCCACGAAGTCGGCGAGGAGCCAGGTGCCGCCCTGGTCGGCGTTCGTGCGAAAGGCCGTGTGCCCGGTGGAGTCGCCGAGGTCCTTGACGTGGTCGAGGACGGCCCGCATCTGGCGGTCGGAGGTGCCCGAGGCGATGACGAGGTAGTCGGTGATCTGGCTGAGGCCGCGCACGTCGAGGAGGAGGACGTCGTCGCACTTGTCGTCGTGGGCGAGCCGCGCGACGCCGATGGCAAAGGCGCGCGTGGCCTCGCCGGCCTGGGCATCGTGGGCGTCGGGATCGGCGGCCCGGGGCGGCGCGGGTCGTGTCATCGGGCGAAGGGTAGGGCGGAGAGGAGCGTCGTGGAACGGAGAGTCGGCGGCGGGAGGGATGAGCGGTTCCGAACCCGTCACGGTCCGCGCCTTTCGGGAAGACCGGTCAGGTCGTCCGTCGGCGGGCGCCAAGCCATGCCGACGCGAGCGCGAAGATTGCCAGCGAGGCTGGTGCGGGGATGGGGATGTGGGCGATCCAGGCTTCCTGGTGGCTCGGCGGGTTCTGGTTCCAGCCCGTGCCTGTGATGATGAGCGTGTCGCCGACGACTGTGACGCCCGAGGCGAACTTGAGATTCCAGCCGGAGTTGAGCGTGTCGATGCCGAAGTCGAGGAGGACTTCACGCACGGGTGATGATCCAGCGCACGGTCACTGAAGCGTTCGGATCGCTCGGTCGGATATCAGTGGTCGGAAAAGTGAATGGGTTTCCAATCAAGACCTCCATCTTCCCGAACGGCGATGGTACGCACCACATGATGTTCAACAAGGCGATGCAGAAAGGCGCCGACGCGACGGTGGGTGATATGGTTGAAATGGAGCTTGAACTGGCTCCAGGAAAAAGACCTGCTGCCGTCCAACACGTCGCTCGACCCGATCGCGCTTCGTGCTCTGTTCGCGCTTTCCTTAGCGCTCCGGGTCCGATCCTGTTGCCCGCACCTCCACACCCCCTTCGGCGACCCGGTCGTCCCGTGCCCTCCGGCCGCCCCGGCACGTCCGACGCGGTTCTCGCGGGCAAAAAGCCCCATTTCGGGCTTTGGAAGGCGGCGCATGAACTCCTCAAGAGCCGTCATGAACTCCTCATCACGGCCCTTGGACTCCTCGGATGGCGTGTCGGACGACCCACCTTCGCCCGGTAACTCCTGCCGTTGGAGGGGCAGATTCCGCCGACCGGCCGGTAACCCGGCCACGCCCGACGGGCGACTCCCGCCGATCCCTTCCGCCTCCCCTCCGCGGCCTCCGCGTTCCGCCTTGCCGCTCGCGGGGCGGCGTGGCGCCCGAGGCGGCGCGGCCTGCGCGGTGCGCGTCAGTCCCGGCCCGGCGCTTCGGGGCGAGCCTTGAACGCCCATGCGCCCGCGCGGCCCGCGCCGAGGGCCGCGGCTTGGACGGCGCGTTCGAGGTCGGGGAGGTCGCGCAGCAGGGCGAGCAGGGCGGGTTCGTCGAGGGGGGCAGGACGGCCGGGTTCGTCGTCGTCGCGGGCGGTGCGCTCCACGGTGGGCGCGACGAGCAGGAGCCAGCCGCCGGGGGCGACGACGCGCCAGAGTTCGGCGGCGTCGGCGGCGTGGTCCGCGCCCGCCCGCAGCGCGCCGACCGCGACGACGGCGTCGAACGCGCCGTCCAGCTCGCCGTGCAGCGAGGCGTGGTCGTCGAGTTCGAAGGCGATGACGGGGGCGGGGTAGCGGCGGCGGGCGTAGCGGATCGACTCGCCGTCGGTCTCGAGCGCGACGACCGCGCCCGACGGGCCTACGGCCTCGGCGAGCAGGGCCGCCCCGCACCCGGTGCCGCAGCGGGCGTCGAGGATGCGCATCCCCGGCCGGATGCGCGTGGCGGCGACGCGGTAGGGGATGAGGGGCCAGTCGCCGACGAGGTCGGCGTACTGGCGGCGGGGCGTGCAGCGGATGCGGGCGCGGTCGCCGTCGGGGAACCGGACGTCGTACTCGCGCACGCGGGCGCGGCCGATCCGGAGCGCGCCCGGGCGGAAGCGCTCCACGTAGCGCACGCCGTCGATGACGACGCCGGGGCGGCGGGGGAGCAGGCGGGCGAGCGCGGCGAGCAGGCCCGGGCGGGGGTCGCGGGCGCCGGCGGCTTGGGAGTCGGGGGGGGGCATCAGGGGGGAGGGCCGGGTGCGAATGGAGCGCGGGCGGCCGTGGCGGGCGCGCCCGCGGGGGGAGCGGTCGCCGCGCCCAGGGTTTCGGCGGCATAATCCGAGGAATCGCCCTCGTCGTCGACGCCGATCGGCACCCACGGCGTGGCATACTCGGGTGAGGCGATCGTGAGCGCGTACGGGGCGCGGCCGTGGTGCCGGGCGGCGATCTCGGGGCGGTTGCAGTCGCGGGAGAGGTGCAGCAGGACGACGTGGCGCACGGGGGCGATGCGGGCGACGGCCTCGGCGCACTGCTCGTTGCTCAGGTGCCCGGACCCGCCCATGATGCGCTGCTTGAGCCACCACGGGCGGTCGGAGGCGGCCTGCATCCGCGGGCAGTAGTTGCTCTCGATGGCGAGCACGCCCACCCCGGCGAGGTGCTCGACGAGGCCGGGCGAGACGCGGCCGACGTCGGTGGCCCAGCCGAGCGAGCCGCCGCCGGGGAGGTCGAAGCGAAGCGTGGCGACGCCGAGGGCGTCGTGCGCCAGCAGCGCGGGGTGCGCGGCGACACCGCCGGGAAGGTCGGGCGCGCCGTCGAGCGGCTCGGCTCGGCGCGGCAGCACGCCCCGGCGCACGCCGTGCTCGACGTGGCGGCGGTGCGCAAGGATGCGCGTCCGCGCCGGCAGCCACCGCGACCAGCCCGCGTTCCAGTGATCGACGTCGAGGTGGGTGAGGATCACCGCGGCGGCATCGTCGAGCGAGAGGCCGAGGCGGGAAAGCTCGGCGCGGGTGCGGCGCTGGCCCAATCCCATGTCGAGGAGAAGGAAGGAGGGAGAAGGCCGGAGCGCAGAAGAGAGCCCCGGGAGCGTGAGGACGGAGCAGTTGCCGGAGGAACTGCTGGCGAGGACGCAGAGGGCGGGGCCGGCGGGCCGAGCGGGGGTGCGTGGGATGAGGCTGCCCGGCATGAGAGCAGGGTACCGGCGTCAGTCCTCCTCGTCGAAGTCGGGGAGCGTGACGCCGCGGCGCTTCATCTGGAGCCAGGTGGTGAGCAGACGCGGCGGGCGACCCATCCCGGGGCAGATGCCGCGCCTGGTGCCGGCGACGAAGTCGGCAAGCTCGGCGACGGCGGGTGAACGGGCGGCCCGCTCGCGGAGGATGTCGAGCGCCTCGTCGCGGGGGACGGGCGCGCGGAAGACGTCGCGGAAGGCGCGGCGGACCTCGGTGATCTCCCCGCGCGGGATGCCGGCCCGGCGCATGCCGACGAGGTTGAGGCCGCCGATGCGGTTGCGCTCCGGGGCCATGCAGAAGGGGGGCACGTCCTTGGAGACGGCGACGCCGCCGGAGATGAAGGCGAGGCGTCCGACGCGGACGAACTGGTGGATGCCGACGTGGCCGGAGAGCGTGGCGCTGTCGGCGATGTCGGCGTGGCCGGAGACGCCCGCGTAGTTGACCATGACGACGCCGTTGCCGACGCGGGCGTCGTGCCCGACGTGCGAGGCGACCATCATGAAGACGCGGTCGCCGATGGTGGTGGGGGCGGTCTCGCTGCTGGCGGCGTGGACGGTGGCGTGCTCGCGGATGAGGCAGTCCGCGCCGACGACGACGCCGGCCGTCGGCGCGCCCGGCTTGAACTTGGAGTCCTGCGGCTCGAAGCCGAGGCAGGCGAAGGGATAGACGATGGTGCGCGGGCCGATCGTGACCGGTCCGCGGAGGTGGACGTTGGCGAGCAGGCGCACGCCCTCGGCGAGCCGGACGGGGCCGGCGAGGACGCAGTTGGGGCCGATCTCGACGGCGTCGGCGAGGTCGCAGTCGCCGGAGAGGATCGCGGAGGGGTGGACGGTGGGCATCGGGAGGGATGGTAGGTGGGCGATACGATCGGGCGTGAACGGGCGGCTGCGCGTCATCGACCTGGGGCGGATGGGCTACCGCGAGGCGTACGAGGTGCAGCGGGCGCACCTCGAGGAGGTGCTGGCCTCGCGCGAGGCGGGCGAGCCAGAGGCCGGCCGGCTGCTGCTGGTGGAGCACGACCCGGTGATCACGGTGTCGGGGCGGCGCGGGGCGGAGGGGCACGTGCTGGCGTCGGCGGACGCGCTGCGGGCGGCGGGCGTGGCGGTCGAGGCGACCGACAGGGGGGGGGACGTGACCTACCACGGCCCGGGGCAGCTGGTGGCGTACCCGATCCTGGACCTGAACGCGCTGCGGCTGCGGCTGCACGAGCACGTCCGGCTGCTGGAGTCGGCGGCGATCGGGGTGTGCGCGCGGTTCGGCGTGCGGGCGCACCGCGAGCCGGGCGCGACGGGGGTGTGGGTGGCGGGCCCGGAGGGGGAAGGGGGGGGCGAGCGGGGGTCGGCGAAGGTGTGCGCGATCGGGGTGCGGGTGCGGCGCTGGGTGTCGATGCACGGGCTGGCGATCAACGTGACGACCGACCTGTCGCACTTCGACCTGATCGTGCCGTGCGGCCTGGCGGGGCGCGCGGTGACGAGCCTGGAGCGGGAACTGGGCGCGGCGTGCCCGAGCATGGAGCAGGTGAAGGCGGTGTTGGCGGAGGAGATGAGAAGAGGGGTTCAGGGAGAGCGAGCGAGCGGAACAGAGCACGAGAGCGAGTGGCTGCGGGGCGGGCTCAGCGAGCCGTGAGCTTCGCCACGCCCGCACCGCCGCCTGCTCCGCCGCGAGACGCCGCCTTGCGCGACCTGCGGCCGAGCAGCGCGCTCGCGGAGATGAGCAGGGCGATGCCCGGCGGCGGGGGAACGACGCGCACGCCGATGTTGCGGTCGGAGTAGATGACCTTGAAGTAGAGCTCGTCGCTGATCCATGAGCCGAGGACGGTGCCGAACCTGCCCTCTCGGGCGTCCGCGGCGACGAGGAGGATGTAGGTGCCTTCGACGGGGAGCGAATCGCCGCCGAGCCGGAGGTCGAGTGTCGCGCCGTGACCGTCGCCGTCGGGGTCGAGGGAGACGACGCCCCGGATGCGGAGTCGGTCGGCGCTCACGTCTGGGCCTGCCGCGAAGACGGCGATCTCGGCGATGAGGGCGGCGTCGTCGTGGGTGATGAGGTCCCCGAGGATGGTGAGTTTCCCGATGCCGTCGCCCGGGGAGAGCGACGCGCCTGCCCGGGCAATGAGCTCGGCGGTGACACGGCCTTCGCCGGAGAGGTCGGCGCCGATGAGGTGGTAGGTGCCGGTGACGAGGAGTTCACCGCCGCCGAGGGAGGTTCGGCCGCCCTCCTGCACGAGGTCGCCGTTGATGGTGAGCGAGGTCTTCTGCCGGGGCCTGTTGCCGGCGGTGTCGCCGATGAAGAGTTCGCCGTTGACGGTGAGCGAGTCGATCGTGGAGAGGGTGCGGCCGTTGAGGAGCGCGAGCCGGCCGTTGGATTCGATGACGGAGAGGTTCTGGAGGCCGTCCTGCTCGTTCTCGTTGAGGAACTTCGAATCGGGACCGTCGAGGGTGAGGTCTGAGGCGATGCGTTCGACGTCGGCGTTGTCGAAGACGAGCTCACCCTTGACGTTGAAGACGCCGCCGGTGAAGACGCCGCCGCTGAAGTTGGTGAGCTCGGAGCCGGGCGCGACTCGGAAGCGTGAGGACGGGCCGACGGTGAGCGCGCCGGTGCCATCGACGGTCATGTCGCTTTCGGTCGTGAAGTTCCGCCCGTTGGTGATGGCGAACTCCCCGCCCGCGGCGACGGTGTGGAGGCCGGTGAGGCCGCTCGGCTCGCCGCCGAGCGAACTATCGACGATGTCCGAGCCGGCCCCGTCGAGGACGAGTCGGCTGGCGACGGTGGTGATGGCGGCGCCGTCGAAGGCGAGCGTGCCGGCGACGAGGAACTCCCCGTTGCTGAGCGTGCCCGCGGAGAAGTTGACGAGCGGCGTTCCGGCCTGGACCTCGAAGCGGCTGCCCGAACCGACCTCGAGCGTGCCGAGGTTCTCGAACTGCGGTCCGCCGGTCGTGAAGAGCGCGGCGTCGCGCACCGCGAGGCGGCCGCCCGAGTCGTTGAGTTCCACGCCCTCGAAGCCCTGGAAGGCCGCGCCCGCGCCTGCGAGCAGGACGTCGGCCTGGTTGGTCAGGACGTTCACCCCGTCGAAGCGGAGGGTGGAGCCGTTGATGATCTCCCATGCGCCGCCGGCGAGGGTGCTGCCGGTGACGTTGGCGACGGTATCGGCGCGCAGCGTCGCGGCTTCGACCCGGACCGTGCCGTTGTTGGTGAAGGTGATCTGCTCGATGAAGGTCTCGCCCGTACCCGCGGCCTTGGCGAGCGTGCCCTCGACGGTGAACGAGCCTTGCCCGCCGATGCCGGTCCAGAACATGCGCTGGTCGTTCTCGATGGTGAAGCCCGCGCCTTCGGCGATGGTGAAGGAACCGCCGTTGCGGAACCCGAGGTCGGCGGTGCCGCGCCATGCGCCCTCGTTTCCGCGGTGGTCGATGTCGCTGTCGCAGATGTCGTCGCCGGTCGAACTGTCGATGATGAACTTGCCCTGGGTTCGGAGCGTGCTCCGCTGGAAGAAGAAGTTCGTGAAGGTCGTATCGCCGAGCACTTCGATCTCGCCCCCGGCGGGGTTGCTGGTGATGAAGGAGTCGATGAAGTCGAACTTGCCGTTGAGGGTGAGTTTGTTGGTGAGCAGGTCGAGCCGACCGTCCAGGGCGGCCATGCGGAAATCGTTGATCGTGAACGAGGAATCGAGGGAGACGATGTAGACACCGCCGAGGTCGATGACGGCGTTGAAGGTGTCGTCGATCGGGGCGCCATTGTCCCAGTTGCCGGGGTTGCTCCAGTCGCCGTCGGCGACGGACGTCCAGGTGGTGGTGGTCTGTGCCGAGGCGTGGGTGGTGACGGTGATCGCGAGTCCGGCTGCGAGTGCGAGCGTCGCCGCTCGCATCGGTCGGCCGGCAGAGGATCGCCTGTGGGTCGTGTGCCGCAGGACCATGCGCATTCTCCTTCCGTTCGGCGGGCGCGCACAACCGCACCCGCCCCCTCCATGCGAGCACACTACCACACCGTGGGCATGGGATTCAAGGTTTTTGCGGGGGGTTGCCGGGGGTGGTTTGGGCGGTCAGTTCCGTGAGGCGTTGCCGACACTCGTCGATCAGTCGTGCGACGAGCGCCGGCTCCGAGGCGTCAGGGCCGAGCACCCCTGAATCCTGCAGAGCCTTGAAGCGGTCGAGAGCCACGGGGAGTTGGTCGAGGGCGAGCGTATAGAGGGTGATGCGCCGCTCGGGCTGGGTTGCCTGATCGGCCATTCGCTTGGCCAGACTGCCCAGTTTGAACATGCCGACTGCGGCGTCGTTGAGGTGGCGGGGCGTGGGGTCGGATCGGACGAGTTTCTCCCTGATGGCGAAGGACTCCTCGAAGACGGCAAGAGCGGCCGCGGTGTCGCCCAGATCGCGGAGTTCGTTGCCGATCTTGTTCAGGCAGAGGTAGACGTCGCGCTGGCGTTCGAGGCTGAGGGGGTCGGCCGCGGCGAGGAACCGCGTGATCTCGAGCGCCCGGCGGTAAGCGGCAAGCGCGCGCTCTCGATCGGGGCGGACGGCGGCGTGCGCATCGGGCGCGGGTGTGCCCTCCAGTTGCATCAGGGAGGCCCGCGCGCCCGCGGCGGACGCGATCGCAGAGCCGAGGTGATGGAGGGCGATGAACTGGTCGCGGAGGTACTGCGAGTTTTCCGGCTGGGCCTCGGCGAGCGTGCGAAACCGCCCAGCGGTGGTCGTGAGAGTTTGTTCCGCGCGCTCGAACTCCACGATGGCCGCCTGAAGGCGCTCACGGGCGGCGACGCGGTCTTCGGAAGAGCGCAGGGCTTCGGCGAGAAGGCGTGAGCCTCGCTCGAGTTCCAGGTCGGCCTGCTTGTCGCGGAGGACGCCGAGCTTCCGGGCCGCGGTCTCGTCGTCGGGATCGGAGGCGAGCCTCGCGGACCAGTAGCCTTCCGCGATGGCGTACTGGGTGGCGGCCTCGATCAGTCGAGCGGCGGGGTTGTCGCCGGTTCGGGCCATCATGCGCATCATCTCGCCGACCTTGGCGACGGCCTCCATCTCGCGCTCGCGGTGGCGTTCGTTGGTCGCACCTCCCGCCTCGTAGGCGTTCGCAAACAGCCTCGCGGCGCGTCCGTACTCGGCGGCGGCGGCGGGGTAGCGACGCTCGCGCTGGAGGGACTCCCCGACTCGGACCGCGCTCTCGCCCAGGCCGGCGAGGAGGCGAGGGTCGTTCTCCATGCGTGGCCGGAGCGATTCGCGGAGTTCGCGTGCCCGGGCGTATGCGCGGGAGGCCTCGGCGGTGTCTCCGAGACTGGCGGCGTTCAGCGCGCCGTGCAGGTCGCCCACCTGGTCGTAGGCGGAGGCGAGTTCAAGCAGGAGCGAGGGGTCGTCCTCGGCTTCGAGGCGGAGGCTTTCGAGATACTCGATCGCCTCGGTCACGATGCGCTGACGAGCGGACGTCGCCCCGGGCAGGTCTTCGATGAGGTCCGGCAGGTCGAACATGAGCGTCCGGCCCATCGCCCAGGCCGCGCCGAAGTTCCACTCGGCGCGCTCTTCCTGGCGCTGGGCCTCGGCCCGTGCCGCGGACTCGGCTCCAAGGCTGATGTTCGCCTGCGCTTCGGCGAGCAGCGCGCGGCGGTAGAGAACACTCATCACGACGGCGAACGTGAGGACGAGCAGCACGAAGGCGGCGGCGACGGTGGCCGTTCCCTTGTAGCGTCTGGCGAGTTTTCGCAGGAGGTACCAGCCGTCGTGCCGCCGGGCCTCGATCGGCTCGCCGGCAAGGTAGCGCTTCAGGTCGCGGGCGAGGTCGCCGGCGGACTGGTACCGCGCTTCGCGGTCTTTTTCGAGGCACTTGAGGACGATGGCCTCGAGATCGGCGTCGAGTTCGGGACGGAGACTGCGCGGCGGCGTCGGTTCGGCGCGCTGGATGTTGTCGAGGACGTCGCGCATGTTGCCGGCGACGTCGTACGGGAATCGGCCGACCAGGAGCTGGTAGAGCATGACGCCCAGCGAGTAGACGTCGCTGCGCACGTCCACCGCGCCGGCCGCGCCGGTGGCCTGCTCGGGGCTTGCCCAGGGGAGGGAGCCGATGAACTGGCCGGTGACGGTCATGACGGCAGGCTCGGCCGCGCCAGCGCCCATGGGAGTCTTTGCAAGACCGAAGTCGACGACGACCGGCTCCCCGTCCGAGCGGACACGGACGTTCGCGGGCTTCAGATCCCGGTGGATGATGCCGCGGAGGTGGGCGGCGTTGACCGCGTCGCAGATCTTGATGAACATGGCGAGCGTCTCGACGATGGGCCTGCGCTCGCGCTTGAAGAGATGGGCTTCGAGCGAGTCGCCCGCGACGTAGTCCATGACGTAGAAGACGCTGCCGTCGGCGGTGGTCCCGCTGTCGTGGATGCCCACGATGTTGGGGTGGCTGAGTTGCCCGAGCACCTGGACTTCGCGCTCGAAGCGATTCCGTCCCGCAGCGCCGATGAAGGGGCCTGCGTGAAGCACCTTGACGGCGACCTTGCGCTTGGTGGCGTGCTGGATGGCGAGGTACACGACGCCTTGTCCGCCGCGGTGGATCTCGTGGAGGATCTCGTACCCCGGGAAGGCGTCGCGCGGCGGGAGCGAGTCCGAGGCCTCGTCGCCGACTTCGCGCAGGGCGTCGAAGATCAGGTCGCGATCGAGCGACTTGCCGTGTTCCGTGCTCTGCGGATCGTCGGCCATCGACGCCCCCTACGACGTGGAGAAGAACTGCGACGCGGAGCCGAGCAGTTCGCGCAGGCGCTCGTGGGCGCGCGCCCGGAGCATGTAGACCGCCCCGGCGGAACGCCCGATCTCGGCGGCGACTTCCTCGACCGTCCTGCCCTCAAGGTCGTACAGGCGGATCACCTTCTCGTAGACGCCGGGGAGCTTCGTGAGGGAGCGGTCCAGTGCGGCGTTCGCTTCGTCGCGTGCGGCCATGCGGCTCGGCGTTGTGTAGGTCATGCCGAGCAGTTCGACCAGTTGCGCCATCGAGTCGGCGTTGGGCCCGCCTCGCACTCGCTTGCGAGGGTCGGGGCGTTTGTCCGCCTCCATCGCCCGAACGGCGTCGATGAGGTTGTTCTCTGCGAGCCGTGTGAGCCAGGCGAGGAACCCGGAGACGCCGCCGGTGGTGAAGCCGCGGAAACGCATGACGGCCTCGATGTAGGTGACCTGCATGAGGTCGTCTTCATCGATGGAGGGCCGCATGGAGGCCGGCAGTTTCTCGGCGAGGCGCCGGCGGACCGTCGGGCCTACGGCATCCAGGAGCCGAACGAGCGCCTCCCGATCGCCCGCGCGGGCCGCTTCGAGCGTCGGCTCCAGATCGTTCGCCCCCGACATGTATGCCTCCCGGTTCGTGGGGGCGGCGCCCCCACGTCCGGGGATTCTACCAAGGCTCTCAGCGGTGCCGTTTCATGGCGCAGTCGTGTGTCGCTGGATGCCGCACTGGTTCACCGTCTTCGGGTCATGGCCCTGTCCATGTCCCGTTGCATCTCGCGCTCCGCGATGCGCTGTCGCTTGTCGCTCTTGCCGCGTCCGCGGCCGAGTCCGATGAGCACCTTCGCGTAGCCCTCCTTGAAGTACATCTTGAGGGGAACGATCGTCATACCCTTCTGATCGACCTGGCGGGCGAGTTTCTCGATTTCGCGCCTGTGGGCGAGCAGGCGGCGTGAGCGTGTAGGCTCGTGCGCGCCCGGGGCGGGTGGGTATTCGGCCACGTTCACGCCGAGGAGCGTGAGGCGCGGCGGTGTGCCCTCGACCACGACGTAGCCTTCCCCGAGCGAAACCTTGCCGGCGCGGATGCTCTTCACCTCGGAGCCGAGCAGCGCGATGCCGCACTCGAGCGTGTCGAGAATTTCGTAGTCGTGCCGCGCTCTGCGGTTCTCGATGGTCGGCGTGCCAGCCTTTCCCTTCGCCATCCGGTCTCCCAATGAGCGTCGCGGGTCCGAAAGACCTGCATCCGGACACCGACCCGCACGATAGACTCTTGCGAGGCCCCTCTTCGCCCCGGGGCCGTGGAGCCCAGAGATGTTCCAGAGTCGCCGGATCGTCGCTCTCGCCGCATCGTTGGCCGTCGTCGCGTCTGCCGCCGGCCAGGCCTCGGAGGCCGCGCTGAAAGTGCTTCGGGCGGCGGACGAGGCGACGAAGAGCGTTCAGGCGGTTTCGTACACGGCGCGGCACGAAGGATTCGGCATCCGTGCGATGGAGGATCCGGTCGTCGTCGGCTCGGTCACGCTGGCGCGGAATCCCGCGTTCGAGGCCTACCCGGCCAAGGTCCGATACCAGGGGACGGCGTGGAACCCGACCTCCACGACACCGCTCGTCTTCGCGTCGGCGTTCGACGGGGAGAAGGCCTACCTGATCAACCACGACGCCAAGCTCTTCGTGTCGGGCGACGGCAGCGGGCAGGGCTTGCGGCTTCTCTTCGTCGGCGACAAGATGCTGATGAGCGAGTTCGCGAGCGACGAGCCGTTCAAGGACGAGATGGAAGCGCACGTCGCCGATCTCGAGGGGCGGACGTTCGTGAACGGCGTGCTGTGCAACGTCGTGTACGTCGAGTACCGGGACGATCCGGAGACGAGAAAGTCCCGGTGGTACTTCGGGATGGAGGACAATCTGCCGCGGCGCGTGGAGCGTCTCACCGAGGCCAACGGCCGCAGCGGCGCGGTCGTGCTCTCGCTCTCTGACCTTCGGGTGCTTGCCGAGGCGGAGGAGTCGCTGTTCCGGCTCGAGGCGCCGGAGGGGTACGAGACACGTCGGATCGAACCGCGGCAGACCGTGCGTCCACCGGCCCCCGAACTGCATCCGGTCGGCGCTGCTGCGCCGGACTGGTCGCTCAAGGATGCGGCAGGAAACACCCACACGCTCGCCGACTACCGGGGGAAGGTGGTGCTGATCGACTTCTGGGCGACGTGGTGCGGCCCATGCAAGCAGGCGATGCCGAGCATCCAGCGGCTGCACGAGCGGTTCGCGGGTCGCCCGGTGGCCGTGATCGGCTTGAGTTGCTTCGAGCGGCCCGGCGCGGACCCCGTGGGCTACATGACGGAAAGCAAGTACACCTACACCACGCTTGTCGACGGTACGGAGGTGGCGATGGCGTACAACGTGGCCGCGATCCCGACGTTCTACCTGATCGGCTTCGACGGGACGATCATCCACCGCGAGACCGGCTACACGCCTCGGAAGGAAGCGGAACTGGCGAAGATCATCGACGACTACCTCCAGTCGCAGAGCAAGTAGGGCCGCACGCACCGTGACGATCGCCGCGATCCAGTTTCCGGAAGCGGTCTTCGCCGTTCTCGGCGTTCTCGTGCTGATCGCCATCGTCTGGGCGGTCCACTTCGCGTCGGTCAGACGCCGGGAGGCGCTCGCCGCGCTCGCCGATCGCCTGGGGCTGCGGTTCGACGCGCGGCGCGACCGCCGGCACGACGACGAATACTCGCACTTCGAGGTCTTCCGGCAGGGGCACTCCCGGGCGGCGTACAACACCATCTCGGGCACAATCACGCTCGTCGGCCGCGAATGCCGCATCAAGACGGGCGACTTCACCTATACCGTGAACCACGGCAAGTCCTCGACGGCCTTCAACCTTTCGTACCTGATCCTGCACCTGCCCTTCGAAGCGGCGCCCGACCTGCTGATCCGGCGCGAGGGGGTGTTCGACAAACTCGCCGGCGCCTTCGGTTTCCCGGACATCAACTTCGAGTCGTCGGAGTTCAGCCGCCGGTTCCACGTCCGGTGCCGGGACAGGAAGTTCGCGTACGATGTCGTGACGCCGCGCATGATGGAGTTCCTGCTCGCAACCGATCCCGGCGTGATCGACATTGAGCGGGCGCGGCTCTGCATGACGGACGGCACGCGGCGATGGACGCCCGAGGAGTTCGAGTCCCGCATCCGCTGGGTCGGCGACTTTCTCGCCCGCTGGCCCGAGCACGTGACGGCCGCGCTTGAGGCCGGGTCGCGCTGACCGCGGGCTT
The DNA here is from genome assembly GCA_030263455.1 of Synechococcales cyanobacterium CNB. Lineage (NCBI taxonomy): Bacteria > Bacillati > Cyanobacteriota > Cyanophyceae > Synechococcales > Synechococcales cyanobacterium CNB. The sequence continues at coordinate 24,637 of SZOZ01000001.1, forward strand.
GATATCCTCCCGACCGTGGAACCGCTCATCTTCGCTCTCGTGGTCGCGGCTTTCGTCCTGCTCCTGCCGGGGGTGTGGTTCATCGCCACGTACAACCGCTTCGTGCGGCTGCGCCAATACATCCGCGAGTCATGGTCGGACATCGACGTGGAACTCAAGCGCCGCTATGACCTGATCCCGAATCTCGTCGAGACGGTGCGGGGCTACGCCAGGCACGAGCGCGAGACGCTGGAGCTGGTGACCCGCCTGCGAGACAGGGCCATGACTCCGCACGGCTCGGCCTCCGAGCAGGCGTTGGATGAATCCGCCCTCGCGCTGGGATTGAAAAGGCTGTTCGCGCTGGCGGAGGCGTATCCCGCGTTGAAGGCCGACACGCAGTACCTTGCTCTTCAGAAGGAACTGGCGAATACCGAGGACCGGATCGCGGCTGCGAGGCGGTTCTTCAACGCGAACGTGAGAGAGTTGAACCAACTGCGAGAAACGTTCCCGACGAACCTGGTGGGGGCGATGATGGGTGTCGCGCCGGCGTCGTACTTTGAGCTGTCCAGCGAGGCCGAGCGGGTCGTCCCGCGTGTGAGCTCGTAAGCCGCATTACGCGGCCTGCTCGCCCTCAACCACGGCGTTCCGCAGCACGCCGATCGATTCGATCTCGACTTCAACAACGTCGCCGCCTCGCAGCCACACCGTGGGCGTGCGGGCCATGCCGACACCGCCGGGCGTGCCAGTGAGGATGAGTGTTCCCGGGGGGAGCGTTGTGCCGCGGGAGAGTTCGGCGATCAGGCGGGCGACCCGGAAGATCATGTTCGCGGTCGAATCGTCCTGCATCACGACGCCGTTGACGCGACAGGTGAGGTGGAGGCTCTGCGGGTTCGCGATCTCGTCCGCGGGGACGAGACGCGGGCCGACGGGGCAGAAGGTGTCGAAACTCTTGCCGCGCCAGAACTGCCCGCCAGAGCCTTTCTTCTGCCACCAGCGGGCGCTGACGTCGTTGGCGCAACAGTAGCCGAGCACGAGCGAGAGAGCATCCGCCTCCGGCACGTCGCGCGCCGGCTTGCCGAGCACGACGCCGAGCTCGGCTTCGAAGTCGGTCTGCTCGCCTCCGGTCGCCGGGTCGCGGCAGCAACGGGGGATCACGATGTCGTCGCCGTGCAGACAGAGCGTGCCGAGGTTCTTGGAGAAGATCATGGGACGGTCTGGAACTTCCGCGCCCTGCTCGTGGGCGTGCTCTGCGTAGTTGCGTCCGATGCCGAGCACCTGCCGGATCGGCAGCACGTCCCCGCCTCGACGGACACCGACGCCCCAGTCAAGTCGTACGAAGTCCATTGCGGAGTCTATCCGCGCAGCGAAAACCTGCGCCCCATATCACGCCCGCTGTTCATGCTTCGCTGTCCGCGGTTTCTACCCGACGACCTCGACCTCGCCGATCTCGGGGCAGAGTCCGGCGGCCGCTGCCTCGGTGAAGAGCACTCGCAGGGCCTCACGGCCGGCGTCGCCCATGTTCTCGGACATGGGGCTGACGTACATGGTGAGGTAGCGATCGACGAGGGCGTCGTCGCGCCACTCGGGCCTGGTCTCGGCGTGGAGGAGCAGCAGCCTTCGGCAGTCCTCGCGGTGGGCGCGCGCGAAGCGTACCGACTGGGACAACATGCCTGCGACGCGATCGACGGCGCCACTCCCGAATCGCAGGTCGAGGTCGCGTCGAACAGCGTTCAGCCCGAGCGGGAGAGGGATGCCCTTCTCGCGTGTCCACCACTCGCCGAGATTGGCGACTTCGCGCAGGCCGACGGATTCGAAGGTGAGTTGTGCTTCGTGAATGAGCAAGCCAGCGTCGGCCTCGCCCTTTGCAACGATCTCGGGGATGCGGTCGAATCGCGCCTCGACGAATCGAGGCCGGTGCCCGAGCAGCAGTGAGAGCGCCATGAACGCCGTGGTGTCCGCGCCCGGGATGGCGACGAGTGGGAACTCGTCGCGGAGTCCGTCCTCGTTGGTGATCGGGGAAGCGGCCCGGACGACGACGCGCGGGCCGTAGCCTTCGCCGAACGAGCCGCCGCATGCGGTGACGATGTAGCGGTCGCTGATGAAGGGGTAGGTAGCCGCGCTGATGGCGGTGGCGTCGAGGTCGCCCTGCCGAAAGGCACGCTTGTTGAGTTCGTGAACGTCGTCGGCGAGCGTTTCGAACGCGAATGGAGCGGTGTCCACGCGTGGCCGACCGGCGTCGTCGTTGACGGGATGTCCGCTCGGATCGCGCATGCCCGTCAGGGGCCACCACATGGCCATGTCATCGCCGTCGGGGGAGTGCCCGAGGGTGAGTGTGGTTGCGCCAGCGCTCATGACCCCGACAGGCTCCTCCAGAAGCGGCGTTTTCATCCCCCATTGCGGGGGGACTCGCCGCACAGCACTCCGACACGTCGGCACCCGTATGGCCGTTCCCCGTTGAACCCCACGAGCCTGATAGAGAGGCCTACGCATGAGCGGGGGCGGAGTTCCGTTCCGATGTCGATCGGGGGCGTGCGAAGCGTTCGTGAAACCGAGCATTGGGGGGGAAATCCCCCGAAGATCAGCACGTCCAATACGACCATGTCAAGGGCAATCATCCGAAGATGCGCATCTGCTCGCTCTCGATGATGACGCCGGTCTCGGGCTTGTCCGGTTCGATGCGATAGCGGCCGTCCCAGCAGGCGGTGCAGTAATCGGCCGAGGGGCGTGTCATGCAACTGAGCAGGCCTTCAAGGGAGAGATAGTGCAGCGTGTCCACGCCGAGGTAGGCACGGATGTCCTCGACGGATCGGCCGTGCGCGATGAGTTGTTCGCGCGTTGCGAAGTCGATGCCGAAGTAGCATGGGTGAAGGATGGGCGGGCACGAGATGCGAAGGTGAATTTCCTTCGCGCCGGCCTGGCGGATCTGCTGCATCTTTTCCCGGGTCGTGGTGCCGCGGACGATCGAGTCGTCCACAACGACGATGCGGCGACCGCGGACGATCTCGGCAATGACGTTGAGTTTCAGGCGGACGGCGGCGCGTCGCTCGTCCTGGGTGGGCTTGATGAAGGTGCGCCCCACGTAGCGATTCGGGACGATGCCCTCTCGGTAGGTCAGGCGGCTCTGCCGGGCGAAACCCGCCGCGGCGGAACGCCCGGAATCCGGCATCGGCATGACCCAATCGGCGTCCGCTGGCGCTTCGACTGCGAGGCGTTCTCCCAATCGCTCGCGGACCTCCTGCACGTTCTGACCGAAGAGCACGCTCGCAGGGCTGGCGAAGTAGACGTGCTCGAAGGCGCAGTGCGCGAGCCGGTCCGCCGGGGTTGCAAAGCGCCTGCTCTCGACGCCCCTGTCGCCGAGTTTGACGATCTCGCCGGGCTCGACCTCGCGGATGAAGCGTGCGCCAACGACGTCGAGGGCGACCGTCTCGCTGGCGACGACGGGGCTTGTCCTTCCGGCGCGCTCGATCTCGCCGAGCACGAGAGGTCGCCAGCCCCACGGGTCGCGGGCGGCTTCGATGCGGTCGGGGAAGAGGAACACGAGGCTGAACGCGCCCTGCAGCCTGCGCAGGGTGGCGGCCACGGGGTCCGGCGCCTTCTGCTGCTGCGGCGAGGCGAGCAGGTGGACGACGACCTCGGTGTCGCTCGTGGTGTGGAAGAGGTGTCCCTGTTCCTCGAAGTGCGCTCGCAGGGCCGCGCCGTTGATGAGGTTACCGTTGTGCGCGACCGCGACCTGCCCGCCGACGTAGGACTCGAGCAGTGGCTGTGCGTTGCACGCGAGCGAGCCGCCGAAGGTCGAATAGCGAGTGTGCCCGATCGCGCCGGCGTGTCCGCTCGCCGCCAGTGTTTCCATGACGTGCCGGTCGAAGACGTCGGGGACGAGACCCATGCCGGTGTGGCCTGTGAGTCGCTTGCCGTCGGAGACGGCGATGCCGGCCGACTCCTGGCCGCGGTGCTGCTGGGCGTAGAGGCCGAGGTAGGCGAGGTCGGCGGGGCGGTCGTGCCCCCAGACGCCGAAGACGCCGCACTTTTCTTTCGCCTCACGTTCCACGGCGACCGCACCCGGCTTGTGAGCCGGATCGCGCAGGACGGGGAGAGGGATCGTCCGTGACATGCGGAGGTCGGAGTGCGGGGAGCGAACCGCGATAGTTCGGGGCGGTTGTCTCACTATAGCGAACCGGCCCGCCACGTCCGCATCGGACCGTGATCGTCAGGGAGCGGTTCTAGTCTGCCATGCCCGATTTGACCCCCACGCTGAACCGTCCTTCAATAACCGGCCCCAGCCCGGATCGACCCCCGCCCGCAGTCGCGGCCACCGGGACGATCGCCACAGCGGGGCCTGTGCAAGCCCGTGGCGCCCCCGGCCCGATGCCGGAGAAGGACGGAGAATTCGATGGCCCGCTATACCGGACCGAAGGTCAAACTGTCTCGCCGCGTCGGCGTCCCGATCGCCGACAATCCCAAGCACACCTCGAAGCGAGCCTTGAACCCGCCGGGAATGCACGGCTACCGGGGCCGGCGTCTGCGCGACTACGGCATCCGCCTCAACGAGAAGCAGAAACTCCGCTTCCACTACCACGTCTCCGAGCGTCAGTTCCGTCGCACGGTGGACGAGGCGAACCGGTTGCAGGGTAACAGCGGCGAACTGTTGCTCCAGTTGCTGGAACGCCGCCTCGACAACGTGGTGCGGCGCGCGGGCCTCGCCCGGACGATCTGGGCGGCTCGGCAACTGGTCGCGCACGGGCACGTGCTGGTGAACGGTCGCAAGACCGACAGGCCCAGTTTCCTCGTGTCGGTCGGCGACGTGGTGACGGTGAAGTCCCGGACGCACAAGCTGGTTCGCGAGAACATGGAATCGCTCTCGGGGCACGAGGTTCCCGGGTGGCTGGACATGAACCCGTCGGAACTGACGACGCGGGTGGTCGCGTTGCCGACGCCTGACCAGATTCCATTCGACGTGAACGCCAACCTGATCATCGAGTTCTACCGCTGATCGAACGCCCCGGCGCGTCCGGCGCGCCGCCAGGAGCGACAAGGCACGATGCTCAGGTTCCTGCGCAAGTACAACAAGTACATCCTCGTCATCGGCGGCGCGCTGCTGATGGTGGTCTTCCTCGTGCCGCAGGCGATCCAGTCGGCGACTGGCAACCCGATGAAGCGGACCGCCGGTCGCCTGGACGGGCAGAAGGTGTCGGTGGGGGACATGACGCTGGCGGCGCAGGAGGCCGCCGCGATCGGCGACTTCCTGCCCATGATGGCCGGGCTTGTCGACCGCGACGCCCGGGACGCGCACTGGCTGCTCCTCGCCCGCGAGGCGGAGCAGGCGGGCTACGTCGGCGGACCGGACGACGGTTTCGACTGGATCCCGGACCTCGCCCGCGATTTCGTCATCAACGACCTGTACCGACAGTACCAGCAGTTCGCGTCGTTCATCCCGAACATGGACGCCTTTGTTGCGCAGCAGTTCGCCTCGCCGCAGGGCCAGGAGATGGTCGGCGAGTACGAGCGAGCGCTGTTGTCGAGGCGCATGTCGATCGCGGGTCAGACCCGGCTGACGCTGGACCAGTTCGACACCGCGCTCGCCAAGGCCCGCGGCATTATCCGCATGTTGGACGCCTACCAGCGGGCTGCCCGGTACTCTGATCGCGCGGGCTACGAGGTCGCGAGCGAGTACCTGAACCACGCCGCGGTCGCGTGCCTGCAACTGACGGCGGATGATCTCGCCGACGACTCGGCCGCGCCGAGCCGGGAGGAGTTGGCGGAACACTTCAACCGCTTCCGCGAGTTGGAGCCTGGGAGCGGCGAGTTCGGCATCGGGTACCGGCTGCCCCCGCGGGTCAAGCTTGAGTATCTCAGGCTGAGCCGGGGCGAGATCGAGGGTGCGATCCGCCTTGACCTCGTGGACCTGATGAAGCACCACTCGCAGCATCGGGACCGCTATCCCGGCGAGTTCGAGGCCGAGCGGCCGCTGATCGAGCGAGAGTTGCTGAGCGCGAAGGCGACGCGCGTCCTTGACACGGCGGATGCCGCCGTCCGTGCCGAGATCGCGAGGGCTGTCCGCCAGCTGCCGATGGCCGACGGCTACCGCGTGCTGCCGCCGGACTGGGCCGTGCGCCGGCCCGACCTGGTGGCGGTCGCGGAAGCGGTTGTGCAGGCGGTGAAGGACGCGGAGGGAGTGACCATCCCATTGCCCGCGGTGTGGATCAAGGCGGCGGACTGGCTGACCGCTGCGGACCTGCTCGCGCTGGAAGGGATCGGCACGGCGCGTGCCAGATTGGGAACGCAGGAGGTGTCGGCTGTGCAGTTGATCGGGACGGTGCGCGAACTCGCCGGCCCGAACGACGTGGGCCTGCAAGTCGGCGTGCCATACGCCGACGCGACGCTCCGCGATGCGCAGGGAAACCGGTACTACTTCACCGTGCTCGACGCCTCGCGGGCGAAGACACCCGAGTCGATCGAGGAACTGCCGGATTCCAGCGTCATGGAGCGGGACTGGCGCTCGCTTCGGGCCTACGAGCGGCTCGCGGCTCAGGCCGGTGAGATCGCCGCGCAGGCCGCCGAGTCGGGCCTAGAGGCTGTCGCCGAGGCTCACTTCAAGCCGAATCCCGAGAATCCCGATGACCCGACACCGGCTTCCCGGATACAGGCTCGCGTCAACGTCTTCCGCGAGACGCTGCGGCCCGAGGGGTTGTCGTTCGGCACGCCGGAGTTCTGCCGCACGGTCTATGAGGCGGCATCACGCATCGACCCGACCGTGCCGATCGAGAGCGTTCCGGCCACGGAACGTTACCTCGCGGTGCCCGTGCCCGTCGCACGAAGCCTCGTGGTCGTCCGCATCGACGGCTACGTGCCGTTGACTCTGGAGCGTTATCGCGAATCAGGGGACCGGGTGGAGCGCTTCCACGCGCAGGAGAGGCTCCGGTCGGTCGCGACGGGCGAATCGCCCTATTCGCTGGCGAATCTGATCCGCCGCCACAACTTCGTGCTGGTCGGGGACTACGCCTCCGGGCGTGCGGCGGAGGCCGGCGAGGACGAGACCGCGGAGGGCAATGGCGCCGAGGGTGGGTGATCGGTCAGACCCGAGCGTTTGTCCACCCGCCTCGTGAGAACCGCCACGCGAAGACGACGGCCCGCGCGATGATCTCAGCGCACAGGCCGATCCACAGGCCTGTGAGCGTCGGCTCTTCGAGCAGCGGGTGAGGCAGGTGCTGACCGCCGCCGATGGGCACCTGCACGCCGGAGAGCAGGTACGCGAGCGGCAGGCGCACGCCATAGGTCGTGACCCAGGTGATCCACATGACGGCCTTGGTGTCGCCCGCACCGCGGAGCGCGCCGCGCAGCACGATGGCGACTGCGAAGGGCACCTGCACCGCGCCGCAGACGACAAGCAGCGGAGGCACCATGGCGAGGTGTTCCGGTTGCGCGCTGAGGACGCTGACAATCTGAGCAGGGAAGGCGACCAGAGCAAGGCCGAGCACGCCCATGATTCCCGATGCGAGCAGGGTGCATCGCAGCACGGCCGTGCGTGCGAGGGAGACGCTGCCCGCGCCGAGGTACTGCCCCGCGAGCGTGGCGGCCGCCATCGAGATGGCGAAACCCGGGAGGAAACTGAACGCCTCGATGCGGATGGCGACGACGTGCGCGCCCGTGGTGCCGCCGGCCGCGTGCAGCCAGACGACCATCATCAGGACCAGGAAGTTGCCGGCCCACATGCCGAGGGTTTCGAAGAAGTTGGGCAGACCGACGCGGACGAGGCGCTGCATGGTGTGCCAGTGGGGGCGGAGGCGTTTGCGGCGCAGGCGGACGCCGTGCGAGCCGCGGACCATGAGCCACAGCATGAGGGCCGCGCCGATCGTGTGCGAGGCGAAGGTGCCCACGGCGATCCCTGCGACCCCCATGTCGAACGGGAACGGGTTCGCGAGGACGACGATCGATTCCGCGCCTTCGCCGTCGAGCACGCCGCGCGTGAGGTCAGCGCCGGCGAGCGTCCAGCTGGTAATGATGTTGACGAGGTTGACCACCGCCATGACGGCGAGCGGGCGGTTGGAGTCGCCCGCGCCGCGCACGCACGCGATGCCCACGAAGAGGACGCTGGTCGCCGGGGCGGCGGCGGCCTGCCAGCGGAGGTAGATGGCGAATGCTCGCGCGCCACCTTCGGTGTTGGTCAACATGCCGGCGACGGGGCCTGCCACCAGCCAGATGGCGATGCCCACCGCGGCCCCAGCGGTGGCGGCGAGGGTGACGGATTGACCGACGGCGGCGTTGGCGACACGCCGATCGCCATGACGATGAGTCCGATGAACCACATGACGTAGGCCGCGCTGCCGATGGCGTCGGTCTCGTCGGTGCCGAGCTGCGCGGCGAGGACGGTGTCCGTCAGGCCGACGAGGGAGTTGAGGAAACTCTCGACGAGGATGGGCCAGCAGAGAACCCAGATCGCCCCGCCCATGGTCAGGCCCGCGAGTCGGCCGGTCTTGAGCCGCCCGTCATTGGTGAGTCCCGGCGCGCGTTCGAGTTCCGCCGGGTCGATCTCCATCAAGCCGCGCCAGTCGCCGACGACGGGGATTCTGCGCCTGCGGCGCTCCGCGGCTTTCGGAGGGGGTGTGCTGCTCGCGGTGTCGTGCTGCTCGTGGATGCCGTCCGGCACTGGCGACTCCGTTCGCCGCACGGGCGATCATGCGAGCAACGCGTCAAGCAGTTCCGGGACGCCCTTGCCGTGCGTCGCCACGGTCTCGAAGATCGGCCTGCGTCCGGCGACGTCGCGCAGGTCGCGGACGAGTTCGTTCTCGCCGGGGTGGTCGGCCTTGTTGCAGACGAAGACGTCGGCGATCTCGAGAATGCCGGCCTTGTCCATCTGCACGGCGTCGCCCATGCCGGGCGTGAGCACGACGGCGGTGCGACCCACGTGCCCTCGGATGCGGGTCTCGTTCTGGCCGGCGCCGACGGTCTCGACGAAGAGCGTCTCAACGCGCGAGCCGTCCGGCGTCTCCAGGCCGCCGATCAGCCCCACGATGTCGTCTACGGCGTGGTAGTCCTCGCCGCTGATGGCGAGGGAGCGGTAGTACACGGCCTCTCCCATCGAGTTGAAATCCACGCGCAGGCGATCGCCGAGGAGCGCGCCGTTCGTGATCGGGCTTTTCGGGTCGAACGCGAGCACGGCGCACCGGCCGAGTGTGCCGTTGTCCGCAGCACGCCGCACGTACTCACCCACCAGCCCGGCAACGAGCGTGCTCTTGCCCGCGCCCGGCGAGCCGGTGACGCCGATGACCCGGGCGGGACGGCGGCGCATGGCCTCCTTGCGGACGTCGCGTCCGTCGTGCACGAGCGAGATATCGCGGGCGAGTTGGGCCGTCGCGTGCCCTCCCCCGATGCGCTGCTCGTAGGGGCGCACCGCGCCGCAGACGGCGTCGGCGATCTCGGCGAGGCCGACCCCTGTCGTGAAGCAGGCCGCGATACCGGCTTCCGTGAGTCTCGGCAGATCCTCCTGCGGCAGGATGCCGCCCATGTAGACAGGGATGTCGCCGCGCCCGACGGCGCGCAGTTCGTCCAGGAGCATCGGCCCGAGTTTCAGGTGCGAGTTGCTCATCATGCTGGCGGCGATGACGTCGACGTCCTCGTCGCGGGCGGAGATCGCAAGGCTGCGGGGCGTCTGCCACAGACCGGAGTAGATGACGTGGACGCCGGAGTCGCGCAGGGCGCGGGCGATGACCTTCACGCCGCGATCGTGCCCGTCGAGGCCCATCTTGCCGAGGAGGACTCGCGGGCGGTGGTCGAGACCGGCGCAACGGTCGCGTTTCTCGAACTCGCTGGTCGGCGCGTTGAGTCTGCTGGTCATGCGCGAATGCCTCTCGGCCGGCCGCGGCTGGCGGGCGGAAGGATAGGCCCGGGGGATCGCTGACCCGCAGCGCAGAAAAAGCCCCGGACCCGCGACAGGCCCGGGGCCGTACGAGCGATCGGACGCGGCCGTGGGCTTACACCGCGCCGATCAACTCTCGCAGTCCGAACGGCGAGCCGAGCGTTCCCCAGCCGCCGTCGAGGTACAGGTCGTAGTGGACGAAAGACGCGACAACCGGCGTCGGCGAATCGACGCGGATCGAGAAGGCGGATGGCCCACCCTCGGCCAGGATGGCGTCGAGCTGATCCACCCGCAAGCGAGCGGCCTTCGACGAGCCGATCTCCACGACACTCGAACTCGAACGCCCATCGGTGAACAGGAGCGTGATCTGCGCCGACGCCGCGGCTGCCGACGGGTTGAAGATGGTGAGTTCTTCGACGTAGGTCGTTCCCGCGGAGAGTGCGTTCACGAACGCGTCGCCAAAGACGAGCGTGCGTGAGGCCTCCCATGCCGCCGGAGCCATGTCGCCGTCGCCGTTGCGGAAGTGCGACCAGGTCACGGTGACGGCGCGGTCGGCCTGGAAAGCGACGGCGGCCTCGAAGCCCGCGGGCAGGCCGAGGTCGGCGGGGGAGAGCGTCATGCGCTGCTTCGCTTCGATGCGGATGACTCGTGAGTGCTCGGTCCGATCGCCGCCGGGGTAGGTCACCTTGAAGAGAACGGCAGCCTGGCCCGGGGAGGCATTGAGGATGGAGATCGACGAATCCACGCCCTCCGCGGCGGAAAGGAGCGGGATGACGCCGTGAGTTGCTCCTCCGTCCGGCACGCCGAGCAGACCGTCGCCGCGTGCGAGAGCGATGTCGTAGGAGGTGAGCGCGGCGACGATGGGCAGGTCGGACATGACGACGACACCGAAGACACCGTCGCGCGGGACCGCACCGTCGTCGTTGAAGTTCACGCCGCCGCGGCGCAGGCCGTCTATGGTGCGCACGAACGTGGCAGGGATGCCCTCCTCATAGAGCAGGGTGATCTCCACGCGAGCCGGACCGGGGTTGGGGTTGTAGAAGACGAGCAGGTCGCGTGCCGTCGCGGGGTCGCGGCGAGCCTCCGCGAAGGACCACTCGCGTGAGAGCACGTCGGTGAAGTTCTCGCCGGTGGTGACGCCGAAGTCGTAGTGGCTGAGCGTCGCGCCGATGCGGCCGTCGGAGACGATTTCGAGGGCGTAGGGGACGCCCTCGCGCGTGAGCGAACCGCCGGGGTTGAGTCGAGAGTTGATGGTGATGCCGCCGCGTGAGCGAGGACCGAGCGTGCCTTGAGCAAGCACCTGGTCGCGTTCGCCGATCTCGTAGCGGGCGTAGATCGTGTAGTTCACCGGGAAGGAGTTGGGGTTCACGAGCGGAACGTGCTCGTCGATGGTCGGCGAACTGTACCCCTCGGGGTACCAGAGATAGTGCAGGCTCGGCTCGGCGTCGATCTTGAGCGTGTAGTCGCCGGCGCGGTTGCCGGGGCCTTCAACGAGCACGAAGTACTGCTCGTCGCGACCCGCGACGAACTCGACCGCCGAGGACGCGCCGGGCAGGTCCCGGCGTTCGGACGCGATCGGAAGCCCCTGCGCGGTAAACACTCGGAGCGACAGTCTCAGCCCGGCATCGGACGAAGCGACCTGCACCCGGAGCGGCCCGGTCGCCGGAGACGTGATGGCGAACAGGTCGGTGTCGTCGTGCGTCTGGAGCGTCCCGGTGATCATCGCGTTGCCCGTGCGGTCGTCGAGGGCGATGGCATGGGCGTGGTTCCACTCGCCGTCGCCCGCGAAGTCGTCCGCGGGTGGCGGCGGCGGCGACTCACCGTCGTTCTGGCCGCCGTCCTGGTCGTCACCCTGGTCTTCGCCCCCGCCCGCGCCCCGTCCGCCCGCCTTGTCCATGCTGATGAAGAGCAGGTAGGAGCCGGTCGTGACGGTCTCCCACTGGTCGCTCGGCGTTCCCGCGCCGACAACGATGAAGTAGCGTTCGCCGGCTTGGAGGTCGAAGTCCGGGGCGACGTAGGCAACGCCGCGGATGCCGTCGGTCACGGGCAGGAGGAGTGAGCCTGCCGAATCCCGGAACTCGATTCGCGGGGCGAGTTGGCCGACGATCGACTGGGCCACGGCAGCCACGCTGATGTCCATGCGGAACGGCGGCACGAAGGTGAACAGGTCGGTGTCGCCGGCGTGATCGACAGTGCCGGGCGCGGACGCCGTGAGGGTGTACCCGTTCCAATGCGTGTTGAGGGTGAGTTCGGTCGCGTTGTCGAAGTCTGGGAAGTCGGCGTGGTCGCTGAGCAGGACACGCCCTTCGAGCGCTTCAACACCGATTCGGTCAGGTTGTGCGAGTCGGTCTCGTCGAACGGTGCGCGCAGCGACAGCCTTTGTGCGTCGGGTGTTCCGGACTGTGATCACGGTTGCCTCCGTTCTCCACAGGTTCGGCCCACGCAGGATTGATCGGGGAGGTCGCGCTTCCCACACCTGCCGAGCCGCTGAAACGAGCGAGAACGGATGAGAACATGAATACAGTCGCTGCTCGGCAGGGGCTTATTCACCCGGCGTGGAACCAAGGTTGCACCCGAGGTTGCGGGAGGAAAAGAAATATTGCCCCAAAGAAACGGCCCGCTGAATCGCGGGCCGGTGAGAGCGTGCCGGAGGATGTCCGGTTCTACCACCCGCCGCGTCCGCCGCCGCCGCGCCCGCCACGGCCCCCGCCGTATCCTCCGCCTCCACCACCACCGTACCCGCCCCCGCCTCCGTAGCCGCCGCCTCCGCCCTGTCGCGGGGCGCGCTCCTTGGCCTCGTTGACGACGAGTGGTCGTCCGCCCATGGGCTTGTCGTGCAGGGCCTCGATGGCCGCACGGGCGTCCGAGTCGCCCATCTCGACGAAGCCGAACCCGCGCGAGCGGCCTGTCTCGCGGTCGGTGATGACACGGGCATCCTGCACCGCGCCGAAGGGAGCGAAGAGTTCCGACAACTCGGCGTCAGTGACGCTGAACGGCAGATTCCCGACGTAGATCCGCATGTCCGAAACAGTCCATCCCGAGAGACTTCCCAACCACCGACGCTATCCACTCTCGGCCTGGACCGGCTTCGGCTGCCCCGGCCCGGCCTTCCGCAAGGCCGCCGCCCGGACCCGCGCCATCATACCACACGCCCCCTCCCCCGCTGCAACCCCCCGGTGGACACAATCCGGCGACGGGCCTCGGCACCGGCGCTGCTTTCCGGTACCATCCGGTCAGCCGCTCGGCACGAGCGGAACCTGCGAATGAGACGAACCGCGTTCACCTTGATCGAGTTGCTGGTGGTGGTGGCGATCATCGCCCTGCTCATCGGGCTGTTGCTCCCCGCGATGGGCAAGGCAAGGGAAACGGCACGGCAGGCGGTCTGCACGACCAACCTTCGGCAACTCATCGGCGCGTTCCACGCCTATGCGGGCGACGCTCAGGACCGACTGCCGATGCCCAACTGGGGGATGAACAGCAGGGGCTGGCTCTACACGGCGGCGCGCATCTACACCTATCACGCGTCGTATATGTACGGGCCATCCACGGGCGTGATTTGGCCGTACCTCGGCGGGCCGGAACCTGAAGACAAGCATTTCCTGATCAGGAACGAGGTCGCGTCTGTGTACCGATGCCCGACGCACAAGGAGCCGTACCCGGGCGCGACGGAGAAGATCACGAGTTACCTGGTGAACGGGGCGGTGTTGGACTGGGGGCTGGCCTCCGCGCCCTACCGGATTGACCAGTTCCGTCCCGACTCGGTGATCGTCTGGGAGAGCCAGGAAAACGGCTCGACGGGCGCGCCGTGGAACGACGGGTCGAGTTTTCCGACCGAGGGTCTGACGCTGCGGCACGGGCGGGGTGCGACCGTCGCCGTCGTGGACGGATCATGCGTGTGGTTCCGTCGGTCGGACTGGGACGACGAACTGAACGTCACCCCGGGACGGCTCTGGTGCGCGCCGGGGGCACGGAACGGGAAGTGGTGAAGCCCTCGATGGTCGGTGTTACGGGTGCGTCGGCGAGTGCTTGTCGACGCGCCGCGCGACCGCCCTTTCCAGCCGGTCCGCCGTACCGTTGATGGCGTCGTAGAGATCGAACGCAGTGTGCTCGACGGCGATGGGCTGCATCCCCGCGAGCCGCGCCTCCATCATGCACCGCATGTCGCGCCCGGCCTTGGGGCCGTTCAGGTCGTTGACGTGGACCTCGACGCGTGTCACGCGGTCGGCGAAGCGGTGGAGCGCCTTCTCGATCTTGTCGCGTGTGTGCTTCTCAACGGCGTCGGAGTGATGGATGTTGCCCCAGTTCAGCAGCAACTGCATCGCGCTTCTCCCTGCCCCGGCGGCGTCCATGGTCCGCGCGGCGCACGCCGCCGCTCGGCCCGCCCTTCACTGTACGCCACGCCCATTCGGGGGTTCGTGGGGCTGAGCGCTTTTCGGACCTCCCGCACGCGGCACAATCGCCACAACCGGTGGGGTCTTGTCCCGGGAGAGGCGAGGCGGGGTGCCGCAACGGTCAGCGTTTCCGATATCTCCGGTAGGTCCGTGTGCATGTGCACGGCCGGGCCGTGGCCGATGGCGCATTCGTAGGGAGGATGAGTCCATGAACGCTCGAACCGCCATGCCGATGCTCATTCTCGCTGTCGCCGGCCTGCCCGCCGCGGCGAGCGCTCAGGCGGCGTACCAGATCCTCCCCGGCATCATCCGCGACTTCCGGAACGACCACCCGGACTTCGGGCACCCGTCCGGCGTGTACGGCGACCGGGCGGTGGCGGTGGTGAACGAGCGCATCACGGGGCGCGAGATTCCGTCGTTCTCCGACATCGGGCGCACGCTGCTGACCGAGGCACGCGACGCCTCGGGGCGACCGATCCCGGCCCACCTCGCGTCCGAGGCGGGGCAGTGGACGACGCCCGAGAGCGTGGCACGCCCGGCGTTCAACCGCGAACGGTTCGAGGTCTCGCTGCTCGACGTTTCGTACAACTCGAACGGCACGAGTTCGTGGACGTACCGGGTGCGCGAGGTCGCCGGCAAGGACCTGAGCCACTGGCTCCTGCGCGTGCCGACGACGGTGCAGGTCATGCCCGGCACGACCGCGGGCTACCACTTCGGCGTGGACGGTTCCACGGGCAACTTCGGGGTCAAGTGGGACATGCCGAACGATGCTTGGACGGAAGGCGTCTTCACGATCGTGCTCGACAAGCACTACGAAGGTGCGGTCACGCACGACGCCGCGGTGTGCAAGGCCGGAAACAGATGGGGTGGTGACGCCATCTTCGCGCCGACGGCGAACCTGCGCCCGAGCGACGGCTGCTGGGACGGACCGGACGTCTTCGCCAACCTTGGGGACCACGACCGCGGCTCGATCACCTCGTACGATTCCTACGTCCAGTGGTACACGAACGTGCCGGGCGTGAACGCCGCGACACCGTGGGGGATGCGCTTCGAGCACGTGGGCGATGGTGTCTACGAGTTCAACGCGGCCGACTTCCACCCGATCGACGGCGAGTTGTACGGCAACCAGGGCGACCCGCACAACCGCTACTTCACGTTTGCCGGCGAAATCGCGTTCACCTACAACGAGTGCAAAGGGCAGTTTATCGCGGTGCGCACGGACGGCGACGTGTGGGTGTACATCAATGATCGGCTCACGATCGACCTGGCCGGGCTTGAGCCGGGCAAGGCGCAGATGCTCGAGATCGACCGCCTCGAACTGAATGACGGCGACGAGTGCGTGTTCCGCGTCTTCTACGCGCAGCGCACGGAGGAGGGCGCGGAACTCGTCATCCGCACCAACATCGAGTTCCGCGCGGCAGGCCGGCTCGGGTCGGCATCCTCGGCCCTGCACGACTGACCCGTTCAGGGAGTCGGAAGGCCCGGCCAGAGCAGCGCGAACACCAGCCCCGTGATCAGCCCGTACACGACGCCGTCGGCGAGGCAGGCGATCATGGCGTTGCGTCCGTGCTGGAACCAGATGCCGTTGGGCAGGTGGCCGAAAGCGTGCCCCAGAACGCCGGCGGTCGCCGCGATCTGAAAGACTTCGCCGAACGCCGCGCCGCGTGCGAGCGACGCCGCCGCGATGTAGCCCACGAAGAAACTGATCACCAGATGCACGAGGAAGGTGAGGAGCAGGTTCCGTCCCATGCCCGCCTTACGCCACACGTTCAGCTCGCCGCCCGGTCCTTCCGCCCACTTCTTCTGGAACTCGGGATCCTTGCCCTCCTTGTGGCTCCTGCAATGCGGGAATCCGTAGCGCCCCGGCGGAATGTTCATCTGCTTGATGGCGGCGATGAAGGCGCCTTCGTCCGGCAGTCCCTTCATGTCGCCGGAGTGGTGCGGGAGAACGGTCCACGCGATCGCCGACGCGATCCACACGGCCGCCGCCGACAGCAGGATCGGCAGCCACAGACTCAACAAGATGTCCATCCGGTGTTCCTTTCACCGGGCAATCCACGGATGCCCCGGAGGACACAGCCTGCCATCATCCCCGAGCGGCGTCAAGCGGAGCGTCAACCCCCCTCGTGGCAATAGCACGATGCAGTCGGTCGCACGTCGGCTCTGGCCCATGCCGCTTCGAGTGCGGGCCGGAGGGCGTCGGCTTCGGCGGTCCTTCCCTGCGCCTCCAGCGCCTGTCGCAGCCCGATGAGCGCCCAGCCGTTGTTGGCGTGCTTCTTCAGGTCTTCTCTGTAGACCTCTTCCGCCTCGGAGGCCCGGCCGTCGGAGAGCAGGAGGGCGCCGAGTGCGTGTCGCACCGGCTGCATCCACCCCGGGGGTTCGTCGTAGACGAGCACATCCTCCATGGCCACTGCCTCGCGGAGAAGGGCGAAGGCGTGCTCGCGATCGCCGCTCTTGAAGGCGATCTCGCCGGCGGCCATGTTGCGGGCGATGCCGATCACACTCGACGCCGGGTTGTTGTGCATGAACCACCCGTCTCCGATCCCGGCAGCGACGGACTCGAAACGCGGCGCAGGTTCGCCAGCGCGACGGCCCTGGCGTAGTGCCACTCGGCGCGGCTCAGCAGACGCCACTCCGGGGGCTCAGCCTCGCCGAGGATGTCCTCCCACTTCCCGAACCGCACCATGACGTGTAGGGTCGTGGGCATGAATCCGTCCGCGATGCCGACATTGTTGCGCAGGAACTCCTCGGGAATCTCTCGCTCGATCTTGCGCGCCGCGGCGAGGGCGGCCTCGTACCTGCCCTCCATCATCGACGCGTAGGCCAGGAAGTGGACGTTGTGCAGGAAATACAGGCTGTAGAAGTCCGGTGGCGGGGCCACAGCGAAGTACGACTCGTCCGCGGCGATCGCTCGTTCGTTCGAGACGGCGGCGTCGGAGTACCGCCCCGTGCGGATGAAGATGTGCGACGGCATGTGGACCAGGTGCCCCGAACCCGGGACCAGCGTGCCGAGTCGCTCGGCAGCGAGCGTCGCCTTCTCCGGCCACGGCGAGGCCTCGACGGCGTGGATGTAGAAGTGGTTGGCGCCGGGGTGGTTCGGCGCGATCGCCATCACGTGCTCCAGCACCGCGACAATCTCGGGCGTCCGGTGCTTGGGCCGGCCGTCGTGCGTCCACATGTCCCAGGGTTGGAGGTTCATCAACGATTCGGCGTAGAGCGCGCCGACGTCAGAGTCGTTCGGGAACGCGCGGTAGGCGTCTCCCATCGCCGCCGCGTAGGCCTCGTCGAGCGGTCGGCGATCCTCGGGCGCGGGCCAGGCATAGCGCCGCTCGACGGCGCGGATCAGGGCACGCTCGGCTGGGCTTGCGTTGTTGATGCGCCGGGCTGCCTGACGCGAGGCGAGGTAGGCGAGGCGCGACTGCTCCTCGCCCATCTGAGGGTTGTTGATGTGCAGGCCGCGGGCGTAGGCCTCGCCCCACCACGCCATGGCGCAGTTCGGGTCCGCCCGCTGTGCCTTCTGGAACGAGCGGATGGCCTCATCGTGGTTGAACCCGTAGAGCCACGCGAGGCCCTGGTTGAAGTGTTCCTGCGCGAGCGGCGAGGACGTGGTGATCGCGCGAGTGTGCCCTCCCATGTTCTCGAAGAGCGAGGCGGTGCCGGCACCGTACGTGTCGCGCTGCCGGCTCGCGCACCCGGCGACGAGCAGCGACGCAGCCAGAACCCCGACCAACCCGACCCGGAAAACAGTCAGCCGTTGCATGGGATCGCTCCTTGTGCCACCTTGACTTCGGACAGTCTACCACGGCGGCGGTCGCCGCCGATCCCCACGGGAAACAAGCCCCATCCAGGGTCTGGTCCCGCGGTGTGCTGAGGCTCACTCGATCTCGATCCGTGAGTTGAGACGGATGGAGTTGGCCATGTTGAAGTAGTTGGGGGATGTCGCCATGACGGCCCGGTGGACCCTCTCGAACTGCTCGGGCGTGCCACTTCCCTTGACGCGGATCGTGTAGCGGAGTTCGTCGTAGCCGGGCTTGACGGCCGCGTCGATGCCGAGGAAGCCGCGCAGGTCGAGTTCGCCCTCGGACTCGACCTCGAGGCTGTCGAGTTCGATGCCGTTCAGGGCGCAGCCGGCGACGAAAGTGGCCATGATGCAGGCGTTCATCGCGGCGAGGAGGCACTCCTGGGGGTTCGGGGCGGTGTTCGTGCCGCAGAGTTCGGGCGGTTCGTCGATGCGGACGGTGAAGTCCTTGCGGAGCCGGCGGCCCCCGAGTTCCCACCCGTTGACCTCGGTCTCGCTGACGGCCCCGCCGAGCCAGCGCGTGGTGACGCCGAAGAAGGCGACGCCGTTGCGGTGGTCGCGGGAGATGTCCGCGACGAGCCGCTTGAGGCGGTCGGTGTCGATGCCGTTGACGATGGCCTGCGTGGACTGCATGAGCGTGCTCCTTGTGGTCCGTGTGTTCGCGCCCTTGGGATCGTCCGTCGGGCACGCGATACCATTCGGCATCCCGGGGTCGAAGGCGACTTGACTCACCGCCCACAATGCCTTGACCCGTGGTCAACCCCGCCGGAGGAGCGTGCAGTGGCGACATCGACGCGAGAACGGCTGATCGTGACCGCAGGCGACCTGTTCTATCGGGACGGTTTCCATGCCGTCGGGCTGGACCAGATCATCAACGCCGTGGGCGTGACGAAGACCACGTTCTACAACCACTTCGAGAGCAAGGACGCGCTGGTGCTGGAGGTGCTCCGCTGGCACGACAGGTTCTGGCGCGACGAGTTCCGCGCGCTGCTGCGCAAGCACGGCGGCGATTCGCCCCGAGGTCAGCTGCTCTGCGCGTTCGACGCCATCGAGGCCATGCTCAACAGCGAGGAGTTCAACGGCTGCTTCTTCATCAACGTGGCGGTCCAGTTCCCCATGCACCACGATCCCGCCCACCAGGCCGCCGCCGAGCACAAGGCGGCCATGGAGGAGATCATCCGCGAGATCGCGGGCTACGCGGGCGCAACCGACCCGGCGGCGTTCGCGCAGGAGTTCTGCATGGTGCTGGAGGGCGCGTACGTGACGCGCCAGGTCACGGGCTGCTCGCAGACGGCGGAGATCGGCCGAAGGCTCGCACGGATGCTCGTCGAGCGACACATCCCGGACAAGGGCTGAGCCGGGGCTACTCGACGGGTGCGTAGAACCCGCCGCCGGTGTCGCGGAGTTTGCCCGAGCGGGCGAGCGCCTTCCAGACCTCGGGCGGGAACTCCTCGGGCGGGATGATGGCGTCGATGGCGGACTTGCGTCCTCCGGTCGTGTAGCGATTCCCCAGCCGTGATTCGTCAGCGAGGCGTGCAAGTTTGAGCCGCTTGGTGTACGCACGCATGGCAGACTTCAGTGTCTCTTCGGGGATGTTCGGACCGTCCGGTAAAGCGGTCGCCGAGACATCGGCAGTCGGGCTTTCGAGTCGCGCCACGATGGCATCAAGGCCGTCCGCGTCATGTTCTGCGCAGACGCGACTCGCCTCGGCCTGATCGACCGGAAGCCGCGCGAGAAGCCGCTGGGCGAGCGGCCACGCCTGCGCCGCCGAGGCCGGCCCCAAGCGGACCTCGCCGACGAGTTGCCGGAGTTTCTGGACAGCGTTCATGCGGGAGGGTAGCGACGACGCCGGACGGCACGAGAGGTGAAGAGACCTGCCGGGTGTGCGTGTGCGGAGGCGTGCCGCTGGGGAGGGCCGGTCTGCCCGACGCGATCAGAATCCGCTGACTCGGGTGTGCGCAACCCCGCCCTTCCGCGTTATCCTGCCTGCTGCCGCCAAGGTAGCGGCGGCACGTTCGGACTTTGGAGGGCGAGAGCCATGTCGATCTGTCGGGCGGTTGTGTGGGTTGCCGTCGTGATGACCTCGGTCTCTGCGGTTCGGGCCCAGATGGTCGATCGCGCCATCCCGTGGTTCCCGAACTGGGAGAACCCGCCCTGCCACCCGCTTGAACTCACACCCGACGGCTCGCTCCTGCTGGTCGTGAACACACCGGACGCCCGGCTGGAGGTCTTCGACGCTCGTGGCGCTGCACCTTCGTGGATCGGTTCGATTCCGGTCGGGATCGACCCCGTGACGGTTCGCGCCCGGACGGCAAGCGAGGCCTGGGTCGTCAACCACGTCTCTGACACGATCAGCATCGTGGACCTGAACACGATGACGGTCGTGCAGACGATCGACACCGACGACGAGCCGTACGACGTGGTCTTCGCGGGCAATCCTCCACGGGCTTTCGTGACCTGCTCCCAGGCCGACCTTGTGCAGGTCTTCGACCCGCTGAATCCGTCCACACCGATCACGCAGGTGCCGATCCTCGGTGAGGATCCGCGAGCGATGGCCGTCAGCCCCGACGGCTCGACGGTCTACGTTGCCATCTTCGAATCCGGCAACGGATCGACGCTGCTCGGCGGAGGCATCGAGGTCTTCACGACGCTCGACTTCCCACCGAACGTCGTGAACCATCCGAGCGGACCCTACGGTGGGCTGAATCCGCCCCCGAACTCGGGCAACGGGTTTGAGCCGCCGCTGAATCCGAACCTGCCGCCGCCGCCGGGGGTCGGACTGATCGTGAAGAAGGACGATCATGGCCGATGGCGGGATGACAACGGCACGGATTGGACCGAGTTTGTCTCAGGCTCTTCGGCCGCGCTCTCGGGCCGACCGGTCGGATGGGACGTTCCCGACCGCGACCTTGCGGTGATCGATGCGAACTCGCTCTCGGTCAGTTATGTGCGACGGCTGATGAACGTCTGCATGGCGATCGGCGTGAATCCTGCCACGGGTGTCGTCACGGTCGTCGGTACGGACGCGATCAACGAAATCCGGTTCGAGCCGAACGTGGCGGGCCGGTTCGTGCGAGTTCACGCCGCGATGGTCGATCCCGCCGCGCCGGATTCGCCGTGGATCGTCGATCTCAATCCGCACCTGGACTATTCGACCAACCGTGTGCCGATGATGGAGCGCGTGCGCTCGGTCGGCGATCCGCGCGCCATCGTCTGGCGGGCCGACGGCTCGGTCGGCTACGTCGCGGGCATGGGGTCGAACAACCTCATCGTCATCGACCCGGCGGGCAACAGGGCGGGCCTTGGGGACACGATCCCCGTTGGAGCGGGCCCCGCGGGGCTCGCGCTCGACGAGTCGCGCGGCGTTCTGTATGTCCTCAACCGCTTCGAGGGCACGGTTTCCGTGGTCGATCTCGCCGGCGAGTCCGAGGTCGCTCGGGTTGCGTTCTTTGATCCGACGCCTTCGGTTGTGCGTCGCGGCCGCGTCCATTTGTACGACACGCACGCCACGAGCGGGCTTGGACAGGCCTCGTGCGCGTCGTGCCACGTTGACGGGCGCTTGGATCGTCTCGCGTGGGATCTCGGCAACCCGGCCGGTCAGCTCGACCTGCTGAACAACCGGAACCTCGGCGCGGGGATCACGGGCCTTGCGCCGCCGACGACCCCGCTCCCGTTCCTGCCGCACCACCCCATGAAGGGGCCGATGACGACGCAGACACTTCAGCACATCATCGGTCTTGAGCCGCACCATTGGCGCGGCGACCGCGACGGCATCGAGCAGTTCAATCCCGCATTCGTGGGTCTGAACGGCGCGGACGGCCCGCTGACGCCGCAGCAGATGCAGGACTTCGAGGACTTTCTGGCGACGATCCAGTTTCCACCCAACCCGTTCCGCAATGCCGACAACACGCTTCCGACGAACCTGCCTCTGCCGGGTCACTACACGCCGGGGCGGTTCGCGCCGGCCGGCCAGCCGTTGCCGAACGGGAATGCCGTCGCGGGGCGAGACCTGTACCGCTCGACCGCGCGTCGTCTCGACCAGGGCGTGTTCGCCTGCGTGACGTGCCATACGCTGCCCACCGGCGCGGGGCCGGACGTGACCTGGCAGGGCAATCAGTTCGTGCAGATTCCGCCCGGCCCGCTCGGCGAGCGCCACCTCGCCCTCGTCTCCGTGGACGGCACCACCAACCGCTCCACGAAGATCCCTCACCTGCGGAACCTGCACGAAAAGGTCGGTATGGAAATGACGAAGACTGAAAGCCTCGCGGGGTTCGGCTTCCTGCATGACGGCAGCATCGACTCGCTCGCCCGGTTTGTCGCGGAGCCGGCCTTCAACGTGCAGAACGACCAGGAGATCGCCAACCTGGTCGCCTTCATGCTCTGCCTCTCCGGTTCGGACCTGCCCCCGGGTTCCCCCAACAACATGCTCGTTCCGCCGGGGCCGCCGAGCCTCGACACCCACGCGGCAGTGGGGATGCAGGTGACGGTCAGGGACTCGGGCGACACGAGCGCCATCATCCGTCTCACGCAACTGCGAGCGCTCGTGGACGCTTCGCCTCGCATCGGCATGGTCGCCAAGGGCCGCGTCGGCGGGGAGCAGCGGGGCTGGCAGTACTTGGGCGCGGGCAACTTCCAGTCCGACCGCGCGTCGCAGCAGCACACGTCGGGCGACCTCGTGTCGATGGCGCAGCCCGGTGGTGGGGAAGTCACGTTCACGATCGTTGTCGCCGGGTCGGCCGCACGTCTCGGCATCGACCGCGATCGCGACGGCTGGTTCGACCGCGACGAGATTGACGTCTGCACCGACCCGGCGGACGGCGGCACGTTCCCCGGCGGCCAAGGCAGCCCGGACGTGAACGGCGACCTCGTCATCAACACGATCGACGTCGTTGTCTACCTCAACGCCTTCGTAGCGGCCGATGCGCTCGCGGACTTCAACCGGGATGGCGTCGTCAACACGATCGACTTCATTTCGTTCCTGAACGCGTGGTCCGCGGGCTGCCCGTAGCCGTGCGTGTTCGTGGAACGTCCGCTACGAACGCACGCCGACCGCGGCGATCGCTTGGCCTCCCCGAGCCGCCCTCGGCGGCGCTACCCGTGCTATCCTGATCCCGCTGGCGCTCCGCACCCGCGTTGGGATGGCGGACGCGCCGGACTTCAATCGTTCCGGAGGTTCAGATGAGCGCGAAGTCACTTCTGACGGTCGTGGGCGTGGTCGCAGTGTCGTGTTCGTTCGCTCTCGGCCAGGCGACGCAGGACGGCAAGCCCGCGGCGGTGAAACCGCCCGCGCAGCCCGAGCAGGCACTTCCTGGCGGGATGAGCGAAGCGGACATGCAGGCGTGCATCGAGGCCGCCACGCCCGGCAAGATGCACGAGTACCTCGTGCAGGGCGTCGGCACGTGGGCGGGCAAGGTCACCATGTGGATGGCGCCGGGGACCGAGCCTTCGGTGAGCACGTGCACGACCACAATCACCTCGATCATGGACGGGCGGTTCATCAAGGTCGAGACCGCCGGTGAGATGCCCGGCATGGGGCCGTTCATGGGCTTCGGACTCACGGGCTACGACAACGTCTCGCAGAAGTTCCAGAGCACGTGGATCGACAACTTCGGCACCGGCATGATGACCGGAAGCGGCGAGCTCGATACCGACGGTAAGACGCTCAGCTGGAAGTTCATCTACAACTGTCCGATTACCAAGAAGCCCACCATCATGCGGGAGGTCGAGCGGCGCACCGGCAAGGACACGATGACGCTCGAGATGTTCGGGCCGGACCCCGCCACAGGCAAGGAGTTCAAGATGATGGAGATCGCGTACACGCGCGCTCCCGCCGCCGCACCTCGCACCATCTCCGGCTCGACCCGCTGACCGGGCTGCGCTCGCGCATTCGCGCGCGACATCCACGCAGGACACGCCGCCCCGCGTCCGTTCCCACGGCGCGGGGCGTTTCATTCCCTTCCGCATCCCGCCCCGCGGGGCTGCCTCCGACCCGTATACTCCCCGCCCGATGACGATCGTCGCGCTCGGCATCCTGGCCTTCGTCGCCGTCCAGCTCGGCATCGGCGTCTGGGCGTCGCGGCGAATCGCCTCCGGCGACGACTATCTCGTCGCGGGCAGGCGTCTGGGCGTTGGGCTTGCCGGCTTCTCCATCTTTGCAACGTGGTTCGCTGCCGAGAGCATCATGGGTGCGTCCGCCTCCATCGCTGCGGACGGCCTCGCCGGCGGCCGGGCCGACCCGCTCGGTTACGGGATATGCCTGCTGCTGCTCGGTTTCTTCTTCGCGGCCCGCATGAGAAGGACGGAGAGCGCGACGCTCGCCGAGGTTTTCCGCGGGCGCTACGGCGTCGGAGCGGAACGTATCGCCGCACTCGTCATGATCCCGACATCTCTCATCTGGGGCGCGGCCCAGATCAAGGCCTTCGGCCACGTTCTCGCATTTGAAACGCCGCTCGCCGTGGACGGCGCAATCATCGTCGCCGCCGTGCTCGTCATCACCTACACGCTCCTGGGCGGTCTTCTCGGCGACGTCATCACCGATGCCGTGCAGGGTTCGATCGTCCTCGTCGGCGTGCTGGCGATGGCGGTCGCTCTCGTGATGCGATTCGGCGGGCCGGCCGAGGCCGTCGCCATGATCGAACCCACGCAACTCGCGCTCGTGCCCGCCGGCGAGTCGATCTGGACGAGGCTCGACACCTGGCTCGTGCCGGTCATCGGCGCGCTGATCGTGCAGGAGACGGCGTCACGGGTTCTCGCATGCCGAACCGCGACCGTCGCGCGCAACGCCGCTCTCATGGGCGGAGGCCTGTATCTGGTCTTCGGCGCGGTGCCGGTCGTCATCGGCCTGCTCGGCGCACACCTCGGCATGGACCTCTCTGAGGACGCGCAGGACTCGTTCATCCCGGTGGCCGCGCGAGAACTGCTGCACCCCGTCGTCTACGTGGTGTTCGTCGGCGCGCTGGTCTCCGCGATTCTCTCGACCGTCGATTCCACAATCCTCGCCATCGGCGCCCTGGTCTCGAACGACCTGCTCCCCGCGCGCATGATGACGCAGCGTCGCCGGCTCGTCGCGGCGAGGCTCGTCGTCGTCCTGTCGGGCGTCGCGTGCTGCCTCATCGCCCTTCGAGGGACGAGCATCCTCGACCTCGTCATGGAGAGCGATTCGTTCGGTACCGCGGGCATCGCCGTCGTCGGCGTGATGGGCCTGCTGACCGGCTTCGGCGGCCTGTGGGCGGCCTCGGCGACGCTCATCGTCGGCATCGCCAGCGCGCTGGTGTTCAACTACCTCTTCCCGATCGACGCGCCGTTCATGGCGTCGCTCGGATGCTCCGCGGGGACGTTCTTCGTCATCGGGTTGGCGGAAAAAAGGCGCGGAAAGGGGTGTCGGGCGCCCCGTGGCGGCACCGCCGCCGATGTCGGCTGACCGGGAAAGCGGGCGAAGGGACTCGAACCCTCGACATTCAGCTTGGAAGGCTGACGCTCTACCAACTGAGCTACGCCCGCAAAGGCGGAGTGATTGTACCGCGCCTGTGGTCAGCGTGCCGCCACTCGCCCGAACTGGTCGAGAATCGCCGACGCGACCCGCACCGATCCGAGGCCGGACTCGTACGGCAGGCGCACCCACGGCACCCCCCGCGATCGACACGACTCGACGACCGCGTCCGTCTGCGAGTGGCTCAGCCACCGTGTCACCAGCACAAGGTCAGGGCGCGCCGCCGCGATCCGGGAGCCGAGGTCCGCGTTCGACTTGTCGGCCTGAGCCTCCACGCGAGTTACTTCCTCAAGGTCGAAGTCCCGCTCCAGGCGTTGGCGCTGCGCCGGGTAGTCCAGCCCGCCCGCGATCGCCATGCGCTTGATTCCTCGGCGCTGCAGGAGCGCGGCCGCCTCGGCGACGATCGGTTCGAGCGGCGCGTCTGTTGCCGAGTCATCCGTTTGTATGCTCGACTCAGCGCGCGCGCGCGCGTGCGCCAGAGCCTCGGTGAACTCGGGGGACGCGTTCACGCCGGGATCGAGCACGCCCACGGCTGGAGCCAAGGCCCGCATCAATCGGCCCTCATTCGTTCGCACACCGAGCGAGACGGCCCCGCGTACGAGCTCGTCCATCCGCTGCACTTCGTCAGGGGCGGGCAGCGGTTCGGTCGCGATGCGCTCCGCCTTGTACCTGAGGTTGTCGAGGATCTTTTGAACCTTCAGCGATGACTCGAGCGCGGCGAGTTCGGCCTTCAGCGCGGCCTTGACGGCGGCGGCATCAGCGGGGTCCGCCACGTCGTCGCGGCGCATGTACCGCTCGACCAGGATGCCGCAGCGTTCCTCCGACGTGAGCGTGCGGAGCCAGCGGAACATCGCCAGCTGATCCGTGTCCACTTCGTCCCGGTGCTCATCGACGAAGCGCCGGATGGCGGACTGCGACTGGGCCATCAGGGCGAAGTGCCGTTCAAGGTCGCCGCCAGGACGGATGCGCCCCGCCTTGTCGAGTGCTCGCCCCAGTTCGGCCGCGATGGCGAGCGCTTCGTACGCCAATACTCCGAGCGCGAGGCGTTCCGGATCACGCCGCTTCGGGTCGAACATCCACAAGTCGCCGGGGGTAGCGCCGGTCTCGCGCACGCGATCGATCTGCGCCATCAGCCGCTCGGCTGCCGCGCCGGGTGGCGCAGCGCACGCCTGTGCTTTGAGCGTCGCCGACCGCCGCACCAGTTCGAGATCGGGCAGGTCCGCCGTTGTCACCGGCGCGCTACGCGGCGCGGGCGGGTGGGTCATGATCGGCGAAGGCTCAGGTCGGTCGATCGGCCTCACTGCGTGGACGGTGCTTCCCTGCAGCACCGTCTCGACCGGGTCCGAATCGCCGATACGGAACTCCAAAACCTGCTTCGGACCCCGGATCTGCTCCTTTGGCTGCACAACCTGCACTACGGGTTTCGACTCCGGAGCCTGGGTCTCGCGCGGGGGCGCGGCGGTCGTCGGCGCGAACAGTAAACCGGCCACGCGCTGGGCCGCCCGCTTCAACTCGGCGTCGGATTCCAACGCATCCGCTATCGCATTCAAGAGTGTCTTGAGAACGCCCGTTACGTTTTTTTGCTCGCTCATTGCACCATCCTAATCTTAGCGCTGGGGTTCAACTTCCTGCATCATCTCGCGACTTCATGTACACGTGCACGCGCGCGCAGCGCAAGGAATAGCGGGATTTCGCCGCGGGCACGATTCTCCTCGTCAGCCCTCGGCCCCGGCCGGCTCACGCGGCGGCTGATCCACTCATCGACCGAGTCGATCATGAATCCCGCATCCGCCAGCCGCGCCGCGTACCAGCCCACGGGTCGGAGGAAGGTCGGTGTCGTGATGGCCTGCGCCCCCGCGGCCGTGCCGCCAGGGTTCATCACGATCTCGCGTCTTTCAAGCGAGAGATAGGCGTCCACCCGGCGATACTGCCTGGCAGAGCCGTCGGGAGCCTTGTCCCACCCCCATGCCGTGCGACCGGGGGCGCGAAACGCGGGGTGCAGCACCACGACGACCAGCGGCGCTGCGGGCTTCAGCAGCATGGCGCATCCCCGCAGCAGCGGCTCGACGGGGTCGATGTTCATCAGTGCCATCACGCACGCTGCCGCATCGAAGGAGGCCGGCCCGCCGAGGTCGTCGATCATCCCGGGCAGTTCCCTGGCGTCCGCGACCAGGAACTGTCCCAGGGGCCCCGACCGCGCGGTCGCGGCCTCGATCAGCCGCTGCGAGGCGTCTATGCCGACGGTCTGCATGCCCCGTTCATTCAAGAGTCTCGACAGCACGCCCTGGCCGCAAGCCACGTCCAGAACTCGCGCCCCAGCCGCACATCCGAGGAGACGGAAGGTGCCGGGAAGGATGACTTGCTCATAGTGGTCGCTGCCTCGCTCGGCGATCAGTTCGTCGTACCACTCCGCGACATCCTCCCAGCCGACGTTGGCACTCCCGGTGCGGGAGTCTCGCTCGGCCGCACTCTCGTCGCCCACGGCACGCCGGAACTCGGGCGGCGGAGGGCTGCTGAACCGGACCGATTGCTTCGTTCCAGGGTGCGTGAACGACAACTCGGCGATGTGCAGCCCGAGCCGGTCGATCGTCCGCCGTCCGCCCGGCTCCGGTCGCCCGTAGAGCCGGTCGCCCACAATCGGGTGGCCCAGTTCG
This sequence comes from Synechococcales cyanobacterium CNB, assembly GCA_030263455.1. NCBI lineage: Bacteria > Bacillati > Cyanobacteriota > Cyanophyceae > Synechococcales > Synechococcales cyanobacterium CNB. Next base: position 52,802 of record SZOZ01000001.1, read on the forward strand.
GCCATGTGCACGCGGGCCTGATGCGGCCTGTCGGTTTCCAGGCGCAACCGCAGCAGACTCAGCCCGTTTGCACTTCGGACCAGCCGATAGTGTGTCCGCGCCGACGCGGCAGCGCGGGACGGGCCTCGGCGCGGCCCGGGCGCGGCACGCGGCCCGGAGAACTCGTCCGTCCGGATGCTGTGCCACAGCCCGTCACGGTCGCGCCGCAGCTGCGTCTGGATCGTCCCGTCGGCGGTCCCCTCACCTGCTTTCATTTCGCCGAGCACGAGGGTGTACGCAAGGCGGTCCGCTTTCCGGCTCGTGAACTCCGACTTGATCGATTCGGCAATCGGCACCGACCGCGCGAAGACCGCCAGCCCTGACGCATCGTTCTCGGGTGAATACACAAGGCGAAGTCCGCGCGCTTCGCTTCCGGCGATCGACCTTCGCAACCAGCCGATCAGCGTCGCACCGGCGGGGGGGCCGGGCGTGCCCGAGCGGCTGGGGAGCGGCGCCATGCCGGCAGGCTTGCTTACCACGATCAGGTGCTCGTCCTCGTGGATCACCGTCGGGCGGCCGACAGGGCGCGACGGCCGATCGCGCGATCCAACCGACGGTGCGCGAGCGGAACGCGGTTCCCGAGGCGCGGCCCCGCCCGGTCCCGAACGCCGAAACGCCGGGCGTCGATCCGTCGGCTCACGACCCTGCGGCATCGACCAACTCCTCGACGAGGTTCATGAGCCACCCGGCGAACTTCGCCTTGGGCATCGCCGGGCCGGCATCGCGCTCGACACCGCCGCGCAGCACGGCGACCGCCCGAACGTCCGGCGATTCCATGGTTTCGAGGGGGTTCGCGATGATCGCGTCCACCCGCTTGCGTTCGAGTTTGCGGCGGGCGGAGGAGAGCAGTTCCGCCTCCGGTTCGAGCGCGAAGCCGATCAGAATCTGCCGCGGTCGGCGCCGGGATGAGCACGCCGCGAGAAGGTCCGGGGTCGGTTCGAGTTCGATCACCATCGCCTTGTTCTCGCGTCGGAGCTTGCCCGCGAGTTGGTCCGGTGTCGTCCTGGGTCGATAATCGGCAACCGCCGCGGCCATGACGAGAGCGTCGCACGCGGGTTGCTCCTTCTCGAGCAGCGAGGCGAGATCGGCGGTGGTGCGGTAGCGGAGCGTGCGGACCCCGGATCGGCTCGGGGAAAGGTGCGTCGGACCGAGCAACAGGGTCACCCGCCAGCCGCGTGCTGCTGCCTCGTCTGCCAGCGCGACGCCGAGCCTTCCCGAAGAGCGATTGCCGATGAAGCGCACCGAGTCGATGGGTTCGTGGGTCGGGCCGGCGGTGATCAGAAGACATCGCCCGGCGGCGGGGTTTGCCTCGGTCTGGGGCACGATTCGTGTCCTGCGGGAGCGGGTCATCGGCGGAACACCCGGCCGCGCCAAGCGTATGGAACACGCCGACGAACCAGCATAGGCGGGGCGGTAGCCGCGCCTGCGGCGTTTCGGTCGGCAGGTTCTGGATCGACATCGAGTCTGTCCTGGTCAAGGAGCGTGTTCGCGGGGAGGTGTCCGCCACGGCGCTTCCGCGACACGCTACGATCGGGTGGCCGTTCCACAGCCGGTGCGGTTGAAGGGAAACGTTCGGGTCATGGCACGATCGCGGAAGAAGCTCGGTGAGATCCTGGTCGGGTGGGGCGTGACCTCTCCGGAACAGGTCGAACAGGCGGTGGGGGTGGCGCGCGGCGCGGGCAAGCGCCTGGGCGAGACGATGGTGGAGCTCGGCTTCGCCAAGGAAGAGCAGGTCGCCAAGGCCCTCGCCAACCAGTTCGGCATGGAGTTCGTTGATCTCGCCGCAAACGGCGTGGGCGACAAGATCGATATGAAACTCGTGCCCGACGACCTCGTCCGCAAGCACCTCATCCTCCCGCTGGGCAAGTCGAACGGTCGTCTGCAACTCATCATCCATGATCCGATGGACCTCGAACTGCTCGACATGCTCCGCTTCCGTCTCAACGTGGAGGTCGAGCCGAGGCTCGCGTCACGCTCGCAGATCAGGCGGTTCATCGAGGGGGCGGGCGGCGGGGCGCCGAAAGCGTCGCTGACCGCGGAGCCCAAACCGGGCGAATCGCTCGTTACCGACTCGATCGACCGCACGATCGACCGCTCCGTGGACCGCTCGGTGGACAAGTCCATCGACGTGGCGGCGGATGACGCCCCGATCGTCAAGCTGTGCAACCGGATGCTCACCGAAGCCGTCAAGATGCGGGCCTCGGACGTTCACATCGAGCCGATGGCCGACCGGGTGAGGCTGCGCTACCGCATCGACGGTGTGTGCATCGAGCGCGACAACCTGCCCAAGCGCATGCAGAACGCCCTGCTGAGCCGCACCAAGCTCATGGCGGGCATGAACATCGCCGAGCGACGAGTCCCGCAGGACGGACGCATCAAGCTCCCGGTCGACGAGCACATGATCGACTTCCGCGTGTCGGCCTGCCCGGCCTACCACGGCGAATCGGTCGTGCTCCGTATCCTGCGCCCGGACTCGGTCCGCATCGGCCTCGAAAACCTCGGCTTCGAGGCGGACAACCTCGCCGTCTTCAACCGCATCATCCGCCGTCCCAACGGCATCTTCCTCGTCACCGGACCGACCGGATCGGGCAAGACCACAACGCTCTACTCTGCGCTGGACGTGCTCAACCGCCCCGACAAGAAGATCATCACTGCCGAAGACCCGGTCGAATACAACTTCGAGGGCATCAACCAGTGTCAGGTGCGCGAGGGCATCGGCCTGACGTTCTCGGCGATCCTCCGCTCGATGCTGCGTCAGGCTCCGAATGTCATCCTTGTCGGCGAAATCCGCGATCGGGAGGTTGGTGAGATCGCCATTCAGGCAGCGCTGACCGGCCACCTCGTCTTCTCCACGCTTCACACGAACGATGCGCCGTCCGCGATCACCCGTCTCGTGGACATGGGCATCAAGCCGTTCCTCGTGGCGTCGTCGATCCAGGCAGTCATGGCCCAGCGACTGATCCGAATCCTGTGCACGAAATGCAAGAAACTCGCCGAGCCGGAAGACCTCGACCCGAAGTTCCTCCGGCTGGTCGGCCTGAAGGCCGAGGAGGCGCTCGGCAAGGCCTACAAGGCAGTGGGGTGCGAGCACTGCGTGAACACCGGGTTCCGCGGGCGGAAGGCGATCTTCGAGATGATGCAGATGAACTCGCAGATACGCGACATGGCGTTCAAGGGCGCTTCGCTCGCGGACCTGCGCCGCGCCGCCCTCGCCGCCGGCATGCGTCCGCTGGTCGGCGATGGGCGACTCAAGATTCTGGCCGGCGTGACCACGATCGACGAGATCGCCCGAGTCGCGCAGGTCGTGGATGAACAGGCCTGATGACCGGCCGCCCCGCGTGGCGTCGCCGGATGGAGCGTTCCGATGTCCACCATGCAGATCGACCGGCTGCTCGACACCGTCGTCCGTACCGGCGCCAGCGACCTTCACCTCACCGTCAACCGCACGCCCACCATCCGTCTCCACGGCCACCTGCGCAACCTCCAGACCAAGGTGCTCGACTCCGATGACATGGTCGGCCTGATGAAGTCCATCACGCCGGAACGGAACCAGCAGGAACTCCAGGAGGTCGGCGGCACGGACTTCGGCTTTGCCTACGGCGACGCGGCACGCTTCCGCGTCTCCGTCTTCCGGCAGAAGGGCGACATCGCCATCGTCCTGCGGCAGATTCCGAACAAACTGCTCACCTTCGAGCAGATCGGCCTGCCGCCCATCGTCATGGAACTCATCCGGCGGCCGCAGGGCCTCTTTCTTGTGACCGGCCCGACCGGTTCGGGCAAGACCACCTCGCTGGCGACGATGATCGACTACGTCAACACCAACCTCGACCGTCACATCGTCACGATGGAAGACCCCATCGAGTACTACCACGGGCACAAGACCTCGATCGTGAACCAGCGCGAGGTGGGCAACGACGTGCCGAGCTTCGCCGAGGCTCTCCGCCGCGTGCTCCGTTCGGACCCGGACGTGATCCTCGTCGGCGAGATGCGTGACCTCGAAACCATCGAGGCCGCAATCCGTGCCGCCGAGACGGGCCACCTGGTCTTCGCCACCCTGCACACCAACGGCGCGGCCAAGACTATCGACCGTGTCGTGGACGCTTTCCCTGTCTCCCAGCAGAACCAGGTCCGAGTCCAGCTGTCGACCGCCATGATCGCTGTCCTGAGCCAGCAGCTGCTCGCCCGGATCGATACACCTGGCCGCGTGGCGGCCTACGAATTCTTGGTGGTTACCCCGGCCATTTCCAACCTCATCCGGGATGCCAAGACCTTCCGCATCGACTCCATGATCCAGACCGGCAAGAAGTTCGGCATGCAGTTGCTGGACGACCACCTCTGGTCGCTGTACTCCAAGGGGATCATCTCGGCGGAGGAGATGATCGACAAGTCCAAGAACCCAGGCGACCTGCGCGACAAGGTCCACCGTCTCGGCAGAACTGTCGGTCGGACCGAGTGGGACACCGAGTTCGACGGCAACGAATGAGGCCAATTAGTAAGGTTTTTGTTCTGCATTCAGGGTCAGTTCTCTTGGCCCTTGTGTGTTCAAAAACCAACGAGTCGCATTGAATCAACGGGTCGTTTCCGCTTGTTCCGTCGCATCTTGGTCGGTTATTGTGTCGAATAGGGGTTCGGTCGGGGCTGATTCGAGAGAACGGTTCCGGTCGGCAGGAGTCGTGCTGTGACGGCGATTGATCCGGCAGAACTGAAAGGCAGGAAGCTTGGTCGGGTGCTGACCAAGCTCGGCCATGTGACTCGCGAGCAGGTTCACGAAGCTTTGGCGATCCAGAAGACCCGCCGGGTTCCGATCGGTCAGCTCCTGATCGAGTTGGGGTATTGCTCGGAGCGGGATGTATCCGAGGGTCTCGCTGGTCAGGCGGGCATGGCATACGTGGATCTTTCCAAGATGGAGATTCCCGAGGAAGCCCTCGCCGCGATTCCTTCTGAGAACGCGCAGACCTACCAAGTCGTTCCGATCGAGTTTAATCCGAAGAGCAAGCGGCTGAAGATCGCCCTGAAAAGCCCGGACAACTTCCGGGCCGTGGACGACCTTCGCCTGCTCATGGGCTTCAACGTGGAGGCTGTCGTCGCGGACGCGGCCGCGATCGACTCCCTCATCCAGAAGCATTACTCCAAGACCGAGTCCGTGATGGACGTGGTCTCGGGCCTGGCGGCGGACGACCGGTTCAAGGCGCTCGACAAGGGCGGGGCGTCGATCGACCTCGACGCGGTGCTTGAGGCCGCGGAGGACAACCAGGTCATCAAGCTGCTGAACCTCGTGCTGCTGCAGGCGATCAAGGACCGCGCTTCGGACATCCACTTCGAGCCGTTCGAGAACGAGTTCAAGATGCGGTACCGCATCGACGGCGTGCTGTACGAGATGGTGCCCCCTCCGAAGCATCTCGGCCCGGCGATCACCAGCCGCATCAAGGTCATGTCGCACCTGGACATCGCGGAGCGTCGCCTGCCGCAGGACGGCCGCATCGAGCTGATGGTGGGTGGGAACCCGGTGGACCTCCGCGTCGCGGTTCTGCCGACGATGTGGGGGGAGAGCGTGGTGATGCGCGTGCTGGACCGCTCGAACGTCGAGCTGAGTCTGGAGCGCATCGGCTTCCGCGAGGACGACCTGGCGCGTTTCCGCAAGCTGATCCAGAAGCCCAACGGCATCGTGATCGTGACCGGCCCGACCGGTTCGGGCAAGACAACCACGCTCTACGCTGCGCTGGCCGAACTGAACGACGTGGAGACGAAGATTCTGACGGCAGAGGATCCGGTCGAGTACGACATCGACGGTCTGTGCCAGTGCCAGATGAACGAGGAAGTGGGGTTGACGTTCGCCCGCGCTCTCCGCAGTTTCCTCCGTCAGGATCCGGACATCATTCTCGTCGGCGAGATTCGAGACCTCGAGACGGCCCAGATCGCGGTGCAGGCGTCGCTGACGGGCCACCTCGTGCTGACGACGCTGCACACGAACGACGCGCCGAGTTCGATCATCCGCCTGGTCGATCTCGGGCTGGAGGCGTTCCTGCTGACCGCGACGCTGGAGGGCATCGTGGCGCAGCGGCTGGTGCGGACGATCTGCCCGAAGTGCCGCGAGGAGTACACGCCGACGGAAGAGGAGTTGATGGAGCTCGCGTTGACGCCTGAGACGGTGCGTGGCCGCCGGTTCTTCCGGGGGCGCGGGTGCGACAACTGCCACAAGTCCGGGTTCCGGGGGCGGATGGCGCTGTTCGAGATCATGGAGATTGACGACGCGATGCGCGAACTGGTGATGCAGGAGGTGAGCACCAGCGTGTTGCGTGACCATGCGAAGCGACGCGGGATGCGTTCGCTTCGCGACGCGGGATTGCTGGCCATCTACGAGGGCCAGACGACGATCGACGAGGTGGTGCGGGAGACCATCGCCGAAGAGGACTGACGCGGCGGCGTGCGCGCGGAGGAGCGCGCACGCGCCGCCGGTCCCCGGCGGCGACGGCGGACGGGACGGACCAGCGGAGCGACAGCCATGCCGACTTTCACGTACGAAGCCCTGAACGCCTCGGGCAAGCCGCAGAAGGGCACGGTCGAGGCCGGTTCGAGCGACGAGGCCATTCAGCGCATCAAGGCGCAGGGGTACTTCCCCACATCCGTGCGAGAGCAGAAGGTCCGCAAGTCCGCCGTGGCGGGCGAGGCGGCGACGGTCAAGAAGAAGAAGAAGAGTCTCGGCATCGGGCGGGTTTCCGCCAAGCAGCTCACGGTCTTCACGCGCCAGTTGTCCACGCTGCAGGACGCGGGCCTGCCGCTGCTACGATCGCTCCAGATTCTCGAGGCCCAGGCCAAGCCGGGACCGTTGAAGAACACGCTCCTCGGCGTTTGCGAGGAGGTCGAGGGCGGTTCGTCGCTCAGCGAGGCGATGGCGAAGCACCCCCGCGCGTTCGACCGCCTCTACACGAAGATGGTGAACGCGGGCGAGATCGGCGGTGTGCTGGACGTCATTCTCCAGCGCCTCGCGGAGTTCATGGAGAAGAGCCAGCGGCTCAAGCGGCGCATCAAGGGCGCGATGGTCTACCCCGTCGTCGTCGTCAGCGTCGCCATCATCATCCTCACGTTCATCATGATGTTCATCATCCCGAAGTTCGAGGAGATTTTCACCGACTTCGGCGTGAAACTTCCCGGGATCACCGTCTGGCTCATCGAGACCAGCCGGTGGGTCGCGGGCAAGGCCAGCCCGGACCAGATGGTCCCGGGCGCGGTCTTCATCGTGGCGTTCCCCTTCGCGGCGTTTGTCTTCTGGAAGCTCATCCGCAAGGCGGGGCCGGGGCGGGCGGCGACCGACATTCTCCTGCTCTGGACGCCGGTCCTCGGCAAGCTCATCCGCAAGACCGTCATCGCGCGCTTCACGCGGACGCTCGGCACGCTCATCTCCGCGGGCGTTCCGATCCTCGAAGCCATCACGATTACCGGCGAGACCTCGGGCAACTACGTCTTCGAGAAGGCGCTGGCGAAGGTGCACGACTCGATCCGTGAAGGCGAGAGTTTCGCCGGCCCGCTCCGCGAGAGCAAGACCTGCGACGCCATCGTCGTGAACATGATCGACGTGGGCGAGGAGACGGGCGAGATGGACGCGATGCTCTTGAAGATCGCCGACACCTATGACGAGGAGGTGGACGTCGCCGTGGCCTCGCTCGTCAGCCTGCTCGAACCGCTGATGGTCGTGGTGCTGGGCGTGATGGTGGGGACGATCGTCGTCGCCATGTTCATGCCGCTGGTTGCGATGATCGAGTCGCTCCAGGGCGGCGCGGTCTGAGAACGAACCTGCGCCGGGACCGTCCGGCGGGAAGGAAGAACCGTGCAGACTGGCCGGCACATCCCGAGGGCACGCCGCCGAGGCTTCACGCTCATGGAGCTGCTGGTGACGCTCCTCGTCATCTCGCTCCTGATCGGGCTGCTCCTGGTCGGCTTCAACCACGTCCAGAAGACCGCACGGCAGACCGCCTCGCAGCAGGACGTGGTCGCCATCCGGGTCGCCGTCGAGCAGTTCCGCTCGGACTTCGGCTTCCTCCCCGCGCTCGTAAAGGACGGCAACGTCGCCCGCTATCCCGGTTTCCCGGATTCCGCCGATCCGCTCGTCGCCGACCAGGAGGAGCCCGGCAAGTTCAACCCGCGTGTCTACAACCGCGCTGTTCCCGCCGACATGGCCTACCTGCGGGGCAACGGCATCGACTCGTCCAGCACGGCTCCGGCGAGCGGCGACTATCGCTTCTCCGAGTATTCCCTCGCGTACTACCTGCTCGGCTCGCTGGGCGCGGAGGTGGACGGCGTGGCCGGCCCGGGCTTCGGCGCGCCACGGGCGGACGGCTCGTTCATCCGGCGCAGTTCGAAGCGCACGCAGCCCCTGTACGACCCCGGTCGCGGCGGGAACGTCGTCGCCGAGGATCTCGCTGTGGGACGCGTGTCGCTGGTGGATCGTTTCGGCACACCGTACCGCTTCTATCGCTGGGAGCAGGGTCGTCCGAGCGGCTCGCAGATGGGGCAGGTCGTCGAACTTCGCGACGTCAACGTCCCGAAGATTCTCGGCGCGCCTGAGAACGACGCGCCCAACGACGACGAGCCTGCCCGTTCGAACCCTGAGTTTCGCAACGCAGCCTACGCCATCGTCTCGGCCGGGCCGAACCGCGTGTTCGGCGACATCCCGACCGAAACGGGCGACGACATCGAGCGTGCGCTCGGGCGTGCGTTCCGGACCGACCTGGAGCGGGAGCGGGCCGGGCGCGACGACAACGTCGCGGAGGTGAGCAAGTGATGATGATGAGTCGCCGTCCTGAGCAATCGTTCACGCTGACGGAGTTGATCATCGTCATGGCGGTGATCGTGCTGCTCCTCTCGATCTCGATCCCCGCCTTCAGCGCGCTGCTTGACTCGTCGAACCGCTCGCTGGCGGAGACGCGCCTGCGCGTCGCTATCGCCCTCGGGCGCGAGGCCGCTCTCCGCTCGGACTACGGCGACGGCGCGGTGGTCTTCTTCTTCGAGCCGGGCGGACGCTGCTACGCCGCCGCCTACGAGATGGTCGGCACGATCCCCGACGAAAGCGAAGGCTCACCCATCGAACGCGACGTCTTCGTGCCCGTCCGCGAACTCGAGCCGGTCAGCCTCCCCTCCGGCTGGATGGTCCGCGGCCTCGCCCCCCCTGGCGCGGCCGGCCAGCGCAATGCCGACAACCCCTGGTACGACCGGGACAACGGCCAGCGCGATCGCTACGCCGACGACGACCGCAACTGGGTCTTCCCGGAGACCGCCTTCTTCGATCCCACGCGGAACGACGAGGGCCGCAAGCGCCAGACGTTCATGGTCCGCTTCCGCCAGGGCACGGGCGCGCTGGCCCTGGGCGAGACGCGCGAGGCGCTCATCCTCGCTCCAGCGCCGTCCACCGCCTTCCGCAACGCCGAGCCGTACCGGAGCCATAACTTCCTCGCGGCAGAGGATCCACGCGCGATGGTTCGCAGGCTGCTCGACCGCCAGCAGGTCTCGCCGAACCTGTGGCCGACGCAGCTCCTCGGCGATATGGCCAGCGACACAGCGCTCGCGCGCGCCGTACCGCAACTCGTGCTCTACAAGGAGCGTGAACTGGCCGCGACGTTCCGGCTGCAGCCGGATCGCACCACCGGTTCGCTGTACCGCGACAAGCAGACGCCGGAGTACGTTCGCCTGCCCGGCTTCCTCGTGAAGCCCAAGGAACTCAACGCCTGGCTCGAGGGCGATTCGAACAAGGACGGCCGGTGGACGGTGGATGACCAGGCCCTCGCCCGGTCGTTCGTCGTGCAGCGTTACGGTGGGGGACTGCAGGAAGTCGCTCTCGCGCCGGTCCCCGGCGGAGGGGCGGACCAGTGACCCGCGCGACCGTCCATCGAGGCGCTGCGTTCGGCTTCTCGCTCGTCGAGGTGCTGATCGCTGTCTTCGTGCTTGCGCTCGGGCTGCTCGGCCTTGGCGCGGTCTTCCCCGTTGTCGTGCGCGAGCAGCGCATCGCCTCCGACGCCACCCTCGGCCTCGGCGCGATGAACTCCATCAAGTCCGAACTCACGGCCCGGACCGACCTGCTCCGGTTCAACCCGGGCACGGGTCTGTACGAGGGCGGCTGGGTCCAGTGGGTTTCCAACGTCACGCAGCAGAACGGACTGCCCTTGAACGGTCCCTGGGGCGACTGGCCGGGTTGGAACCCACCGCCCATCGACGCGACCACCGGCGCGGTTCGGCTCGGAACGGGCGGCAGCGCGGTCGAGATCTTCGTCGGCTCGCGCCTGTTCCCCGCGCCCCACACCGAGGGCGTCGAGCCGCGCTTCGTCTGGGACTTCGTCGGCAAGCGCATCCCGCGGGGCGATCCGAGCGACCCCGCCGACGACGCCCTGATGATCGCGCTCTTTCTCCGGCGCATCGACCCGGGCATTCGCCTTCCCGTGCAGCCCGGCGCGGGGCGCATCTCGCTGGCGCGCACGCTCACGGACGATTCGCTCAAGGAGCCGAACCGGCGTTCGCCTGTCGGCGCGCGCCGCGACGGCACCCCCTCGAACAACGGCCTGAACGAACTGGGCCGACGCAACTACTCTCGCCCCGTCGTTGCCGAACTCTTCCCCGACTTCCTCGGCCCCGGCGTCGGACAGACGCAGCGCGATCTCATCGCCCTCAGCGACACCATGCCGGCGCAGCAGCGCCGACAGTACGAACAGATGCTGGGTCAGACCGGCCAGCGTTTCGTCGACGCGCAGGGCAACGTGTACCGCGTGGTCTCCGCCACCGTCGTCAACCCGACGCTGCCGATGGCCATCCGGATCGACCCGCCCGTCCCCATGATCCTCCAGGATCTCGACGGCGATGGGGAGATCACTCCCGCCGACCTCAGCCCGATCACCTTTGTGCCGCAGGCGCCGCCCGTGGATCCGATCGTCTTCGTCATCGAACCGTGAGCAGCGAGATGGAGCGAGCCATGAACAACCGGGCCGATCGCGACCGTCGCGGCTTCACGCTCATCGAGCTGCTCGTTGCCATCGGCGCGATCGCGCTGATCGCCGTCGGCATCGCGGCGGTCTTTGAGTCCGTCGGGAGAACCGTCACGGGTGGTCGTCGCGTGAGCCTGCTGAACCAGGCCGCCGCCCAGATCGAGCAGCAGCTCCGCCAGGACTTCCGCGCCATGAGCCGCGACGGCTTCCTCGTGATCCGCCACGGCTACGTGGACGTGAACGCGAACGGCACGCTTGACATCACGACCGGCGCGGACGACGTGATGCTCCATCCGGCCGATCTCGCGCCCCGCCCCCGGCGCTCCGATGAGATCGTCTTCCTCGCCCGCGGCCAGTTCACGAGCGTGCGCGATGCGTTGCATCCCGAGCGTTCGCCCAAGGGCGACCACGCTCGCATCTACATCGGTCACGGCGCCCGCTACGACGCCGACGGCACGACGGCCGAGATCAACGCTTTCGTCACGCCGGAGGTGAACCATGGGGCGAGCGGTGGCCCTGCCGATCGCTGGCGCCTGGGCGCGCGCGACGGTCCGAACGAGTTCGCTGCCGAGTGGATACTCGCCCGGCACGTCACGCTGCTCATCCAGCCGACGGGCGCGGAGCAAGGCCCGCCGAATCCCGACCCGTTCAACCTCGCCCCGGCGCGCTGGCTGGACAGCGACATCCAGATCGCCGGCCAGCCCGCGGCGTCGAGCCTCTTCCGCCACCTCGCGCAGTTCGGCTCGACGGACGGCCCGGTTCCCCGCATCCGGAACAACTCCGCCGGCCTGTCTCCTCTCTTCGCGTCCGGGCTTGTCGATGTCGCTACGACCGACCCCGCCGAAGTGCGCACCATCATCTGCGACGCCGCGATCCTTCCGGTGAACTCCTCACCCGCGGACTTCGACCCCGCGACCGGCACTGTGCTGGACGGCTCGTTCCAAGCCTCGCCCGCGAACGGCAACCCGCTCCTGGGCGATCGCAAGTTCGTCCATGCCTGGCTGCGCGAGTTGTTCCCGGCGCATTCCTACGCCGGCTCCGCGGGTGGGCACCGCATCCGGGTCGAGCCGTCGATGCCGGCCTACGTTGACACCGTCTCGCTCGCGGCTCAGCAGGGTTGGGCGTCGGACGTCCTGGCCTATCGGCTCGCCGATCAGCGGGCGGTTACGGCGCACGGGTTCGTCCCCCGCTGCACCGAGTTCATCGTCGAGTTCTCGTTCGGTGAGACGGTTAATGACACGAACAACCCCCGTCACGGCGAACTGATCTGGCACGGGCTGGAGCGCTTCGTGGACGCCGACGGCAACCCGGGCAACGGCCCGTTCAACGACGGGCGCGAGCACCGCGTCGCCGCGCCGTACCCGACCGATCCGGCGACGGGCAACCCCCGCCCGTACGCCACGATCTATCGCAAGCTCGACGGCACGACCGGCACGTACGCGCTGGCCGCGAGCACGGTCTACGACACGACGCTTCCCGCGGGCGGCACGTACCCCGTACAGCGGTACGCGCACTTCGGCTACTTCGATCCGACGTGGAACCCCGGCGCGGCGAACGAGCCGCCCACGCTGCCCTGGGCATGGCCAAAACTCATCCGCATCACGCTCTCGCTCGCCGACGCGCAGGACCCGTCGGTCGAGCAGTCGTACCAGTTTGTCTTTGAAGTGCCCGAGCGGCGCTCGTTCTGAGCCGCGACCACGCGGCGGGAGATGCCCGATGACAACCGACCTGCACAACCGCACGAAGCGTTCTCGCGGGGGTCGGCGTTCGCGCGCACGCCTGCTGAAGGCGATCAGCGGCCTGCCCGCGGGGGCGGCGCCGTCGCGCCGCGGCTCGTTCCTCATCATGGTCGTCGGCGTGCTGGCGCTGCTCGCCGTCGTTACGGTGCTCTACGCCGCGATCGGGCGGTCCGACCGCCAGGTCAGCGCGGCGGTCGTGAAGAACGATGAGCGCCACAGCGTCCCCGAGCAGGTGCGGGACTATCTCGCCGGCGTGATCGCGGCGGACACGTTCTCGACCTACTTCGCCGGCGAGTACGGGGAGAACGGCGCGCCCCTCCAGCGGCGCGAGGCGTGGGACTACCCCTCCTCGCCGTACTTTGTGACGAACCCGAACACGGGGGCGGTGGTTCCTGTCACCACACAGAACTTCTCGCCGACCGGCCTGATCAACCTCAGCGGCGTGCTCGTCGGCACCGGCACCGACCCGTGGCTGGCCGCGAGCGAGCCGACCTACCTCAACTTCGGCAAGAACTCCTACACCGCGACCGAGGAATACCAGCGTCAGATCGACTGGGCGCACATCTCGAACTTCGCGCCGGACGGCGCGTTCGTGAACCTCTACAACCTCCGCCGCGGCGGGGGGAACTTCGCCGCCACGCCGTGGGAGATGCGGCGCGACCTGCGCCTTTGGGACAGCGGTCCGAACGCGAACCCGACGGCGACGCTCGACTTCGGCGGTACGGCGCAGGATTCCGACACGTTCAGCCACCGCCCCGCGGAGTGGACCGCCCGCCAGCGGGCCGCGTTCCGTGTGCCGCGCCACCCCGTCGGGAGCGTGAACTCGTACAACCACATCGCGTTCCCGCTCTACCAATGGGCCGATGCGGACGGCGACGGCATCCTCGACTCGCGGTGGTTCGAGCTGGTCGAGGCGCGGCATCCGAACCAGCCCGAGCAGTGGCGCTCGTTCCTGAGCGATCGCCGCTACCGCTATTTCATCGCCGCCCGCGCGATCGACCTCTCTGGCCGGATCAATGTCAACACGGCGACGGACCTCGCCGACGCTCCCTCGCGCTCCAACATGCTCGGCCTGACGCCCTCGGATGCCGACCTCTTCGCGTTTCTGACGATGGAGAACGCCGCGCTGAACGCCGGGTCCGCCCTCACCTACGACCGGCTCGAACAGCCCAAGCAGGCCAACCAGCCCGGCGACTATTCCTCGCTCGACGATCCCGTCTTCATGTACGACATGGGCCGCTACGGCTACAACGCCCTGCGCCAGACGCTCTTCGCCGGCCTCGTGCCCCCCGCGAACTGGAACGGCACGAACGGCTGGGAAGTCAATGACGTGAAGCGCACCAAGTACTACCGCGACTTCGCCGGCCTGGGGATGGACGCGGCCGGACACGACTCCGGCGCGATGCACACCATCGCCGCTCCTTTCAACCTCGCCGACCTCTACGAGCTGCTCGTCTACAACGGCGTGAACGACCCGGCTACCCGCTCTCGCCTCGAATCGGCGGTCGGCGGGCGGTTCCTGAGCGGCGGGCAGCCGTATAGCCCGCTGCGCGACAACCGGCCGCTCGCGCTCGAACGCGGCGGCATCGACAACGACGCCATCAACGACGGGCCGAACGGCTTTCTCGACAACGACGCTCTCGTCCAGGTCTCGATCGACCCGCGCCGCCGCCTCACCACGATCAGTGCGGCCAGGCCGATCCTGTCGCGCCTCGGGGTTACGCCGAACACGCCGATTTCGACCACGGACCTTCGCGCCTCCACGGAAAGCCTCTTCCCCGGCGGTGTGCCGTCCGTCGATACGCTCTTCCAGCACTACGCCGACGCGCTGCTCCCGTACTCGTACCTCTCCGCGGCGTGGTCGGGCACTGCCGGGTACTCGACGCTGTTCTACGGGCACCGCGGGCCGGAACTGGCTCTCCGCATCGCGGCCCACATGGCCGTGAACATGGCCGACGCCTACGACGAGGACGATTCGCCCACAGTGCGGACGCTGCTCGTCGATGCGTCCGTCCGTCAGCAGATCATCGACGACGTGAGCGGCAACTACTCTCCGAACCTGCTCGACCTCGGCGACGCTCGCCTGGCGCAGGGCGAGCCGGTCAGCTCGCAGGCGATCAACGTCTTCGGCATCGAGGTCCAGCCCTTCCTCACCGAGGCTGCCTCGTTCGCCGTCTACACCGACACGCCCCGGCTGCTCGGCGGCGACGACGACACGGGCGAGCGCACGATCGGCGACGGGAACAGCCAGGTCAAGGTCTACACCCGCGATCCTTCGATCGACGGCCGCGTCCTGGAGAGCAATCCCGACTTCCTCTTCGAGGTCATCGCGTTCCAAGTCCACAACCCCTTCGACCGCGCCGTCACGCTCCCCGACACCGGAGGCTCGTTCTACGTGCAGTACGGCGACGACTACTACAAACTTGTCAGCGGCGCGTACGGCGGCGGCGCGACCAGTGTCACGATCGCCCCGCGCGAGACGCAGGTCTTCTACACGCTGAGCAACGGCATCACCGAGATCGCCACGCGCATCGCCAACATCACCGGCAACCCGGTCCCCACCGAGGAGGCCACCGTCCAGGACTGGCTGGACACGCAACTCGGCGTGGCCGCCATCCGCGTCGCTCCCGCCGACATCGACACCGGCACGCTGGACACGAGCAACGCGTTCCGCAACCTCCAGAACGGCACGGACGAGAGCCGGCGCGTCGTCAGGCTCTGGCGCAACTCCGGCGGCACGTCCCCGACGCGCATCCTCGTCGATCGCCTCCGTGACCCCGCGCCCGGCGGTGTCACGCTCGATCGCCAACTCAGCGGGCACGGTCCGGGCGCGCAGGGCGGCGTCTCCGGCGCGCAGCGCGGGCCGGAACCGCCCGATCCCAACGCCAGCCCCGACAATAGCGGCCTCTCCATCACCCGCCACGCCTCCATCCGGCGCAAAGACGACCCGCGCGGCGGTACGACTTCCGATCCGCCTCCCAGCGTTCTTCCCGCCTACTGCATCGAGTCCAAGTGGCAGGGCTCGCTCCAGAACGCCACGCAGACCGACGGCACCGGCTCGCGTCTGACGATCGGCGACTTCACCGGCACGAAGGGCGACAAAACGCTCAACGGCCTCCTGAACAAGCAGGCGGGTTTGGCGGCCCAGGCTCTGCTGCCCACCATCAAGCAGGGGCCGGACGACAAGAGCGGCCAGTCCATCGGCGCCAACATCGCCGGCCGCACGCTCGACGGTTCGCTGCCGGGCGAGACGCCCCTCTACGCCGTGCCCAGCCTCGACAACCGGAAGTTCGAGGAGACGGGCGGCGTGTCGCGCATGCGCGTCGCCGATCTCCTCCTCCCCCTCGGCATCGGCCCGACGTTCGACCCCGCCGAGGCCGACCAGCAGGATCAGTGGACGACCCTCTCCGAGGCGCTGGCCATCGCGCTCTACTACGAGAATCCGCCCGCCGGGGACTTCTACCACAATGCGTTCTCGATGGGTGTCGGCCTTGCACTCGGCCCCGCGCTCGAAGCGGGCCAACTGGTCCTCGACGACTTCGTCCCCTTCTTCGACGCCAACAACGACGGACTCTTCGACGCGGCGAGCGACCAGCGATGGGGCCTCGGCGTCCCGATGGCCATGACCGTGCTCGACCGCTTCACCACCATGCCGCGCCGATTCGGCTCGACGAGCGTCGGCACCTTCGGCGTCATCAACGTCAACACGGCGCCGCTCGCCGTCCTTCGTGCGATCCCGATGTTCAGCCCTGCGGCGCCCGACCCGGGCGGCGGATCGTGGTGGTGGTTCGGCAGCGGGCACGATGAGACCTCGGACATCGCCGCCACCGTCTACGCCTACCGTGACCGTCTCGCCATCTACCCGCGCGACTTCGCCGCCGTGCCCGTGAACCTGCTGAACTTCCGCGACGGTTCCAGCGGCCTGCCGGGCGGCTCCCCGCCGGGTTACGACCCTGCCGACGACGGTCGCCTCACCGCGACGGGCATCCCCGCCATCCGCGAGATGCCGGGCCTGCTGACACCGGGCGAGCTGCTCGCCGCCCGCGACACGCAGTACCCCGATGCCGCCTTCCCGCACGACATCGACCGTCTCGGCTTCAACGGCCAGAACGTCGCCCACGAAGGCCTCGAATCCGTGCGTTATGGAACGGGCGGTACGGACGACCTCGCCGATGACTGGGCCGAACGCCTCGTCATCGCCAACGCGGCGATGTCCAGCGTCAGCGTTCGCTCGGACGTCTTCGCGGTCTGGTTCGTGCTGCACGGCTACCAGGAGTCCGACGTGAAGGGCTTGGCCACTGACCAGCCCATGACGCCCTCGATCGCCCGTCGCTTCCTGATGGTGGTGGATCGTTCGAATGTCGTCCGCCCGAGCGACAAGCCGCGCATCCTGCTGTTCAAGGAGGTGCCGCTCTAGGAAGGAACCGGACGCCGGCGTATGCCCGGGTCCGTATGTGTGCCGCGACCCCGCTGGGGCGAGAGAGTGTGTGAGCGGGGCGCCGGCCCGTCGCAACCGCGGCGGGCCGGCTTTGTTCCCGGTTCGACGGGGCGGCCGGTCGGCGGGCGTATCCTTTCCCGTCGGCCCGCTGACGCGCCGACCGACAGGGCGTAGCTCAGCTTGGTAGAGCGCGTGGTTTGGGTCCACGAGGTCGCTGGTTCGAATCCAGTCGCCCTGATTCCGAACAACCCAGCAACGACGCGATCCGGGGCGCGGCCATACAAGGAGCCGGCTCATGCAGGGGATTCTCGACACACTCCAGGATCCGCACGCGCGCCACGCGATGCTGGTCCACTTCCCGATCGTTCTTGCTCTCATCGGCGTCGTGCCGCTGATCATCCACCTGGCGATGAAGGGGCGCAGCCGCGGTCTCGGGGTGGCGCTGGTGGCGTGGTACGCGGCGGCGTCGATCGGCGCGGGGCTGGCCGCGAACGCTGGTGAGGCGGCCGAGGAGGGTGTTGAGGCATTGGCGCTCACGCCCGCCGAGCAGGCCGCGCTGGAACGGCACGAGGAACTGGGCGAGAACGGATGGGTCTGGCCGCTCATCCCGGCCGCGCTCGCGGCGGTGACGCTCGTGCCGCGACCGCGCCTGCGTCTTGCCGCGGGCGGACTCGCGCTCGCCGCGGGCGCGGGGGTCGCGGTCTGGGTGGGGGCGACGGCGCACGCGGGCGGTGAACTCGTTTACAGACACGGGCTAGGCGTCCCGGCACGGGGCGCCGCGCCGGCCGTCATGCCACGGCTGCAATCGGACGACGACGAGGACTGATCAACCGAACGGCGGCGTGGCGTTGCCTCGCCCCGAGGCCATGCCCCGGTCGATCGCCCCGCGCAGCATGACGAACTCGCCGAGGTTCTCCATTGTGAGGAGACCGACGAGTCGGCCGTCGCGCAGCACCGGCAGCACGGGGCAGCGAGAGGTCTGCATCCGTTCGAAGGCGTCCTCCAGGTCCGCCGACTCGGGCACGGTGGGGCAGCCGCGCAGCATGACGCTGCCGACGCTCGCCCCAAGCCCTTCGCGTGCCAAGGCCTGCACGAGCAGGTCTCGTGTGAGAACGCCGACGACCTCTCCGTCGGCATCGACAACCGGGAAGTCCTGCTGCGACCCGGCGAGGAGCTCGGCCGAGGCATCCGCGAGCGTCTCGTCGGCACGGAGAGCACGGAAGACCGTCAGCATCGCCTGGCCGACGTTCACGCCTTCGAGCACGGAGCGTGTCCGGGCTGCTCTGGCCTCTGCCTGGCCGCCGAGGAAGACGAAGAGCGCGATGAAGACCAGCCACGGGTTGAAGAAGAGGCCGAGGGCGACGAAGAGCGCGGCCATCAGCCCCCCGACCCGGGCGGCCCACTCGGTAGCGTCCGCGTAACTCATGGCGGTTGCCAGAAGGGCACGCAGAACCCGTCCGCCGTCCATGGGGAACGCGGGGAGCAGGTTGAAGAGGACGAGCGCAACGTTCACAATCGCCAGGTGGGTGACGAAGCCGTAGTGCTCGCCCACGAAGAGCACCGGGGTGCCGGTCGGCCGCACGTCGCCGAACGCCGCGAGCAGGCCGAAGAGCAGTCCCGCGATCACGACGTTGACCGCCGGACCGGCGAGGGCGATGACGATCTCCTGGACCGGCTCGGTCGGCATCCGTTCGAGCGCTGCGACGCCGCCTATCGGCAGCAGGGTAATGCCGCGCGTCGCGATGCCATACCGCCGGGCGGCCAGAGCGTGCCCGAGTTCGTGGAGGACGACGCAGGTGAAGAGCGCGGCGACGAACCCGAGCGACCAGGCCGTTCCCACCAGGTCGCCGCCCCGAGTCAGGGACACGAACACGATCCATCCGACGAGGAGCAGGAAGGTCCAGTGCATCGCCACGTCGATGCCGAAGACCCTGACGATCCTGATCGATCCCTTGAACACGGTCGCTCCCCGCGGGTCGGCACGATCGCTCGCGTGGAGGGTAGCGGTTTTCCGGCGCGTCCGCCCACGCACGCCTGCGCGGGCGTGTACGCTCCGGTGTCATGGATCCGGCTCCGACCCTCGAACGAGCGACCCACGTTTCCGCCGGTGCAGCCTTCCGGCGCAATCGCTCTGCGGTCGTCGGGCTGGTCGTGATCGTGCTGATGGTGCTGGCGTGTCTGTGTACGCTGCCGTGGACGCTGGGGAACGCGCCGGGCGAGGCGGGAATTCCACGGTACAACGCGGGTGAGCCGCGAGCCGGGCGATTGCCTCCGTCGTGGTGGCGTGCGGACGCCCAGCAGGCTGTTCGCCTGAACCTGCTCGTGGATGTCGCGACGGTCGAGCAGATCGCCTCCGCCCACGGCGTGGCGGCGGATGAGATGCTGATCGAGACGACCGACGCCGCTGCCCGTGACCTGCGCCGCCACTGGCCGTCGTACACGCTCGGGACGGATGCGCTCGGGCGCAGCCTGCTGCTCCGAACGCTGACGGGGGGCGGCATCTCACTGACAATCGGCATCGCGGCCGCGCTCATCTCGGTGTTCATCGGCACGCTCTACGGCGGGCTCTCTGGCTACATCGGCGGGCGCACGGATGCGGTGATGATGCGGATCGTGGACATCCTCTACGGCCTGCCGTACATCCTGCTGGTCGTGCTGCTGGCCGTGGCGAGCGATGCGGTGATGGACGAGTACGTGACGCGCCAGCAGGCCCGGGAGCGGTGGGTGCATGGCGAGGCCGCGCTTGTCGCCGCGGAGCGTGGGCTGCCGACGGATCGGGCCTCGGTCGAGCGGCTTCTCTCACAGGATGCTGACCTTCGGGCGGATCTCGACGCGCGAACCGAGCGGGTTCCGAGCCTTCGCCGCCGCGAGATTTCCGACGGCGTGCGCACGACCTACGACGTCGTGGTGCTGCTCGTCGCCATCGGCGGGGTGAGTTGGCTCACGATGGCGCGGGTGATCCGCGGGCAGGTGCTGAGCCTCAAGTCGCAGCCGTTCGTCGAAGCGGCGCGGGCGGCGGGTGCGCCTGTCGGGAGGGTCTTCTGGCGGCACCTGCTGCCGAACCTGATGGGACCGATCATCGTCTACGCGACGCTCACCGTGCCGCAGGCGATCCTGCAGGAGTCGTTCCTGAGTTTCCTCGGGATCGGGGTGAAGCCGCCCCTGCCGAGTTGGGGGAACCTGGCCGCGGAAGGCCTGAGCGAACTGAACTCGTACCGCAGCAACTGGTGGCTGCTGCTCTTCCCTTGCCTGCTGCTCGGGGTCACGCTGCTCGCGCTGAACTTCGTGGGCGAGGGGCTACGCGAGGCGTTCGACCCGAAGCGGTCGAGGCGGTAATCTGTTGTCCCGCAGGGGGATCGATCCCGCGCCCCCCGGCGCGGCGGCCACAGAGAGGGCGTCCGATGCAGAACAAGTTCGGTCTCAAGGACTTCATCTTCCTCGTCCTCCTCCTCGGCGTCGGCCTGAGCCTCTGGCTCGGCATGGTTCAGGACGATCGGAAGTGGAAGGAACTCCGCACCACCCAGTCCCAACTCAACTCCATCGAGAGCAGCCTCGCCCGCATCCAGCGGCAACTCGACACGGGCATCGCCGTCGCCCGACCCGCAGCCGATCCTGGCGTTCCGTCCGGCGGATCGGCCGTCCGCCCCGCCTGGGCGCGCGAGGGTGTGCCTGTCGTGGTGGCGACGCCTTGGGACTTTTCCGTCGATCCCTACGAGCAGGAAGGGTTCACTCCCGGCGGCGAGTTCATCGAGATCTTCGAGGGCCAGCCCTCCAAGATCACGCCGTTCCTGTACGCCGACGTCTACGGACGGCGTGTCGTGGACTTGATCACCGAGAGCCTCGGCTGGTATGACCCGCAGACGCTCGAACTGAGAGGGCGGCTCGCCGAGGCGTGGCAGTACGACCCCAACGGCATGTGGCTGCGGGTAAAGATCCGGGACGCGGCCCGCTTCAGCAACGGCGACCCGGTGCTCGCCGAGGACGTGCGATGGACTTTCGAGGAACTCCTCTACAACGCGGAGATCGAGGCCGAGCGCTTCCGCAGCGTGTACAACGCGATGGTCCGGCTTGAGGTCATCGGCGACCCGGAGACGAGCAAGGTCGTCGAATACCACTTCAAGGAGCCTCGCTTCGACAACCTCGCGCAGGCGTTCGGGCACAAGATTCTGCCAAAGTCCGTGTACCAGGCGTGGATCGAGTCGCCCGCCACGTTCAACCAGTCCACCGGGCTTGCGGTCGGGTCGGGTCCGTTCCGGCTGGCGAGAGTCAGCGTGGACGATCAGTGGTCGCCGCCATCGGACATCGTGCTGGTTCGGAATGACCTGTACTGGGGGCCGCGTCCGCCGCTGGACTCGATCCGGTTCAAGACGATCCAAGACAGCCTGGCCCGCCTGACAGCGTTCGAGAGCGGGCAGGGCGACATGATGCGTCCGACGGGAGCGCAGTTCGACATCAAGTCGAACGATCCTCGCTTCAACGAGCGTTTCGAGGCCCGCAAGTGGTACAACATGCAGGGCGGGTATTCGTTCATCGCGTGGCAGTGCGGGCTGCGGAACAACCGTCGCGCCACGCCGTTCCACGACAAGCGAGTCCGCCAGGCGATGACGATGTTGATCGACCGCGAGCGCATCCGTCGCGACATCGAGAAGAACCTGAGCCGGCCGGCCACCGGCCCCTTCCTCAGTTCCACGCCGCAGGCAGACCCCGAGATCACGCCCTGGCCCTACGACCCTGAGCGAGCGGTTCGCCTGCTCGAAGAGGCGGGCTGGCGCAACCGCGGCGGCGTGATGGTCAACGCGGCGGGCGAGCCGTTCGAGTTCGAGATCACCTTCGGTCAAGGCTCGGAGAGCACGCTCCAGATGGTGACGTACGTTCAGCAGGCGATGGCGGAGGTCGGCATTCGTGTCACGCTGAGGCCGATCGACTGGTCGGTGCTGCAATCGACGCTCAACGCGCGCGATTTCGACGCGATCACCTTCGCGTGGTCGGCGTCCGCACCCGAGAACGACCCGAACCAGATCTGGCACTCGTCGTCCATCCAGAACCAGGGCGACAACTTCATCCAGTGGGCAAGCCCTGAGGCCGACCGGCTGATCGAGGAGGGGAGGCGCACGCTGGACTTCGACAAGCGGATGCTTGTCTGGCGTGAGCTTCACCGGCACTTCCACGAGGAGCAGCCGTACACCTACATGAGTGAACTTCCCTGGCTGCGGTTCATCACGAAGCGGACCCGGAACTTCCAGGAATACGCGAGCGGGCTTGAGTACTACGACCTCTGGGTCATGCCGTAGCCGATTGCGATTCTTCGTCCCTCGCTTCGACCGCGCGACACCGGAGCCGCCGACGTGACGACCTACATCCTCAGACGCCTGCTGCTGATGGTCCCGACGGTGATCGGGATGACGCTGCTGGTGTTCCTGCTGGTCGCGGCCAGCCCGGGGGGGATCGGCGCGGCCCTGACCGTCGCGGCGGGAGGGCAGATGGATTCCAGCACCCGCGCCGCGCAGCAGGCCTATCTCGAAGACCGCTACGGCCTCGACGATCCCATTGTCGTTCAGTACCTCCGCTGGCTTGGCCGGGTCAGCCCTGTGAAGTTCGGCACGCGCGACCAGGTCGTGCCGGGCGGCGAGGTCGTCCGCCCGCCCAAGAGCGTCAAGCCGATGCCCGCGTGGTGGCTGTACATCGACGGACTCCCCCGGGCCGAGCGGGAGTCGTTCACCTTCGAGCCGAACGCATCGGCCGAGGACAAGACGCGGGCCTACCGGCGTGCGTCGAACGACTACGCGCGGGCACGGTTCGCCTACCTGCGAGCCAAGACCGAGTTCGAGATCGCGCTCGGCGAGCGGTTGCGCAAGGCCGGGCACGGTTCGCTCGTAAAGGACGACGGCACGCTCCGTTCTTTCTCGAGCCGCTCGGTCCCGAAAGGCTCGGTGCCGGGCGCGGACGACGATGCGGTCGTCGAACGATTCGCGGCGATGCAGGAGGCCTATCAAGCCGCCCAGCGGGCGCTCGCGCGGCTCGAGTCGGTCTTCGCCGCCCGCCCGTTCCCCCAGGCCGGGTTCGGCATCTCCGGCGTGGTGTGGGTCGCAGCGCCGGACCTGGGCATGTCGTTCAGCCGTTCGCGTCCGGTTTCTGCGCTCATCCGCGATGCACTGCCGGTCACGCTCATGCTGAACCTGCTGGCGTTCCCGATCATCTACGCGGTGGCGATCCCGACGGGGATGCTGGCCGCGACGCGCCAGGGGTCATGGTTCGACGTGCTCTCGGGCGCGTTCTTCGTCGCGCTGTGGTCGGTGCCCGTCGTGTGGGCGGGCGTGCTGGCGATGGGCTACCTGGCGAACCAGGTCACCGGACTCGGTGCGTTTCCCGTCGCGGGGCTGCACTCGAACGACGCAGCCGCGTACACCTTCCTCCCGACGCGCGGCGATGACGGCTCATGGCAGCGTGGCTACCTGCTCGACACGCTCTGGCACGTCGCGCTCCCTGTAGCCTGCCTTGTCTATGGCGGGTTTGCCGTGCTGAGCAAGCAGACGAGGGCCGCGATGCTCGACAACTTCAACGCCGACTACGTCCGCACGGCCAAGGCCAAGGGGGTTTCGGGCAAGGACATCGTCCTCCGCCACGTCTTCCGGAACAGCCTGCTGCCTCTGATCACGATGTTCGTCAGCGTGTTCCCTGCGATGCTCGGCGGCTCGGTCGTGGTGGAGCGCATTTTCTCCGTGCCCGGCATGGGGAGTCTCATCATCGAGGCGATCTTCCTGCGTGACCGCGAGGTGCTGCTCGCCAACGCGTTGATCGTGGGCCTGATCAACATGCTGGCGCTTCTGCTTGCCGACATCCTGTACGCCCTGGCCGATCCTCGCATCTCGTACAACTGACATGACCACCGGCGACAACATCCCGAAGGTGGTGCGAACGGTCGGACCGGCCGAGGCGGTGACCGGCGTGCAACTGATGCAGGGCATCGGCCATCAGCCGGCGCAGGGGTTCTGGACCGAGGCGTGGGCGCGTGTCGTGCGCCGGCCGGGCGCGTTCCTCGGGCTGTGCTGGCTGGCGATTGTCGTGTTCTTTGCCGTGTTCGCTCCCTTCATCGCCAGCGGGCACCCGATCCTGCTCTGGGAAATCGGGCCGGACGGCAGCGTGCAGCGTGTCCACTCGCCGATGTTCGATCATCTCGGGCCGACCGATGCGCTGCTCGCCCTGGGCGCGATCGCGTGGGGCGCCACGCTCCTACTTCCCCTGCGGACGGCGCGATCGAAGCGCCTGGCCGTGCTGTTCGTCGGCTCGTTGCAGGCCGCGTTCATCGTCGCCGTGTGCGCCGGTGTGCGGGCGGCGTTCCGAACCCCTGACGCCCCGGACTGGATGCGTTCGATGCATGCGAACTCGTCGTTCCGCTGGGTGAGCGTCGGCGTCGTCACGTTCCTCGTTTCGCTGCCCGTTCTGCTGATCCCGTTCTTGGAGTCGCTGGTTCACCGCCTATTCCCGGTCGCGTGTGCCGCGCTTGCCGGTGGTCTGAGCGTCGCGCTGACGTGGCACGATCCGATCCCCTCGTTTACCTATCGCGCCCGCGAGGCTCGCGGCGAGATCCGCACGCTCCATACGCTCATCCCGTACTCACCCGGCCAAGGCTCGACCTCCCTCGACCTCCAGCCGCCGCGCTCGACGCCCATGTCGGCGATCATCGACGGCCTGACGCAGGACTTGGCCCGCGAGCTCGGCGTCGGCAGTTTTCAGGACGACCCACGCTGGCAGGTCCGCAAGCGACCGACCGATCCGTTGCTTTCCGAGACCCCCCCGACCGCGGGGCTTGCCAGCTCGCTCGGCGTGCATCTGCGGGCCAACGCAGGCCTGCTCCCGCGATCGCCGGCGGACCTGCTCGCGGAGTACGAGTCTCGGCGGGACCGCGACGAGTTCCGATCCATCCGGGACGTCTTCGCGTGGCTTGAATCGCTCGGGAGGGCGAAGTTCTGGCTCGGCACGGACTCGATCGGCCAGGACGTGCTGAGCCAGATGCTGCACGCCTGCCGACTGTCGATCTCGATCGGCCTCGTCTCGACCGGCATCGCCGTGCTCATCGGCGTCACGATGGGCGCGCTGATGGGCTACTTCGGCGGGTGGGTGGACATGCTCCTCTACCGCGTCGTCGAGGTCTTCATGGCGATCCCCGTCCTCTTCCTGCTCATCGTCGCTGCGGCCGTGCTGCCCCGAAACACCTACGTGATGATGGTCATCATCGGGTGCGTTTCGTGGACCGGCGCGGCCCGGTTCATTCGCGCCGAGTTCTACAAGCTCCGGGGGCAGGACTTTGTGCAGTCCGCGCGGGCGGTGGGGCTGCCGCTGCGTTCGATCCTGTTCAAGCACATGCTTCCCAACGGCGTCACGCCGGTCCTCGTGGACGCCTCGTTTGCCATCGCGGCCGCCATCCTCGCCGAGGCCATCCTGAGTTTCCTCGGCCTCGGCCCCGCGAACCAGGCGTCGTGGGGACGCCTGCTGAGCGACGCCAACAACCAGGTCGGGGACTTCGTGCCGTGGCTCGCGCTCTTCCCGGGCGCCGCGATCTTCTTCACCGTGCTCTCGTACAACCTGATCGGCGAGGCCTTGCGCGACGCCATCGACCCGAAGCTGAAGAAGGCCCGTGTCTGAACGCACGCAGGAGAGACGATGACCGCCAACGCCACCAGCGCCCGATCCAATCCCCGCGGCCCGGCGACGGACGAGAGCACGCCGATCGTCCGCATCGACAACCTCGCCGTTTCGTTCGACAACGGCTCCGGCCCGCGCATCCAGGCCGTGGACGGTGTGCGCATGACGATCTATCCGCGCCAGACGCTTGCGGTCGTTGGCGAGTCCGGCTGCGGGAAGAGCGTGACCGCGATGAGCATGCTGCAACTCATCCCGCGTCCACCCGGCCGGTTCGACCGCGGCTCGATCCAGTTCCGTTCCAAGCACGGCCCCGTCGATCTCGTCAGGCTGAACAACCGCCAGATGCGAGAGGTCCGGGGGAACGACATCGCCATGATCTTCCAGGAGCCGATGACGAGCCTCAACCCCGTCTACACCGTCGGCGACCAGATCATGGAAGCGATCCTGCTCCACCAGCAGGTTTCGGCGCGTGAGGCCGAGCAGATCGCCCTCCAGTCCATGCGCGACGTGGGCATCCCCGAGCCGGAGAAGCGCATCAAGGCCTACCCGCACCAGTTTTCGGGCGGCATGCGCCAGCGAGTGATGATCGCGATGGCGCTCGCCTGCCGGCCGCGGCTGCTGCTCGCCGACGAGCCGACGACCGCCCTCGACGTCACCATCCAGGCGCAGATTCTCGAACTTCTGAAGGAGCTCAAGCGGTCGCGCGGCATGGCGATCATGCTCATCACGCACGATCTTGGCGTCGTCGCGGAGAACTCCGACGTGGTCTGCGTCATGTACGCCGGGCGTGTCGTGGAGTACGCCAACGTCTTCGAGCTCTTCGACAAGCCGCTGCACCCGTACACGCGCGGCCTGCTCGCCAGCATCCCCAAACTCCACGAGCGGCGCGACCGTCTTGTCACCATCAAGGAGATCGTCGAGAATCCCGAGGAGTTCAAGCGGCTTCCGGGCGCGGAGCACGGCGTCCGCCCGTGGTGGCCCTGGCACGACCCGCCCGCCGATCTCGCCGCGCGCGACGGCCCCGCGGGCGACTACGTTCTCCGCGAGGTCGAGCCGCACCACTGGGTCGGCCTGTGGCGAACGGCCGCGCTCATGGACGAGGAGGGGGCGTTCCCCGACCTTGACTTCCGGGCCGACAATCGGGGACGGTCCGCGGTCGCCTGACCGGCGGCGACGGGAGCACGCCATGCGCGCCCTGATCATCGCGGATGAACTCTTCGCGCGGCGCGAGAACGCGATGCTCGCCCGGCTCGAGGTCGGCATGACGGGCGAGGGGGTGCGCGTGGTGCAGGCGATCCCGGAGCGGGGACTGCCGCCCGCCGCCGCCGACGCCTTCAGCCAGGCCGTCACCTACGCCGACACGGGCATGCCGTTCACGCTCAATCTTCGTGCGGCGCGGGTCGTATCCGCGGTCCGCGCCCTCGGCGACGGCGAGGGGGGGATCGATATCGTGCACGTGCTGGGCGGCTCCGCGTGGTCGCTCGGTGTGCAGGTCGCCCGCAGGTTCGAGGCGCCGCTCGCTCTGGAGGTCTGGCGAGGAGGACTGGTGGGGCGCGCCCGCCGCCTCGGCGCGACGCCCGGTGTCCGCACGGCATACTTCGCGCCGGACCGTGAGATCGAACGCGAGTTGCACGCCGCGGGGTTTGCGTCGCGCACCCGGCTCATTCCGTGGGGCGTGCACCTTCCGGCCGCGCCCAACGGCCTGCTCTCGCCCGAACGAGCGCCGACGATCATGCTTGCCGGTGCGGGGCGTGACACGCGCGCATTCGCTGCCGCCTTCGACGCGATCGTCCGGCTGATGCGCCGGCATGACGGGTTGATGCTCTTTGCCGACGCGGAGGGCGTGCAGCGGGCGGGCGTCTGGCACGTCGCGCGAGAGCAGGGCGTGCTGCGGAGCGTCTCGCTGCTCGACGACATGGACGCCCACCGCGAGCTCGTGCTTCGCGGCGACTTCCTCGTGCAGCCCGACGCGCGCGGTGAACACCGCACGATCTTCCTCGACGCGATGGCGCACGGCATGGCCGTCGTCGCGGCGCGTGATCCGCTTCTCGGGTGGCTCATCGATGCCCAGACCGCCCGTCTCGTCGATCCACACGACGCGGGGGCATGGGAGACCGCGATCGGCGCGTTGCTGGAAGAGCCTGATGCGGCACGCGCCCTCGGCGCGTCCGCCCGCCAGTACGTGCGTGAGCACCACCGGGCCAGCAGCCAGATCGTCGGCGTGCTCGCGGCGTACGAGACGTTGCGGACTCCGGAAGCCATCCCCTTCCAGGAGGGGTCCGGGGCGGTCCGATAGCGACAGCGTCAGGTCCGGTTATGCAGGCCGCGACGGGCTTTCCGGCCATGTACGCCGCGATTTCTCTTGCTTCGCTCAAGTCCCGGGACATGCTGGGAGCAGCGGGCTGCCCGGCGCGCTCCGCGCGACCTGCCCGCCGTCCACAGCACGCGCCCGGGAAGGGCGGAAAGAGAGCGGAAGAAATGAGCACCCTCGCTACGATCGTCGCCGCCGCGGCCGTCGCCGGCGCAAGCCCGAACCGCGACTTCGGCTCACTCGGCACGTCGTACAGCGGCGCGCAGTACGGGCACGCTCGCCTGCTCGCCACCATGCCACCGTACCCGACGAACCGCGTGGACGACACGCGCCGCCCCGGTTTCAACGGGCGGATCTGGATCGGCGAATCCTTCACCAGCGGGCCGCGCACGGAATGGCCGCTCGGTTGGGGCGACCCCGGCCCGACCTACTACGGCGCGGACCAGCGCGACTTCTCGCTCGTGTACGTGCGGGTTGGGCACCAGGTCGTCGCGATCCGCCCGTGGATCGCCATCCCCGAGACCGGCCTGCGCCACCTCGAGAACGGCCGGCAGGAGTGGCTCCGCGAGCGCGGTTACGTCGGCGGTGTCCGCACGCATATCCCCGACTCGCAGCGTGCCGGCGTGACGATCGCCTCGGCCGACGACATCAAGCCCAGCGCGACCATCCGCATACGCGAGGGGATCAGCCGCGAGGGCGTGCAGCGTCGCGTCGAGGCCGCGCCCTCCGGGGCAGCCGCGATCCTCGCCTCGGGCGAGCCGATCCGCATCTCCTGGCCGCATCGCGCCCCGGCGGAAGTCGTCGAGCGCACCGCGTCCACGGGGGGATGGATCGTGCCGCCGAGCGAAGGAATGGCGATCGCGGGCCGCTGACGCGCAGGATGACGGCCCGTGTGCGATAATCGGGGCGCGATGACGCTCCCCGGCTTTGATCCATCGAGGATGGCACACCAGCCGCGCGGCCCCGCTCCGCCGCCGTCCGACACTCCGGTCACGGTGAGCGCGCTCGCCGCGCTCATTGCGCGTGTCATCGACGACGGGCTGCCTGCCCGCGTGCGGGTCGTGGGTGAAGTGGGCAACTTCCGGCGCGCCGCGCACTGGTACTTCACCCTCCGCGACGAGCAGGCCGTCATCGGCGCCGCCGTGTGGGGGAGCAGGGCAAGGAAGTTGAAGTTCGAGCCGAAGGACGGCATGCGCGTCGTCGCCTCCGGCCGCGTCGAGTACTACGCCCAGAGCGGCCGCGTCACGCTCATCGTGGACAGCCTCGAACCCGTTGGCGAAGGGCCGCTCGACGCCCGGAAACGCGCGATGATCGAGGAACTCCGCGCCCTCGGCTGGCTGGACCCCGCCCGCAAGCGCCCCCTCCCGACCTTCCCGCGACGGATCGCCGTGGTCACCAGCAGGAGCGGCGCGGCACTGCAGGACGTTCTCGACACGATGAAGCGCCGCTGCCCTGCCGTCGGCGTGCTGATCGTCGACGCTCGCGTGCAGGGCGCGGACGCTGCACAGCAGGTCGCCCGGGCCGTGCGGATGCTTTCCGCCAGGCGCGAAGAACTCGGCATCGACGCGGTGCTGCTTACCCGCGGCGGAGGGTCGGCGGAGGACTTGCAGGCTTTCAACGAGCGCGAGGTGGCGGAGGCGATCGTGCATTGTGCTGTGCCCGTCGTCGCCGCCATCGGGCACGAGACGGATACGACGATCGCGGACTTGGTCGCCGACGAGCGGGCCGCGACGCCGACGCAGGCCGCGATGCGCATGACGCCCGACGGCGGGGCGTTGCTCCGCCAGATCGGCGCATTGCACAGGCGGCTGGTTTCTGACACGCGCCGGCGGCTGGACCTCGAACGTCACCGCGTGGTGTCCGCGGCGCGCGTGCAGCTCTTCAGCGACCCACGGGCCGTCCTTCGGCAGCGGTGGGGGGGCGTGCTCCGGAGCGCGGCGGACCTCCGTGCAGCCGCCTCCCGCGTCTCGTCGATCGCCTCACGCCGCCTGCACGCCGCTACCGCCGCGCTTGAACGTCATCGGCCCGCTGATGCATACGCGCGCCGCCGTGCGTTGCTCGTATCCACGGGAGAGCGCCTCAGGCGTGCCATGCGTGATTCCCTTTCCGCCCCCGACCTCTCGGGCGTCTCAACTCGTCTGGCAAGGGCGCAGCGGGCTTCGTTCGCGGCTACGTGCGCCCGCATCGGCGAGCGCGAGCGCACCCTCGCGGCCTTCAATCCCTTCGCCGTCCTCCGCCGCGGCTACACCTGCACCTTCGACGAGCGCGGCCGCCTGATTCGATCCGCTGCCGCAGTCCGTTTCGGTCAGCGTATCCGCACACGCACGGCAGAAGGCGAGTTCGGCTCGGTCGTCGCGGCTCAACCCGGCGATGGAAGCCACGCCCCGCCGACTCTTGAGCCGCCCCCCGATCAGTTGGACCTCTTCGCCGAGGGCGGGTAAGGTGCAGCCCGTGGCCCAGAGACCGCCAACGCACGACCGCGCTCCCGAAACTGCCGACGGCCCCGCCTTCGAGCAGGCCCTCGCGGAGGTCGAGTCCATCATCCAGCGCATCGAGGAGGGGCAACTCGGTCTCGAAGAGCAGATCGCCCAGTACGAGCGTGGCGTGAGACTGCTCCGGCGTTGCCGCGACGTGCTCACGAAGGCGGAGCAGCGCGTCCAGGAGATCGACGCCGAACTGGGCCGACTGGACGACGCGAAGCGCGGCGATGCAGGCTCCTGATTCACGGCCCGGCGAACCCGCGGTGAGGCACGGATGGACTACCGCTTGCTGATGGCCTTCGCGACCGGTACCCAGCTCCTGTTCGTGTTCGCGTTCGGCGCGTGCATCGGGTCGCTCATCAACGTTCTCGTCTACCGCTTGCCGCGCGGTCTCGGCGTCGTCACGCCCCCCTCGCGCTGTCCGGCCTGCAACACCAGGCTCAGCTGGCGTGAGAACATCCCGATCCTCGGCTGGATCATCCTCAAGGGGCGGTGCCGGACCTGCCGGGTACGCATCTCGCCCGAGTACCCGATCGTCGAGTCGATCGTCGCTCTCCTGTTCCTCGCCGTGTTCGTGCTGTGGTACACGGTGCCGACCTATCGGGCCATGTGGCTCGGGTTCGATTGGGCAGTCGTGCGGCCGGAGTGGGCTTCCAACGGCTTCACACGCACCTGGCCCATGTTCGTGCTGCTCATGGCCCTGCTGAGTTCCCTCGTGGCCATGACGATCGTGGACGCCAGAACGTTCACCATCCCTCTGGTCCTGGCATGGGTACCAACGATCGCCGCGACGGTCGTCCACCCGCTTCATGCGCTTTGGCTGGACCTTTCGGGCCGTTCGTTGCCCGACCTCGCGGCCGGCTGGTCATGGGTCATCGCGTCCCCCGGGCCGGCGGGGTGGCTCTGGGTCGGCGTCGCGGTCGGCGGTGGGTCTGGCGTGCTGGTCGCCAACGCTCTGCTGGCATCGGGCTTGATCCGGCGAAGTTTCTCCGACTATGAGACTTGGGAGGCTGCCCAACAGCCGATGGGCAGCCCGGGGGCCGCTGAACCCCAGGCTGAGCCGGATTTGGCCGCCGAAACGTCTGAGATTGTTCAGCCTTCAGAAGTCTCGACCCCTCCTGGGAACGGCCGCCTCGCCCGTGGGGCTGTCGTTGCTGTCGGCGGAACGCTCTTCGCGGCGGTTGCCGGCGGCGTCATTGCGCGGGTTCTCGGCAGGCCCACGATCGCGGGGGGGCTGTTCGGCCTGATCGTCGGTCCCATCATCGCTGGGTTCATCGCGAGGCCGCTGATGCGGTCCACGGCCAGCGGCTCCGAGACCGAAGAAGCAGGTGATCCGACCGCTCTGTGGATCGCCTATCCCCATGCCAGACGCGAGGTTACGCGTGAGCTCCTGTTTCTCGGCCCGATCGTCGCCCTGGCCCTTCTGGGCGCGGCGGCTGGTCTTCGCTTGTCTGGAGGAGGCCACCTTCCAACCTCTGTCCCGCTCTGGCTCGATGCGCTCAGCGGCACCCTTCTCGGCTACCTCGTGGGTGGCGGACTGATCTGGGCAACGCGCGTTTTCGGCACCCTCGCCTTTGGCAAGGAAGCGATGGGTCTAGGCGACGTCCACCTCCTCGCCGCTGTGGGAGCCTGTCTCGGCTGGACCGACGCGACGCTCGCGTTCTTTATCGCCCCCTTCATCGCCATCTACTTTGCCGCGGTCCTCATGGCATGGACGGGTTCGCCGCGCCGGGCCATGCCTTACGGCCCGTACCTGGCCGGCGCGGTCCTGGTCGTCACGCTCGCCAAGCCCGCAATCGAGGCCGGACTGACCCGGGTTTTCGGGCTGGCTGTCCCGCTCGATATCCCCTAAAAAATCGGCACGATCCGGGCGTCGAGGCCCGGACGGACCGGCGTGAAACGGGTACGCTACGGTCCCGTGGCGTGGGCACGCGACCCACCGCCGAACGCACCTTCCCGGATGCGCAGCGAGATGGAAAGGACACGGATGGACGCCAGACTTCGGAAGGCCGTGACGATCGTCGTTGGTTCGCTGCTGCTCGGCATGTTCGCCGGCGGCTGCCAGAACAACAAGAAGGGCGACTACGACGCCTTGCTCTCGGAGAACACCGAACTGCGCGACCGCATCGCCTCGCTCCAGAGCGACCTGGGGCAGCGCGACGCTGCACGAGCGCAACTCGAACGCGACAACCGCGAGATGGCGGAAGCGCTCGAGCAGATGCGCCGCGAACTCGAGAGCCGCCCCGGTAGCGGTCTGACCATCGACGGCACGACCGTCTCCGCGCGCGGCACGGACATCGTGGTCGAGATCGCGGGTGACGTGCTGTTCGACTCCGGTTCAGCGACCCTCAAGCCCGACGCTCGACGCACGCTCGACCGCGTCGCCTCGGCGATCAACAGCCGGTTCCCCGGCAGCCGCATCCGCGTCGAGGGCTATACCGACACGGACCCGATTCGCAAGAGCAACTGGGGCACGAACGAGCGACTGAGTTTCGAGCGCGCGTACGCGGTCGAACAGTACCTCGTCGGCAAGGGCATCCACAACGACCGCATCTACTCGGCTGCCTTCGGCCCGTCCAACCCCAAGGGAACGAAGGCCCAGAGCCGTCGCGTCGAGGTCGTCGTGCTCGGGAACTGACTGTGCCCGGATCGGGTCAGAAACGGCCTATACTTCCGCCCCGGTACGCCGGGTGCAGGGCGATTGGCGCAGTTGGCTAGCGCGCTTCCATGACAAGGAAGAGGTCACTGGTTCGAGTCCAGTATCGCCCACTTCGTTACGTGACTGTTCGCTACACGGGCCGACCACAATCAGGACGACCTGACCGTGCGCCCGCTTGTCTGGTTCCGCTCCGATCTTCGCACACACGACAACCCGGCCTTTTCCGCAGCCACGCACGCGGCGGATCGGGGTGTGGTCGCCGTGTTTCTGATCGCGGCAAGGCAGTGGCGGAAGCACGATTGCTCGCCCGCTCGCGTAGATTTTGTTCTCAGGAGCCTGGTCGAACTCTCAGCAGCGCTGCGCAGACTGAATGTGCCATTGCGCGTTCTTGAAGCGCCCATGTTCGCCGACGCTTCACGCGCGTTGCTGGCGATCGCGCGGGAGCATTCGTGTGACGCACTGTACTTCAACCGCGAGCTCGAGATCAACGAGTTTCGGCGCGACCAAGCGGTTGTGGTCGCGTTCGAGCGTGCCGGTCTGCGTGTGTTCACCCACGACGACGCCACCGTCCTTCCTCCGGGTTCGGTTCGCACCGGCGAAGGGCGATTCCATCGGGTCTACACGCCGTTCCGCAAGGCGTTTGCGGCCGAGTTTGCCCGACGCGAAGGCGTTGAGCTCGCGCCCTCGCCTCGCAGGCAGGAGGCGATGCCGTGCCCGCCCGATGGCGTTCCAGCATCGCTACCCGATTTCAACGGGGCAACGCGGTCGGACCTCTGGCCCGCCGGCGAACGAGCCGCACGCCGCCGGCTCGGTGTGTTCATAGACAGTCGCATCGCCGAGTATCACGCACAGCGAGACTCGCCGGGCGTCAATGGCACGAGCACGCTCTCGCCCTACCTTGCCGCTGGCGTGCTGTCGTGCCGGGAATGCCTGCTAGCCGCGCTCGAGGCCGACGGCGGGCCGCTCGCGCCCGCGCCGGTTCGCTCGCGCGGCCCGGCCGCGTGGATCGACGAACTCATCTGGCGCGAGTTCTTTCGCCACCTCATCGTCGGCTACCCGCGGCTCTGCATGGGGTCGAGTTTCAACCGCGTCTACGACGCGGTCCGCTGGAGTACGCCCGACGAACGGTTCGAAGCGTGGCGCGACGGCCGGACAGGTATCCCCATCGTCGATGCGGCCATGCGCCAGCTCGCCTCGACCGGCTGGATGCACAACCGTTGCCGCATGATCGTCGCGTCGTTCCTGACCAAGAACCTTTTCATCGACTGGCGGCACGGTGAGCGGCATTTCATGTGCACCCTCATCGACGGCGACCTCGCGGCCAACAACGGCGGCTGGCAGTGGGCCGCGTCCACGGGTGCGGACGCCGTGCCGTACTTCCGCGTCTTCAATCCCGTCAGCCAGGCCCATCGCTTCGACGCCGAGGGGGCGTTCGTCCGCCGGTACGTCCCCGAACTGGCGACAGTGCCCTCACCGGCGATCCATGAGCCGTGGACCTTGCAGCCTTCGCGGCGGCGCTCGCTCGACTACCCTGGGCCGATCGTGGACCTCGCGGCCAGCCGTCGGCGGGCGATCGAGGCTTTCGCCGCGGCTCGTAGCAAGGCACGGCGGCCGTGAGTCGTGGTCGCGGCGAAGTCGTGTGTGGTTGCTCCCCGGACAAGCCACCTATCGTGATGGGCCTCGGCTTGGCTTGACAGTCCGCCGGCAGGGGTCCATGTGCCGCCTTAGCTCAGTGGTAGAGCAGTGGTTTTGTAATCGCCCGCTCTGCACGCGCCAAGCACAGTAGAACATGTGGGTTGCGCACGCCACGCCCGGGTGAGCAAGGCCGGAGAAAGGTGGACGCCGCCCGCCGCCCCGCGTTCTCGGGCAGTCCGGAAACGCGAACTGTCGCAATCGAGGGGCGCGGCGGTTGCCCGGGGGCGCACGGGCGGTATCGTTTCTTCACATAGGCATGACCACTGCGCCGCGCTCGGTTGCCGCGGAGGCGCAGGAACGACCCGAGGCCCGGCACGACCGGCCGCCGACGGCGAGTCCTAAGGCAACCCGGATGCGCCCACCGGCGCAGTCGTCACGCGAGCCCCCGCGAATCGTCGCGTTGCCCGGGGCACAGGACTGCCGCTGTTGTGATCCCTAATCGGGTCGCGCAAGCGATGGTGGTTCTGCCATGTCCGTACAGACTGTCCCCCTGCCCGAAGCCCCTGCGGGCGTCGGCCTCCTCACGACCGAGGAGGCGGCGCGGTACCTGAGCATCTCGGCGAAGGAAATGGAGCGCATGCG
This sequence comes from Synechococcales cyanobacterium CNB, assembly GCA_030263455.1. Lineage (NCBI taxonomy): Bacteria > Bacillati > Cyanobacteriota > Cyanophyceae > Synechococcales > Synechococcales cyanobacterium CNB. The sequence continues at coordinate 88,355 of SZOZ01000001.1, forward strand.
CCGCGAGGGGCGCGGCCCCCGATGGGCCAAGTTCTCGCGGAAGCTGGTGCGCTACAGCATCGAAGAACTGCGCGAGTGGGTCGCCCAGCGGACCGTGAGCAACACGGCCGAGGGCAAGGCGATGCTGCGCCGGGAAGGCGGGGCCGCCTGATGCCGCGGAGCAGCACAAACAAGATTCTGCCCGGCCGGACGGTGGTCGTGCAGCACGGTCGCGAGGCGCTGTCGGGCGTCGTCGTGGCGGCCTCGGACCACCCCGTCTACGGCCCGTGCGTCGATGTGGAAGTTGCCGGGCGAGTCCGGCGGTTCGTCGCCGCCCGCGTGTCCCCGACCGAGGAGAGAAAGGGCCGCCAACCCGGCAAGGAACGCGGCCCGGTGCTTGATCGCGAGAAGTCTTGCGCAGGTTCGCACGCGCGACAAGCCGCCCAGCGGGGAGGTGCCCTGTGACGAGCCCCATCCCGCGATACGACGATTCGATTGGGTTCCTGCGGCGCTGGCGGCCGGATGGTCCGTGGCTGCTCACCGCCATCGGCCTCGACAAGACGGGCATCGAGACCCGCGCCTTCCGCGCCGATCAGGAGGGCGAGCTCCGCAAGTGGCTGGAAGCCCAAGGTGCGGCCCGCAACATCTACTTCTCCGTCAACCCGACGTTCCCGGCCTACATCGACCGGGCCGCCGCCGACGGACGCAGCAAGAAGACCGAGGCCACCGACATCGAGTCGATGGTCTGCCTGCACGTGGACCTCGACCCGCGCGAGGGCGAGGACGTCGCGGCCGAGCAGCGGCGCATCCGCGAGCGCCTCACCACGAACCTGCCCGCGGGCGTGCCGCCGCCAACGCTGGTGGTGTTCTCCGGCGGCGGGTGCCAGGGCTTCTGGGCGCTCCGCGAGCCGGTCAGGCTGGACGGGTCGAAGGCGGCCGCGGAGGACGCGAATCGCTGGAACCTGCAGCTTGAAGTCGTGTTCGGCGCGGACCACTGCCACAACATCGACCGCATCATGCGGCTGCCCGGGACCGTCAACTGGCCCGACAGCAAGAAGAAGGCGAAGGGCCGCACCGCGGCGCTCGCGGAGGTCGTCGAGTGGCACCCCGAGCGTGCGTACGACATCGGGCAGTTCACGAAGGCCCCCGAGGTGCAGGCGGCTGGCCCCGCAGACTCCGGCATCGCTCGCAGCGCGCAGCGGGCCAAGGTAAGCGGCAACGTCAAGCGGTACAACGGCGACATCGACGCCGTCCCCGGCGCGGACAAGCTCACGCCGAAGGCGCGCGTCGTCATCGTGCAGGGCATCGACCCCGACGAGCCGCACAAGTTCGGCGGCTCGCGCTCGGAGTGGTTGCTCTTCGCGTGCTGCGCAATGGTGCGCGCCGGGTTCGACGACGACACGATGTACGCCGTCATCACCGACCCGGCCTTCGGCATCAGCGCGTCCGTGCTGGACAAGGGGAGCGCCACCGAGAAGTACGCCATCCGGCAGATCGAGCGCGGCAAGGAGGAGGCCGTCGATCCGTGGCTCCGTCGTCTGAACGAGCAGTTCGCCGTCGTCGCAGACTTCGGCGGCCGCTGCCGAGTCGTGTGGGACGAGGACGACGAGGTCATGGGCCGCAAGCGGCTCCGCCACCAGGCATTCGAGGACTTCCGCAACAGGTTCATGCACGTGCAGGTGCAGGTCGGCGCGACGGACAAGGGCGTCCCGATCACGAAGCCGCTGGGTCAGTGGTGGCTGCAGCACGAGCACCGGCGGCAGTACGAGCGCGTCGTGTTCGCGCCCGGCCGCGAGCTCGGCCCGCACGTCTACAACATGTGGCAGGGCTTCGCCTGCGACGCTCGCCCGGGCGACTGCTCCCTGTTCCTCGCGCACGTGCGGGAGAACCTCTGCCGCGGCGACGAGCGAGCGTACGAGTACCTGATGAACTGGATGGCCCGCTGCGTCCAGCGCCCCGCCGAGCCCGGCGAGGTCGCCGTGGTGCTGCGAGGCAAGGAGGGCACCGGCAAGGGGTTCGTCGCCAAGACGTTCGGCGGACTGTTCGGTCGTCACTACGTGCAGGTCACGGACCCCAAGCACCTCGTGGGTTCCTTCAACGCCCACCTGCAGGACATCGTGGTCGTGTTCGCCGACGAGGCTTTCTACGCGGGCGACAAGAAGCACGCCAGCATCCTGAAGACGATCATCACCGAGAGCGAGAAGCTGGTGGAGCGCAAGGGTGTGGACGCCGAGCCCGCCCGCAACTACGTGCACCTCATCATGGCGTCGAACGAGGACTGGGTCGTCCCCGTCGGGCTTGAGGACCGCCGGTTCTTCGTGCTCGACGTGGGCGAGGGGCGCATGCAGGACTCCGCGTACTTCGAGGCGATCAGCCAGCAGATGCGCTCGGGCGGTCGCGAGGCGCTCCTGCACCTGCTGCTCACGCGGGACGTCAGCAGCTTCCGCGTGCTGGGCGACCGGCCGCTCACCGATGCGCTGGCCGCCCAGAAGCAGCAGACGCTCCGCGGGCCGGAGAGCGTGCTGCTCGACTACCTCGTGCGCGGCGTCGCGCCGGGCACCGACCTCGACAAGTCCGACGACCCCGCGCGGTTCCGGCTGGAGGACTTCCAGGTCGCGGCGAAGTTCGATACGCCGACCCGGGCGCTGTGGTGGCTGGAGTCTCGGGGCGTGCTCGACCAGCAGCACCCGCGGCTCACCTACCGCGCCACGGTCTACGCCGTCCCCGGCGAGCCCAAGGTGGGGCGGTTCCGCTACCTCACCGACGTTCCAGAGCCGTTCCGCTCGCGGGCCGCGAAGCGCAAGGGCCGGACGATGTACCGCTTCCGCCCGCTCGGCGAGATCAGGGCGATGGACCCGTGGCGCGGTCTCGTGACGGACTGGCCGCACCCCGAGGAGTGGACGCTCCGCCGCGACCTGCCCAGCGTGGGCGAGGACGACATCAAGCCGGGGCAGGACGTCCCCTTCTGACAGGAGGTAGAGCGATGCGCACGTTCGCGCAGTACATCCGATCCGTCCGCGCCACGGACGACCCGCGCGGCGACTTCATCGCCGACGCCAAGGCGGAAGCCAAGGCTGGCAGGCTGCCGCGCATCCAGTGCTGGGAGGATCTCCGCGCCCACCTGCGCATGCGCCGCGCTTGCCCCGAGGCGGTGCGGGCCGCCGCCACGGTGTGGGACGAGTACGAGGCGGCGCTGCTCTCGCCCCGCCGGTCCCGCCCGGGGCCCTGACCCCCTACCTCCCCTCCCACCCCCGCTCCCGCGGGAGGGGGCCACGCTCCCCACCTCCTATCCCATCTGGAAACTGCGCAGAGGGGGGTTCCCGTCCGAGCCGCGCCGGTGCGGAGGAGGCAGACGCGCACCCGCTGGGCGTCCGGCAGCGAGCCCGCAGCGCTCCGCGCGACCTGACCGCATCGACACCCGCGCGCCGCCGGAGCTCGCCCGCGCGCTCGACCGGCGGCGCGCCGACTCTCGCCGACCGCTGCCCACGCCCAGAGAGGTTCCGCGACCCGGGCGGCGCATTCGCCAGCGCCGGAACTCCGGGGCCGACGGGACCGGCGCGGAGCCCGCGCGGGTGCGGCCGAGGCGTCGGTCCATCCTCACACCTCGCCGCGCGCCCGCCCGCGCCGCACGCACCGGCGCTGCCGCGGTCGCCCGGGGTGCGGCCGAGGGGTCCGCTTGTCTCCCCAGACCCGCGCGAAGTCCGCTTGTCTACCGAGGTCCGCTTGTCCCTAGGAGTCGGACGAAAGTCCGCTTGTCTTTCCGTACCCGTCCATCCATCCGCGCCGCTCGGTCTCTCCGCGCCCGTCCACCGGCTCGCGCAGGTCTACCCGCTCCACCAGCTCCACCCGCTCCACCACCTCGCGCAGGTCCACCGGCCGGGCGCGATCCAACGCGCCGCGCAGGTCCACTCGCCCGGGCGACTCGCGTACTCCGCGCCGCCCCGCGCGGTTCGGTCCAATCTTCGCCTCGCGTCGTGCTGCCGCGCCGCGTCGTGCGCTGGCGGGCGGGCGGGGCCGCGGCGGGTTGCCCCCGCGTCGGTCGCTTGCGATCTAACTCTGTCGCAGCAGCGCCGCGGGGCAACGGGGCCGCCGGGCGAGAAGCTGCGACAAGTGGAGCTAACCGATGTTCACGAAGTCTTGGACGCTGGCGAGGGCGTGCGTGGAGCTGCGCGACGGGCTGAGGCGGGGCGAGTGGGTGGGCCGCGAGCGCTCGTTCGCGGAGGTCCACCTCACGCTCGGACCTCGCATGGTCCCCGAGGTCCACGTGGGCCACATGGACGGCGCGGCGCGTTGGAGCTACCGCGGCTGGCGGGCGCTCGCGATCTTCGAGCGCCTCGCGAAGGGCGCGGGCCGGGCTGCGGGCGTCGCCGAGCTCGTGGAGCCGATGGGCCTGCGGCGCGCCGCCTGACCGCGGGCGGGCTTGCCCGGGCGGGCGGTGTGCGAGAGAGAAGTATCGACACGCTGCGTCGGCGGGGCGTCGCCCGCGGGCCGCGCGTGGACCAACCGGAGCGAATGGACATGGCGAGCGAGCACGAGATTCTGGCGGCGGTGAGCGCCCTCCACCTGGACCCCGAGAAGGTCGACGTCGACCAGGTCGCCGACCTCCTCCACTCCGCCCTCTCGGCGGCCGCGGAGGAGGCGGTGGAGGCGATGGACCTGCGCGACGAGGTCGAGTCGATCGCGGAGCGCTGGCTCGGCGACCAGTTCGACATCGAGCAGGCGCTCGAAGGGGTGGACCTGCTGAGCTACGTGGACGAGGAGGGGCTCGCCCGGGCGGTGGGCGAGGTGGTGGAGGACGAGGTCGGGGAGGCGGCGGAGTTCGCCGACCGGCTCCGGCGGGCGGGCCTCTGGGTGCGCCTCCGCTGGCTCCTGACCGGGCGGCTCTAGGCCCCGCGGCGCGGCGGGCGGCCCGGCGGGGCGGCGTGCGGTCGGCCGCGGCCCGGGCGGCGGGAGTCGGGGCGGCTCTCGGGAGTCTGGGTCCGGGATTCTGGCTCGGTCCGGAAATGGCGGGTGGAGAGACGCGAGGCACACGCTCGTTTGGGTTTCGACCCGCAGTTGGAAACCAGCGAGTCGCAGAGTCGCCTCCGGCGCGCAACCCGGAGGCCCATAGGGACCGGGTGGCGGGCGGCCGCCGCTGGCCCCCGGGTTTGGTCGGCCCGACTCTGCGACTCTTGCGACTCCGTGCAGCAATCTATGTGTCTTCTTGAGAGTCTCTTCAACTAAAAGAAAGACTCTAAAGACTCTCGCTACCGGCTGCCGCCTGGGCGAACGGGTGGAGGGACCGGCCGTCGCACTTCGGACGCTCAGATCGTGGACGAGCGCGATGTAGTGGAGTCGTTGGACCCAGGGAAGATGGTGAATCTCGTGGGTCACGTGGAGTCGTTGGACCCAATGCCGCGGCCGCGACCCGCGCGATGCGATGGACCTGGGCGACCCCACCCTGCGCCCTTGTCCCGAAACCTTCGACCCCGGGGCTGCCCGCCCGTGCTTCGGCCTTGCTCGCCGCCTCGCTGGGCGCTGCTGCCCGCCGCGGAACGGCCCCAGGAGCGTGCAGCGCAAGCCCGGCGACGCTGGACCTGCCGATCAGCACTCCTCCGCTCCGCCGTCGCGATGCGGTAGTGGGGCCGGTGGACGTGGTCGCGAGGTGGAGGCAGTGACGATGCACGATCGGCACGAGTCGCAGTGATCGCACGAGTCGTTGGACGTGGTGGAGCGAGTGGACCTGCGCGAGCGATTGGAGCCGGTGAAGTCGTTGAGTTTGGTGAAGAAACTGGACCGGGTGCCCCTCCCCACCATCCCAACCGTGCCCGTCGCGCCGCCCTTCGTCTCACGACTACTCGCGTGACGCGCGCCCCCGCGAGCCGCAACACCCGCCGCCGAGCGTTGGCGCGGAGATGATTCGATCGACATGAGCACCAGCCAGCGACAGCCAGTGACCGAGCGGCGCAAGGCCGCGTTCCTCGAGGCGCTGCGGCAGACCGGCAGCCTCCGCTGGGCGGCCGCCATCGCCTCGCCCCACCTGGGCGGGGAGCCGCGGCCGGGCGGCAAGGCCCGCGGGTTCGAGAGCTTCCGCGACGCCATGCGCCGCGACCCGGTCTTCGCCGCGGAGGTGGAGGAGGCGCTGTCGGTCGCGCTGGGCACCGCCGAGAAGCTGCTCGCCGAGCGCATGCTGACGCCCGACACGCGGCCCATCGTGGACAAGAACGGCGCGGTCGTCGCCGTCGCCACCGACCACCGCAACGCGAACACGCTGCTGCTGCGGTTCCTCGAACGGCACTCGCCCGACCACTGGGCACCGAAGAAGCAGCTTTCGGGCACCGTCACGCACGACCACACGCACCAGCACACGCTCGGCCCGGCCAGCCCGGGCTACACCATCACCGCCGACGACCTGCTCGCGCTGCCCGACGACAAGCGCCGCCTGCTGGTCTCGATCCTCGACGAAGTGGAGCACAACCGTGAGCAGCCCGAGCCCGTCGCCACCGTCCCCGCACTCCCCGCGCCCGAGCCGCCTGTCGCTGATGGCGATGAAGAAGCGGGCGGGCCTCGCGACTGATGCGGAGGTGCGGGTGCTGGGCAGCGCGTGGCGCGTCGTGGGCGGCGACGCCCCGGGCAGCGGAGGGCTTGCGCTCCCGCCGGTGTGCGAGACCACCGACGAGTGGATCGCGCGGTACGGCGGCCCGCAGGAACACCTCCCCGCGCCGCCCGACCTGCGCGCCATGCACGACGTCTCCGACCGAGCGCCGCAGCCCGAGCGCCCGGCCTACACCGACGCCGGGCCTGTGCTCCTCGCGGAGCCCGGGCGCGAGCCGCCGCCCGCCGGGAAGCCCGGGCACCGCGGCGGGCTGTCGCGCGGCTGATCGCGCCGAGACGTCGTGACACGACGGGGCTTGTCGCCAGTCGTCGCGTCGGGAGAGATTCCTCCGATCGCCGACCGCGGCGCGGTCCTGACTGCGGCTCCCTGACTGGTGGGGGCCACCGCGAGCGCTGCCGAGCGACGCACGGAGTCCCGACATGGACCCGCTCTCCGTCCCCGTGGGCACCGGCCTGCCCGACCCGAAGGCCGCCGAAGCTCTCGCCGCTCGTGCCGAGAGCCTGTCCGACACGCTGGACACGCTGATCGCCAACCTGAACCACGCGAGCGCCGAGGCGCGCGAGCGCATCGCCGCCGAGAAGTCGGGCGTCGTGCCCAGCATCGGCGGCGCGGCCGACCGCGCGACCATCGCCGACGCCGTCGCCCGCGCCATCGACCGGGACCACCGGGCGCTGCACGCCGAGCTCGCCAGGAGCTCCGAGCGCGACCGCTACGCGCAGCTCCGCGAGGCGCAGGAGAAGGCCGCGGCGCTGGAGTCGCTCGTGACCGTGTACGCCTCGCCCGTCGCCTACCTGTCGGGCACGACGGTGGGCAACCCGCGCCGCAACGAGTACGCCGCCACCGTCGCCGACGCCGGACCCGCCGAGCTGCAGGTGTTCGCCGCCCGCGCCGTGGCGTCGGGCGACCGCGACCTCGCCGCCGCCGTCGTGGCGCGGCTGGGCCGGATGTCCAAGGAGTCCCGCCCGCTCGAAGCCGCGGCCCTCGCCGAGCGGCTCGTCGGGCAGGAGCACGCGGGGCTCGTGCACGCCGCGAAGCGCGCGGCCGCCGCCGCCCAGCGCGCCGTGAACGTCAACCGCGCGTTCGAGCGCGGGCAGGCCGGGCCGAGCGCGACGAGCAAGATCGCGCAGGGCCTCCGGCACCGCGCCGTCAACCCGACCACCACCGACCCCGCCAAGGGTGCCGCGGCCATGCCCGGCAGGAAGTGAGCCCGACCCATGATCTACCTGTTCCGACGCCCGCCGACCCGTCCCGACCTCCGCAACAGCCAGCAGGTGCACGCGGGCATCGCCGCCGGTGCCGACGCCGCGGCCGCCCGCGCGGCGCTGCAGGCCGCCGCCCCGAGCGGCGAGGTGCGCGTCGCCGACTGGGAGGCGATCCCTCTCGCCGACGACGCCGCGCTCGCCAGCGGCGACAGCGCCGCGTTCTTCCTGGGCGACGCGGTCGTGCTCGGGCCGGGCCGCCAAGAGAGATTCCGAGGGCAGTAACCATGCGGTACGACGACTTCTTCGCAGGTGCCCACGAGCACATCTTCGCCGAGCCCACGCGGCGCGCGATGGACACGCTGGGCGCTGGCCGACACGACATCGCGCAGGTGCGCGCCGTGTGCGAGCGGCTCGGTGCCCGCCTCGCGCCCGTAGCCGCCTCGCTCGGCTGGCTGCCGCGGCTGGGCGACCCGGGCGAGTACGTGGACATCACCGAGAGCAGCGACGGGCACGCGGCGCTCGATACCGCGGACCACGAGACGGTGTGCGCGTTCGCGCTCTGGCGGCACCGCCGCGAGCCGCTCCGCACGAAGGTCGTGGTGTGGCCGGAGCGGTACCGGCCCGGCCGCGCGCCGTGGCAGATTGCCGAGCACGTGCACCCGCACGCCCGCGACAACGACTAGACCCTGTCCGCTGGTCGTCGGGCCTCGCGCCCGGCGGCCGGTTTCCTCGCCCGGGCGCGTGCCCGGTCAACCCGCCGCGCTGTGTTCGTCGGCGCGGCGGGCTTCCACGATCCGAAGCCGTCCCCCGAGTCGGTGCGCCCGGCGCGGCGCACCCCGGGGGCGGCGCTCCGGCTTGTCTTGCGACTGATCGTGAGAGATGACTCTCTCGCCGCCGCGGGATTGGCCGCGGCCCAGCGAAGGAGCCCGCCAATGGATCGGAACGCCGTCGAGTCGATGTCCCTCGGCAACCTCGCGAAGCTCTACAACGAGCTCTGCCCAGAGAGGCCGGTGAAGAAGTTCGCCGACCGCAAAGCCGCGGTGCGGCGGGTGCTCGCCGCCCTGGAGGAGCGTGCGGCCGCGGAGCCCGCCCAGCCGGAGCCCGCCAAGGCCCCGGCCCGCGAGAGCCGCCCTAGCCGCCGCGAGAGGGCCGCGGAGCACAAGCAGCACACGCCCACCGGGGAGCTCCGGCCGCCCCGCCCGGGGTCGAAGCGCGGCCGCCTGCTCGCCGCCCTCATGGGCGACGGCATGACCGCGGAGCGGATCGCGTCCGAGTTCGGGTGGAAGCCGCGCGACGTCGCCGACGCCCTGCGCCTGCTGGCCGTCGCGAACGGCTACGTCGTCTACCGCGAAGAGGGCGGCGACACGTGGCGGGCCGCGGAACCGGAGCGCGACGCCGAGCCGGTGCGAGCGGCCGCACAGCCCGGGCCGAAGCGCCGGAGGGCGAAGTGAACCGGCTGCTTGTCCCGGGCCTCGCGGGCTCGACGATTCGGGGCATGAGCATCAAGCGGCTGGTGGCGTGCGCGGCGCTGGCGACCCTCGCGGGTTGCTCCACGCCGCCGCGCCCGACGCAGACCATCGCGCCCGACGCCCCGCTCGCGAGCCCGAGCGGCTGGCGCAGCGGGATCGTGGACCAGGCCATCCGCGAGGCGCGCGAGCGCCGGTTCATCCGCGACCTGTGGCGGGCGGGGGAGGCATCGCGCTAGTGCCGTCGCCGTTCGTGCCCCATCCCGCCTTCGACCTGCCCGACGCCGAGTCGCTCGTGTGGCGCTCCGCGCCGGAGCTCCCGCCGCCGCCCGACGTCTACCTCGACCGTGCTGCGGAGGTGCGCCCGCCGACTCGACCTTCGGTGCTGCTGACACGCCAGGAGGAGCTCGTGCTGTTCGTCCGCCTGAACTACGCGCGCCGCCGCGCGGCCGAGACGGCGGACCCCGACTGGGCCGCGCGAGCCCGCGACCTCGAGGACGCGGTGGTTCGTTACAACGTCGGGCTCGTGATGTCGGTCGCGGGGTACGACGAGGAGGCCGAGGCCGAGGGGCTCGCCACGCTCGTGCACGCGGCGCGGCACTTCGACGCGGCCCGCGGCTGGAAGTTCAGCACCTACGCGATGCGCGCGGTCTGCCGGAGCATCAGTCGGCTCCGCGGCCGTCAGGCCCGGCGGGCGGCCAGCGGGCGCGCCGTGCTCTGCGCGGGAGACCAGGTGCTGCAGCAGGGCGAGAGCGCCCGGTCCATCGCCGCCCACCGCGCGGCGCGGGAGGCCGAGCGAGCCGCCGAGCGCGAGGAGGAGCGCGCCGACCGCCTGCGCAACGCCGTCGCCCGGGCGGGACTGACGCCGGACGAGCGACACGTGCTGTCCCGCCGCGTCGGTGCGGAGGGCAGGCCCCCCAGCTTCGAGTCCATCGGCCGCGAGCTCGGGCTCACGAAGGAGCGGGCGCGGCAGCTGCACGAGGACGCGCTCGCGAAGGTGCGGGCGGCGTACGAGGGGCCGCGAAGTGGAAGTGCGGCAGCGGGGTAGCGTTGGAGTGACAATGCGAGCCGTCGCCCTTACCCTGTGGGGCGATGTCCCAAGCGAACCCAGCCGCCACCCCGGCCCCGACGATCGGCACCCGCACCCCGGAGTTTGCGGCCCAACTGCTCCGCGACCTGTACGTAGATTTGCGACGCGACCTCGCCCGCTGGGCGTCCGTGACACACCAGACTCCGCAGCCCCGCATGGGCTATGTCGGGCAGCACCTCGTCAGCGTCGTAACGGGCCACCCCGGTGGGCGCTCTGGGGCGCGAGGCGATGACATCAAGCTGCCGGGCGGGAAGGTGGCCGAGATCAAGTGCTGCTACCGCGTCGACCAACTCGGTGCGTGCGCCCGGTGCGGCACGGCGGTCGCGAGCATCGAGAAGGTCTGCCCGAACCAGGAGTGCGGGAGCGACAGGCTCGTCCGCAAGGACGACTCGAAGTGGCTGCTCTCGCCGAAGGACGAGCAGGAGTTGCGGGAGTTGTTCATCCCGGAGTGCTACTACCTCGTGCTGTTCGAGTTCGCCGACATCGCCGCGGCGGACGACATCGACGTGCAGATTCTCGAGGTGGACCCGAAGTGTCTCGGCTTCGCCCTCTGCATGATCGACTACTACTTCAACATTCGGGCCAACTCGTCGTCCAAAGCTCCCTTCAACCTGTGGCCCGACAGCCCGAAGCTGTACATGATGAAGCCGCGGATGATCTACTGGTCGGTTATCAAGGCCGACGACACGATCGACACCAAGCTGTTCCCCGGTCGGGACGAACCAGTGCTGCAGCGACTTGGCAACCTCGCCGACTACTCGGGCTCCGACACGTTCTCGGAAGCGGCAATCGACGCCGTGGCCGCGGCTCGCGGCGTGCAGTTCCCGCGGCTCGGCCTGCCCACCGCCGCTGGGCAGCGGAGGAAGAAGAAGCTGGAGCTCCTGCAGCAGCGACGCGAAGCGGAGCATTGGCCCGACGACGCGCTCGCCGACGACTTCGCCCGAGCCGTGTTCCGGAGCAAGGTTGCCGCGCACGCAGACTGGACGAGGCAGTACGCGGCGACGCTGTAGCGTCACTTGCCGAACAAGTCGTTCTGTTTGGCAACGCCACCCGCGAGACGTTTGTTGGCCCGCTCTGCCATTTCAGGGTCTATCTCGAATGCGATGCACTTTCGGCCGAGCATCTTGGCGACGACCGCTGACGTTCCGGAGCCCGCGAACGGGTCCAGAATCACCTGCCCGGGCGTGCTGCTCGCGAGCGCCAGCCGCTCGATGAGCCGAACTGGCTTCTGCGTCCTGTGTATCCGGTCCTCCGCGTAGAAGTCGATATCCTGCCAGACGTTCGTCAGGCCCATCTGCGGCTGGAAGACGAACCCCTTGAGGTCGTCGGGGGCCTTGAAGTCGAGCACCGACTCCAGCCGCTCCCACATCTCCGGCGTCGGCACCTGGGCGAGGATGTTCTCGCCCGTGTAAAGCGACCAGACGCCGCCGCCATTGCTCTTGACGCCGAGGCGCGAGTTGATCTCCTTCGCGGACAGGCCGAGCTCCTTCGCGCGGGCGAGAAGCACCTGCCGGATGGCGGGCTTGGCGTCGTAGACGAAGAAGAAGATTGTCTCGGTCGTATTCGGGAACTGCTTGTACGTGCTCGTCTTTCGCCCGGCGATGCACTTGATGCCCTTGTCCACGATGAGCTCCTGCCGGAACTCGAAACCCAGCGAGACGATGTCGTGGAACAGGTACACGAGGTTCCGCACATAGCCAAAGAGGTACAGCGACGCGGATCGCTTGCACACTCGGGCAACCTCCGCGAACCACTCGCGGCACCACGCGCGGTAGTCCTCTTCCGTCCGCCACTTGTAGTCCCACGTCTCGCCGACGACCTTCCAGTACGGAGGGTCGAGGATGACGAGGTCCGCGCAGCGGTCGGGTAACCGCCGGAGGAGGTGTAGGGCGTCGCCCGTCGTAACCCGGCCGTAAAGGTCTTCGGGTACGAGCGGCACGCTCGGCGTATGGCCGCGGTCGGCCTGAACCTCTACCGGAGGCTTCCGGCGGGCGTTGGGGCGAGGGCTGTACTCTCTCTTCGGCTTTGTTTCCGGGGTCAGCATGTGCGGTAAGGATACTGGTGCCGCGGGCGGGGGACACGCTTGCCCGCGGCAATCGGGCAAGATCGCCCGTCCCGTCGTCTGCATGGGGTTGTCGCCACGCGCCGGGAGGCCATCCTTGTTCGCATGGCGACACATCAGGCAACCGGCGCGAGTGGCTTTCTAATCGTGTGGGTATCGGAGGACGGCGAGGCGGTCGGGCTGGCGATCGCCGACGATGCGGCGGCTGTCGTGCGTCACCGAGCGGAGGCGCGGTGGGACTTGCGATTCGCCCGGTGCGCTGCCGAGGTGTACCCGGTCTCCGAGGTGGCCCAGCGGCTCGGCATGCCCGAGAACTCGCCAGCGGCGCGGGTTCTTGAGGCGATGTTCGCCCGCGGCGCGGCATGATGGCGACAGTCCGCCGCCGGTCGTGCCGATGTTGACGGCATGGGTGAAGTTGCCGTGATCTATCGGGTTGTCTTGCTGCCAACTGGGGAGAGCTATACGGGTTCGTACGCCCACCCGACCGGCCTGATTCCGGAGTCCGGTGTCGGGCTGCCGCCCGGGAAGAGAGGCGGGAGGAATCACGGTTGGTGGGACAAGTTCTCTCGCGGACACGACAAGTCCGAGTGTCGGTGGGAGAGGCTCGAAGTCCTAGATGCCGCCAACAAGGACTACGTGCGGGAGCGGCGTGATTGGTGGATTGCGAGAGACCGGCAACTGAACCCCGCTGGCAACCGGAACGGGCCGCGATCCGGCAACGTCGCGGGCTTCCGGTGCTCGCAGGCGGACCGAGTCACAGAGCACCTCAAGAGCCGCCCCGCAAGTGTTGATGACCTCGCCGCCGAGCTTGGCATCACGAGGGAGGACGCCCGAAGGGCGATCTCCTGCATCCGCGCACGCGCCGAGCAGGTCGCCAAAGACGGCAGGCGATACTTCATCCGCGATGCCTCGTGAGCAACGCAACCGTCACAGCCGCCCGAAAGCCGAGAGCCGGGATCGAACCGGCGACCTCATCATTACAAGTGATGCGCTCTACCAGCTGAGCTATCCCGGCGAGGTCTGGACAGTTTACGCACCGTCGGTGCCCGTGGCGCGGAGCGGCCGCCCGTCGGCGTCCACCTTGACCTTCGCCAGCAGGAATGCCGCCACCCGCTCGACGCAGCCGCGGAGGTGCTCGTCGCTGGGCCGCTGGTACCCCTCCGTGACGTCCTGCTCGGGCAGGACGTGGTTCATCAGCACCTTGGTCTCGAACAGGCCGACTCCCGCCTCGCGGCAGGCGCTCGCGAACGTGTCGCGCAGCCGGTGCGGCGACGGGAGGTACCGCTCCTTCCGGAGGTCGTCGGCCTCGCCCTTGATGTAGCGGTACTCCTTCTGCTCTTTGACGTGCGTTACCCGGCCCTCGCGGTCCCGAGACGGGAACGCCCAGCCCTGATCCGACGAGAAGTACCGAAGGTTGTCCAGCCGCCGCTTCGCGAGCATCGCCAGCGCGAACCGGCACAGCGGGATTGTGAACGCGCGGTCAACGCCGCCCTTCGGCCGCGGCCGGTGCAGCGTGCCAGCGTCGAAGTCCACATCCGACCACCGGATCGTCTTGGCGTCGCCGCTGCGGAGCCCTGTGAGCAGCGTGAGGATGTGCAGGTCGCGCCGGACGGGATTCTCGATGCCCTGCACCTTCTCCCACCACCCGGGGAGCTCGGCCCACGGGATCGGCGAGCGCTTGCGCCGCTGGGCGTTGAACTCGACCGCCTCGACCGGGTTGGGCGGTAGGTCGGGGTGCAGCTTCCGGGCGCTGTTGTACGCGGCCCGGAGGATGCGCATGGCGCTGTTCGCCACCACCGGGCCGTGGTCGGCGGACACCTTGCGGTGCCGCGTGACACAGTCCGTCCGGGTGATGCCGACGAGCGGCCGCGAGCGCCAGTCGGGCATGTACCGATCGACGAGCTCGCCCATAGTGTCCATCGACCGCTGGGCGCACCCCTTGGCCTTCATGCGGAGGACGTGCTCGGTGATGGCTTGGTCGAGCGTGTACCGCTCCCACTCCGTCCGCCGCTGCCGGGCCTCCTGCTCGCGCCGCCTCGCCCGCGGGTCGATGCCCTTGTCCATGTCAACGAGCAGTTCCCGCGCCCGCTTCCTCGCCTGATCCGGCACCCAGGTGGGGTAGCGGCCGATGTTCTCGCGCACCGTCGTGCCGCCGATGTCCTTCTGGGCGATGAAGCTCTTGGTGGTGCGGCTCGCGAGGAGCCCGAAGCCCGGTAACTCCGAGTCCCAGTAGATTCGCTGACGCACGGGCTTGCCGCGCGCGTTGACCTCGCCCGGCTCCGGGCACCTGCACCGCCGCTCGACCGAGTCCGCCGTGAGCTTGAACCTGTCCGACATCGCCGCCGCTCCTTCCGGTTGAGAAAGGTCTGAGTAAGGTCGGCATGGAGCGCCACCGGGGTTAGCCGGGGAGCACCAAACCGCTCTAACTGTGCGGCAGAGGGGGTCGAGGACAACCGCGGGTCTCTGGTACCCTTGGACGCTACGATTTGTAAACCACAGGTCCCCGGTTCGAATCCGGGCGGCGGCTTTCGGCCGCTGAGGGTGTGCGTCCCTCGTGGCGGGGGTGTGCAGGATCGTTGCTGTGCAATCCGGGATGGCTTCGTGGAGCGCACCGGTCATCGGGTCGCTCTTCCTTGCCCTTCGGCCCGGGATACGCTATTTTGTACCTCCCACCCCGGGTGTGAAACCTCGGGGTGGAGTGCAGGGCGTGTACCGAAGTGGCCAAACGGGACAGACTGTAAATCTGTTGGCTTATGCCTTCGCTGGTTCGAATCCAGCCGCGCCCATCGGATCGTTTCGCAGCGTTTCGCACAGTTCCGCATCTTCTCGCGCAACGCTCGCGTCAACAAGGCTTTCCGATGATTCGTGCGGATCGGTGCGAACCGACGCGGGTTGGTGCTGCGCCGCATTTTGCGCGCAAAGTGCGCTGCATGCTGCGCCGCTTTGCTCGATGCCCGCCGCAAGGTCGAAGTGAGCATCGCGTGTTTGCAGGTAGTGCCGGGCCGCGATCAATGGGGAGTGACCACCAACAACGAACAGCAGCAGATCGAGATCGAGGTCGGCCCGCAGCCGGGCGAGGTCCGGGTGTACGGCATCGACGGGATTCCGAGCGGCACGCTCTTTACCGGCGTGACGGCCATCGATCTGACCACGGGCCGCGCGCAGGACTACGTGGAGTTCCGCGTCTACGCCACCGTGATCCCCGGCATCCGCGTCGACACGGGGGCGGGCAACTCGGATGTGAAGTTCATCTACTTTCTGCCCTTCTCCGTCGCTCCGGTCGTGAGCGACGTGGAGGTCGTCGGGAACGCGGCCAACGACTTCCTGAAGATCGTCGCCGACCAGCCCGGTGCGATGAAGCCTTACCTCGATGGTGGTCCCGGTTACGACGAGGCGATCGGCTTCGGCACGATCGTGAACGTCGAGAAGATCAACTGATCGACCGCCGCTCATCCTCCCAGGCCCGCGTGCCGGCGCTCCCGGTACGCGGGCCTGTTCGTGTGCGGCTCATCTGCAATACGGTTTGCCCACAGGAACGTGCCATTCCAGCCCGTGCTCTTGTCGAGTGGGTCGTCGTGACCGTCTTCCTGCGCCGTCACGGCGGGGAGGCGCGGATAGCCGGTGATTTCACCTCGGTCAGTCCGGGGTGGCGGGGCACGTTCCGCAGTCGTTGCAGTCGGCTTCATCCGAAGCCGTACCGCCGATCAGCGGCTGCACGATGCGGCGAGAGGGTGCGATGCCCGTCGCCGAGCGTTCGACGGCCGTCCAGCACCTGAGAGAACCGGCGACGCGGCCCAATGCTGCCAGCGCCTCAGCCTCCATGCCTCGCGCGTTTCGCATCGCGGCCATCGCGCGTTCCTCCGCCCTGCGGGCGAACGTCGGCAACCACCAGACCGCGTGATCGTGGAGGAAGAGCCTCAGAGCGTCGGCGCACACTTCGGTGTGTTCGCGAGCGGCATCTTCGGGATCGCTCTTCCGGGAGTCGCAGAGTTTCGTCAGCATGACGCAGACAAAGCCCACGATGAACTGCGCGTGGTCGTGGCGCCGGGGGTGCGAGCCGTCGGGCCAGACGCCGAAGGCGCGGTAGAACCCGCCGAGGTCCGCCATGTGTTGGGCGCGCGTCGCGGCATCGTGCGAAGGGAGATACTCGGTCTCGCAGGGCGGGCAGTCCTGAGAGACGACATGACCGAGCACCCGGCGCAAGGCTCCAGTGCGAGCGTTGCCGGGGAGAGCGAGCCATGCCGACAGGGCGTTCGGGTCGATCTCTCTGGGCGATCGCTCGTTCAGGCTGAGGCTGCCACCCGGGAGCCCGGCAAACTCCTCTCTGAGCGTATCCCATGCCGCGGAGATGGTCGTGAGCGTTCCGGGGTCTGGCGTTGGACACGGCGGTTCGCTGAAGGCGTCGGCGAGCGACACGGCCGCGATGCGGCGAACGTGGAGCAACGCCGGGTCCATCGAGAGTGGGGAAGCGATCGTTGCCGCGTTCATGGTAACCTCGTTCAGATTGAGTTGGCGTGCTGCTTCGGGCGTTCGAAGATCGGCTCCTCGATCGTGATGCGTACGATCTCGGCGTTGAAGTCGTTGAAGCCGATCACCGTGTCGTTGAAGACCTCCTGCGCCTTCGTCGAGCCGTCCGGCATGGTGACGGGGATCTCCGCGACCTTCGGCCCCTTCTCGATCTCGAAGCGAGAGATGATCTGCTGCGTCGTTCGGAAGAGCTGCAGAACGGCCAGCAGTTCGCGGTCCGGGCAGGCGTACTGCTCGAGCGAGCGCTGAACGCCAGGCCCGAACATCTGCTCCAGATAACCGCGCGGCACCCAGCGCGGCGGGATGTAGTAGCCGTTCGGCTCGGTCCCGAACTGCGGATAGAGCGGCAGCGCGATCTGCCGCTCACGAACGAGGTAGTAGATCGGGTTCGCCGGCTCGTGCTTCCATGTGCCGTCGTCGCCGATGTTCACCAGCCCTTGCAGCCTGATCTTGCCCGGGCACGAGGTCATGCAGCGTGTCTCTGCCGGCTCGCCGTCGGGGCTGATGAGTTGGTCCTTGCCCTCGAGGCGCGGGTAGCACGCGACGCACTTCTCGCTGGTGCCCGTGGTCGAGCGGAACATGGCTTTCTTGTACGGGCACGCCTCGACGCACTTCTGGTAGCCGTTGCACCGCGACTGGTCGATGAGCACCACGCCGTCCTCGGGTCGCTTGTAGACCGCCTGCCGGGGGCAGGCCGCGAGGCACGCCGGGTAGGTGCAGTGATTGCAAAGCCGCGCGAGGTAGAAGAACCAGACCTTGTGCTCCGGGAGGCGTTCGCCGGCGGGCAGGTCGCCGCCGGTGCAGCGGGCGTGGTCTTCGAAGATGTTCGGCGCGGCCCACTCGTCTGCGGTCGGCAAGTATCCGAGTGCGGTCTTGGGGCCGTCCGGTCCGGCGTAGTTCGTCGCTGCCTCGAAGATCGTCTTGCCATCGAACCGGCCGAAGGGCGACTGCGCCGATCGCTCCGCGGTCGAGTTCCAGACCTGTCGCCCTGGGTTCGCCTTCTCGAGCAGCGTCAGGAGCTTGGCGTCCCAGAATCGCGGATAGCCGCCGAAGGGCTTGGTCTCGACGTTGTTCCACCACATGTGCTCTTGGCCGCGCCCGAAGGTCCACGTGCTCCGGCACGCCATCGAGCAGGTCTGGCAGGCGATGCAGCGGTTGATGTTGAACACGAAGGCGAACTGACGGCGCGGGTGCGCCTCCTCGTAGGGGAAGCTCATCGGTCGTCCGATGTGCCAGTTGTAGACGGTCGGCATGGTCACGCTCCTTGCCTGCTGTGGTGCTCGGTGGGCTTGCCGGTGGTGGCGTGGATGGTCAGGTCCGCCGGTGTGAAACGATCGTGCCGCTCGACGACGCGCAGCGTGCACGTGCCCACGCGCGAAGCAGCCTCCGCGATCACGCTTTCAACGCGGGCCGGGCCCATGGCGCACAGCGCGGCGTGCAGGCCCTGGTACTCGCCGTCGCGGGCCATCCGGCGCAGTTCCTCGGGTGTCAGTCCCGTCATGAGCAGTTCCTCGACGAGGCACCGCAGCATGAGGCCCGTGTCGCCGAACACCACGCCGCCTTCGAGCGACATCGGGTGCTCCGGCTCGACGGGCCGAAGGCTCGGGTGGACGGCGTGGGAGTCGTGTTCGTGGTGGTGCCGCATGGCGAGTCCTTTCAGGCGCCGCGTATGGTGGTGAGTGAACCGAGCAGGTACGCGTCGTTCACCGGCGTTTCGGCGGTCGGGCCGAACTCGGCGTTGCCCGGTGCCCATGCGCCGACGCCGCCCAGCCCGCCGTCCTCGGCCTTGACGATCCGCACCAGCGTCTCCTTCGGCACGGTGTTGATGGCGTGGTTGTCGGCCTCGCCGCCGAAGATGAATGCCATCGTGCCCTTGGCCTTGTGGAAGAGCGTGTCGGTCTGGTGCATGGGCATCAGCCAGTTGCGAGTCAGCGACTGGTGCCCGCCGTATCGCAGCGTGGACTGGTACCCGGTGCCCTTCGAGAGCGCCATGCCGTCGGGTCGGCTCTCGTGCGCCTGCACGCTCCGCTCGGTAGCGATCCAGGGCGAGTGCTTCATCATCACAACGCCGCGCGGCCAGGCGGGGTTTACCGTCGCGCGCAGCATGCACCTCGAGACACGCAGCAGGAAGGCCGCACGCTCGCGCACCGCGGGATCATCGCTCTTGAGCGCGTCCTGCCAGCCGCGGAACGGCCGGTCCTCCGGGTTCGACTCGATGTAGACATAGTCCCCGTTCGTGATGCCCAGTTCGCGGGCGTCATCCGGATGAATGTGCAACTGGTGCTCGCCCAGCCCGGGCGTGCGCTTGTCCCTGCGCTGCGGGTCGGCGAAGTTGGACTCCCACATCTGCGTCCACTCGGTCACCGCCCACGATGAGTGGACACGGTGGCGGCCCTTGGGGGTGATGCCGTAGAACCGATAGCCCGCTTCCCAGAGCGGGTTTACCGTTCGCTTCACTTCGCTCCACGGCAGGCGAACGTTGCGGATTGTCCGTTGGTCCCAGTGCATGGCCTCGCGCGGCAGGCCGAAGTCGTCCGGGCGGATCAAGGGGTTCGACGACACGATGACGTTCGGCAGGTACGGCGTCGCCTCGGGGCCTTCGCGGTGGACGACGAAGTTCTCGCCGTGGCGGATGGCCTCGGGGATGTCGCAGTAGGCGTTGAGGCGGCCCGTGTCCGTCCAGAAGGGAAGGTCGTCATGCACGTTCTCGTAGAACGGCATGCGCGGGTACGTGCGGAACAGGAAGAGGCACACGCCCGGCTCGCCGTACTTGCCGTCGATGATGTCGGACACGTTGTAGCCTCGCGTCGTGGTCGAGGCGTCAAGAATCCG
Source organism: Synechococcales cyanobacterium CNB (assembly GCA_030263455.1). Lineage (NCBI taxonomy): Bacteria > Bacillati > Cyanobacteriota > Cyanophyceae > Synechococcales > Synechococcales cyanobacterium CNB. The sequence goes on from SZOZ01000001.1 coordinate 108,108, forward strand.
TTGGATGTACACGCGCACACCCTCGCGGGGGTCGTCCAGCACGAACCGCCAGTAGTCGGCGAATCGCGAGTCGCCGACTTCGCGTCCGAGCGCCTCAGCGGACTCGGCAAGGATGCGGACGTCGTCTCGTCCGTCGTGCACCGGGTCGATCCCGCCGCGCCAGACCTGGAGGAAGGGGTTGCTGCACGAGCCGGTCATTTCCCACGTCTGGAACTCGGGCCATGAGAGGGCCGGAAGGATGATGTCGGAGTACTCGCAGGTCGAGTTGAGTTCGATGTCCTGCGCGACGATGCAGTCGATCTTCGGGTTCACGTTGAAGAACATGTCGTAGGCGTGCTTCGCATTGTTGAAGAGATTAACGTTCGTGAACCAGAGGAACTTCGTCGGAGAGGGCATGTGGGTCTTGCCGGTCAGGCAGACCCGGCCGTGCTTCGGCGTCTGCACGATCAGCGGCCGCTCGCCGTGGTTCCAGTAGGCAGGCTCTTCGTCCTTCGTGCGTTTGACGGGCTTGATCGTTCCGCCGTCGGTCTTTGGGTCGAGGTCGGGCGCGAAGGGATCCTCGTTCAGGTACGCGCCCAGGCCCGCGCCGACGCCCTTCGCTCCCTGGAACAGCGCGGCCTTGTAGTTGCCGGCCCACGTGTGGCACCCGGTCCCAGGCTTGCCGATCGCGCCCGCCAGCATGAGCGGCAGATAGAACGCACGGTTGGCGAGCGTCGCGTGGAACCAGTGGTTGATCCCTTCGCCGATGTGGATTGCCACACCGCGGCCGCTGCCGGCGGTCTCCCAGATCTCCCGTGCGAGCCGCTCGATGAGCGAACGATCGCCGCCGGTGATCTCGACGACCGTGTCGAGGTCGTAGTCGCGCAGGTGGATGCGGTAGGCATCCCAGAGCGTCATCGCTTCGACCTCGGACCCGTCGGCGAGGCGCAGCGTTCCGGTCCATGACAGGCGAGGCCTGATGCCGGAGCCTTCCATCCGCTTGCCGATCTGGTCGCGCGTGATCGCCCGAGGCTCTCCCGTCTGCGCATCGATCACGACGAAATCGTGCCCGATCTTCGTGTACTGTTCGTCGGTGATGTTCTGGTCGCGGTACGACGGCCCGTCGCGGCTCAGGCCGGGCTGGTAGCCCGGGAAGACGTCAGCGGCCCGCACCCGACGCAGCGTGTCGGTCCGCACGAGCAGCGGGAAGTCGGTGAACTTCTCGACGAAATCGCGATCGAACCAGCCGTTGTCGATCATCAGTCGTGTGACGCCGAGGAAGAGAGCGGTGTCGGTGACGCCGGGGCGCACGCGGATCCAGTAGTCCGCCTTGGTCACGCCGGGCGCGTATTCGGGCAGGACCATGACGATCCGTCCGCCTCGCTCCATCAACTCGATGAAGAAGTGCGCCTCGGCCATCTTGTTCTCGACGAAGTTCGTGCCCACCGAAACGTGCAGCCCGGCATTGCGCAGGTCGTTCAGGTCGATGTCCGAGGTTTGCAGCCCGTGCACGAACGGCATCCCCGGCGCCTGGTCGCCGTGCCAGGTGTAGTTCGACCAGGTGCGCCCGCCGAGCGCATCGCCCGATGCCACGCCGCGCACGTGCTGGTCGAGCAGCGCGAGCATGTTGGACCACCGGTAGATGCCGTACTTGCCCATGACACCGAGCAGGCCCATCCCGCCGCGGAGTTTGAAGCATCGGGTGCCCGCGCCGTGCGTCTCATCGATCATCTCCGGCTCGTAGCCGTCCGTACGAAGCCGGCGTGCGCCGTCCTCGCCGCTGTAGGTCCGCGCGATCGCGACGGCGGCCTTCGCGTGATAGCGGTAGACCTCCTCCCACGTCACGCTGACGAACTCGTCGTCGCCGCGCGTCGTGAACTTGTACTCGTCGCGCAGGGCGGGGTTGTCCGAGAGTGAGGGGAAGCCGTCGTCCGCCCAGCGCTTCCAGCCCTTGCGGATGAGCGGCCCCGTCAGCCGGTGCGGCCCGTAGACGCGCCGCTGCATCTGGTAGCCCTTGGCGCACCCGCGCGGGTTCCACGCGGCAGTCGCGCGGTTGCCGTAGAGGTCGCCCACACGCTGCGTCTCGTAGTTCTGCTCCGCGCGCACGAACACGCCGTTGCGGACGAACGCGCGCAGCCGACAGTTCGCGGTGTCGTTCGGGGCGCAGACGAACGTGAACGTCCGGTCGAAGGCGTACTGATCGCGGTAGACGCGCTCCCAGTCACGCATCGGGTAGTGCTTCAGCGGATTGTCCACGCCCGGGCCTGCGACGAACCCGCCCAGCCCCGGCCGCCAGGCGAGCGATACCGCGCCGGACGCCATCGCGGCCTGCAGGAACCGCCGCCGCGTGACGCCGATGCCGTCGTTCATCGGGGGTTCTTCGTTGCGCATCGAGTTGCTCCCGCTAGCGGCCGCCGGCTGCCTCGCCGGTGGAGGGTTCGATCACGAGCCAGTGCCATCCCGAGACCAGCTTCACGCCCGCGCGGTCGCCGCGCGAACCGTCCCACACCGCGAACGCCACGGGCACGCGGCGCGGCGTCATGAGGTCAATGTCGCTCTCATCCCCGGTCGAGAGTGTCCGGAACGCCGTCACGAACCACCGCCCGTTTGCCCATAGCGCGGACGCGTTCGTGTGCTGCAGGCTGGGGGGTTGATAAGTGAGGGTGCCGAAGCCGAGCGCGTTCGCTTCCAGAACGGCGTGCCGCACGATCGAGGCATCGGCGTGCGGATTGCCGGCTCGCGTGGCCGCCAGGTTGTACGGGTCGAGCAGCCGCAGGTCGTCGCCGCGAGCGGACGCCAGCGAGGCGATCGGCGCGCTACTCGGCGCGGGTGCGAACAGGTAATAGCCGTCGCCTTCCAACGTTCGCGGATCGGTTGCGTCGTGCCGCCGCCCCGTCGATGTGTCGTACTGGCGGCTTGCCTTCCACTGCCAGACGTTCACCGGCGACGCGGGCGTATAGCCCGGCACCTCGACACCCATCGGCAAGGGAGCGACCTCGTCTCCCATAGCGAACATCACCGCGGCGGCGTCCGGGAAGTCGCCGGAGTCGTGGTCCACGTCGCACGTCGCGTCGTTCCACACGAGCCTGAACGCGACACGATCGCCCGCCCGCAACGCCGCGACGCTCACGCTCCTGATCGGCTCGGGTCGCTGCCACAAGGGGCGGAGTGAGATGCTTGTCTCGCGGACGCCGCGCCACGCCGGATGTGCCGGGTCGTCGAACATCACCGGGTCCGGCTCCTGTGCGAGCACGATCTCCGCGCCTGAGTTCGCGGCTGTTTCCGCGGGCGGCGGGGCAAGGCTCATCACATACGCCACCAACGCCCATGCCTTGCGATGACCGGTCGGCGAGTCGCGCTGCCCTTCGAAGAGCATGTCCGCATACGACGGCATGGGCGTGCCGGGCACGCCATTGACGATCACTCGGTACAGGTCCTCCGGGGTTGAACCGGCCTTGTACTGTCCCGAAGCGAGGTTCGCGGGATGGATGGGCCTGCCGAGCGAGTCCACCAGCCCCTCCATCGCGGCCCCGTCGCCGTAGCCCTTCTCACCGTGGCACGTCACGCATCCCATCGAGCGGAACAGGCTCGATCCGTAGGTCGCCAACCCCACGGTGAACTCGGGCACCTTGACGGCGATCAACGGGCCGCGCGCGGCCGGTGTCGGCACATCGCTCCCCAGATCGTGCACATACTGCGCGATACCCCGGATCTCTGGCTCCGTCAGCACTCCACCGAAACCCGGCATCGAGCTGCGCGGCATCCCCTCGCGGATCGTCCGCGTGATCGCGTCGAGTATCCGGTCTTCGCCTGCTCCCGTCGCCGCGAATCGCATCGGGCTGTCACTGAACGCCCTCGGCTTGGGGTAGAGGTGCTGGCCGGCAGGCCCGTCGCCGTGCCCTTCGGGACCGTGACAGGCCGCGCAGTGGCGGACGTAGAGCGTCCTGGCTGCTTCGGCGTCTATCGGGTGCGCGACGGCCATGGACTTGGCCGGCCCTGCCTCCTCGCGGCTCGTGCAACCCGCGAGCGCCAGCGCGCCGAGCAATGCGAGCACGAGTGCGGTTCCGACGGAAGCGGAGGGCAGTCGGACCGGCCGTTCAGGGTCAGGATGCCTTCTGTGTTTCGTCATGCGTGCTCCCGTCGTCATCAGCAGATATACAGAGCCTCATGTCCTGATTGCCATGAAACGTCCTCTGCAGAGCCTTGTCAAGAGGCCTGGCCTGCAACAATATCCAAACAAATACCAGACTATTTCTGCTCGCGTCCTAACCGGGTCGATCAGGCAGCGGCATGATCCCGACCGCGTTCACCGGTGCTGGGCACACCGCGTGGCAGACGCCGCATCCGGTGCAGACCGACTCCACGACGCTCGGGCGTCCCTGCTCGAGCGTGATCGCACCCGCAACAGGGCACCGTTCCGAGCAGACAGTGCAGAAACTCCCCATCCAGGCGAGGCAGTTCATCCGGTCGATCCACGCCGTTGCCATCTTCAAGGGTCGACCGGTTTGAAGCACACCCGGCTCGCACGCGGCGATGCACGGCGTGTCGGCACACATGACGCACGCCTGCGTATGGGGGTCGATCATCGGCGTTCCCGCCGCTTCGCGAAATCGCGCCGGCGCGAGCACGATCGCACCCACAGGGCACGCCTCGATGCACGCCCCGCAGCGCGTGCATCCGGCAAGAAACTCCGCTTCCGGTACCGCGCCGGGCGGGCGATGCACAGGGAGCGGTACTCGGCGCGGCGGTTCCGACTCTCCGCCCGAGCCGAGTGACGGTGATGCACCACGAGCGCCAAGACGCCCACGAAGCAAGTCGCGACGCGAGATGTCCCGCGGCTCATTCATCGCGTCGCATCACGGCCGCGGCGGAGTGAACACGCGAAGCAACTCTTCGCCGAACGTCGGCGAGAGTTGGTCGAGGCTGGCCGCCGGGGCGTGGCATTGCACGCAGTTCGTGCGGTCGAGGTGGTCGGGCTTCCACCCGTCGTACCCGTGCTCGCCGTGGCAACTCACGCAGTTCGTCCGCATGAAGGTCGTGTGGGGGATGACCGGTGGAGCGCCCGCCCATGCCCGGGTGCTCCCGTACCCGCTTGGGCGAAGACCCTCGAACGAGTTTCGCGGTCCGCCACCGTCGCCCAGGAACATGCCCGCGGCCTCAACGTGGCACTGCGTGCAGTTCGTCAGGTGCGTGTGCGACGCCATCCGCGCGATCTGTTCACCGGCACGCAGCCCTTGGGCATGGCAGGCGCGGCAGGCCTGGTACTTCAACTCGCCTACAGGGTGGGGGATGACCGGCGGCGCGCCCTCGTACGCTCGGAGGGTGGCACGTTCCTCCATCGAGCGCACGCGGGCGGTGAACTTGTCGTCCGTATTCCCAGGATTCGCGCGGTCGGCGGGCACGACGTTCGCTGCGGGCTGCGAGAGGAGCCACGGCGTGCTGGCCATCGGGGCGGCGCGGTCATCGCCCGTGGTCTGCAAGGGGAGGACGCTCCGTGCGCCAGTCGTCGCAGACGCGAGCGCCACCGCCGCGCCGAGGCCGGCGACGAAACCCGTCCACGCAATCTCTCCGCGGTATCGCCTGCGCGGGTGTCCGCGTGACATGGTCACCTCCTACGTCTTGCGCACGATGGCGACTGCGCACTTCTTGTAGTCCGGCTGGCGGGAGTATGGGTCGTATTCGTCCAGCGTGACGAGGTTGATCAGCCGGCCTTCGTCGAAGAACGGCACAAAGACCTCGCCCGGCTTCGGGTCGCCGCGTCCGCCGATCCAGACGGGCAGGTCGATCTCGCCTCGCCGGCTCTTCACGGCAACGATCTCGCCGTTTCGCACGCCGAGACGGGCCGCATCGTCCGCGTGCATCTCCACGTACGCCATCGGCATGGCGCGGTGCAGTTGCGGGATGCGCCTCGTCATGGTCCCGGTGTGCCAGTGCTCGAGCACGCGACCTGTGCAGAGCCAGAACGGATAGTCAGCGTCCGGCATCTCGGGCGGGAACTCGTGGGGCCGGAACCAGATCAGCGCTCGGTCGTCCTTCGTCACCGAGTGATAGAACTGGAACTCCCTGCCCTTCTCGACGTATGGGTCGTCGAACCCGCTGAAGCGCCAGCGCGTTTCTCGCCACGAGCCATCCGGGTGCCGGACGACGGGCCACCGCAGGCCGCGGGCTTTGACGTATTCCTGGTACGGCGCAAGATCCTTGTGCTTGAGGCGCGTGAAGGGGCGGTACTCCTCGAACATCCGCTCGTCCACGTTCACGTCGTAGTAGTGCTCCCACTCCCAGATCGGAACCTCCCTGCCCGACTTGTCGGTGGTGTGGAAGATCCACCTGCCGTCGCGGTCCTTCATGCCCTCGTGTCCCATGTCGAAGAGCCGCCGCGAGACGGCGATCATCTGCCAGGCGTCGTCGCGTGCGTCTCCCGGCGGCTCCACCATCTTGAACCACTGTTGAGTGCGGCGTTCGCTGTTGCCGTACATCCCGTTCTTCTCGACCCACATCGCGCTGGGCAGCACGAGATCGGCCAGCTCCGTCGTCGCTGTTGGGTACACGTCGGAGACGATGAGGAACTTGTCGGCCAGATCCTTCTTCTTTCGGAAGTTGCGGTAGAGGTTCGGCAGCGTCTGGCCGGGGTTCGTCACCTGCACCCACAGCGTCGTGATGTCGCCGCCGTCGGCCGTCGGCGTGTTGAACCGCTTGAACATTTCGACGGTGTGATGCCCTGGCGTCGGGTTGATGCGACCCTCGGGTACGTTCCACAACTCTTCCGCGTCGCGCCGGTGTTCGGCGTTGGCGATCAGACGGCCGCCGGGCAGCAGGTGGCACAGCGTGCCGACCTCGCGCACCGTGCCGCACGCCGAGGGCTGGCCCGTCAGGCTGGTCGCCGCGTTGCCCGGCGTTCCGAAGTGCCCTGAGAGGAAGTGGATGCCGTGGACGAGACAGTTGATCGCCGTGCCGCGGGTGTGCTGGTTCATGCCCATGCACCAGAGGCTGTTGATCCGCAGGTCGCGCCGCCCGAACATCTCGCCGAGCATGCGGATCTTCTCCGCGGGAACGCCGGACAGTTCCTCGACCTTCTCCGGCGTGTACGGCTCGACGGCCCTTGCGTACTCGTCGAATGTCATCGGCACCCCCAGCATCGCTGGGGGCGAACCGTCCTCCGACCGCGGTCCGAGTTGGCGGAAGTTGCAGTGCTTCTCCACGAAGGCGCGATCGAACGTTCCGTTGCGGATGAGCAGGTGCGCGATGCCGTTGGCGATCGCCAGGTCGCCGTGCGGCTTGAAGAAGAGCACGTGGTCGGCGAACTCGCTCGTGCGCGTGCGGCGCGTCGTCAGGTCGATGATCGTGACCTTTTCGCCCCGTGTGCGACGGTCCACCAGGCGCGAGAACAGCACAGGGTGCATCTCGGCCATGTTGTTGCCCCACATGATGGCCACGTCGCACCGGTCGAGATCGTCGTAACACCCCGGGGGCTCATCGACCCCGAACGTCGAGAGGAAGCCAGTTACGGCGGATGACATGCACAGGCGCGGGTTGCCGTCGATGTGGTTGTTCCCGAGGCCAGCCTTCATGAACTTGTTGCCGATGCAGCCCTCCGCGATCGTCCACTGGCCGGAGCCATAGAGGGCGAACCCCTTCGGGTTCTCGGCGATCTTGTCCGCGATGATCCCGATCGCTTCGTCCCACGAGATCGGCGTCAGTCGGCCGTTCTTGCGGAGCATCGGCCTGGTCAGTCGATCCTCGCCGTAGAGGATCGCTCCGACGTGGTAGCCCTTCACACACAGCAGGCCCTTGTTCACCTCCGCTTTCTGGTCGCCCTGAATGGCGACAACGCGGCCGTTCTCCGTGGCCACCATGACGTGGCAGCCAGTCCCGCAGAACCGGCACGGGGCCTTCTCCCAACGGAGGCCGGACCCCGGAAGGAGCGGCAGGGCGAACGACCGCGTCGTCCCCGCCGCCGCGGCCGTGGCCGCTGCCATCGCAGCCGACTTCACGAACGTGCGCCTGTCAACCGTCAGCATCGTCGGCTCCTTCCTCGCCGCCCCCGAAATCCACGAACGCCACGTCCACGAAACGCACACCGGGCGTGTTCCTCAACGTGGCGAAGACCTCCTCATCCTCGAAGCGGGATCCCGTCTCGACCACGATCGGCAACCGCTCGCCGGCGCGCTCGCCCAGCGTGATCCGGGGATCGCGCTCCAGCACGTGGATCGCGCGCTCCGCCAGCGGCCCGTCACGTTCGAGCGTCAGCACCAGTCCGCTGATGGACACGCGAGGGTCTCCTCTTCTCCATTTTGCCCGATCTGGTCGGGCGTTGCTTGATCGTCCACTCATTCACGATATCATCATCGACTACTCTTTTTGTCCGTTGACTGTAGGCTTTCAGACTTCATGCGGTCCTCACCCGCCGACTCCCCGATGCCCCGCTCGACAGGCCCGGCATGGGCTGGGTGGCTCTTTCTGCCCGGGTTTTTTCTCCTAGCGGGGTTCATGGCGCTCGACCCGATCGGGCCGCGCGTTCCCGATGCCGAGCCGGTGATCGTTTCGCGGCATGACCTCAACGTCGGTCCGCAGCGTGCCGCGATGGACGACCCTCCGCAGGCCCTCATCAACGGCGTCCCCCAAGGGTGCCAGGACTGCCATCGCATCTTCGTCTCGGTGGACAAGCCAATCGCCGAACTGAGCATGCACCACGAGATCGTCCTGAGTCACGGCCTCAACGACCGCTGCTTCAACTGCCACGACCGCAACGATCATGACCGGCTCCGCCTTCACGACGGCTCCACCGTACCCTTCTCGCAGGTTGCCACGCTGTGCGCCCAGTGCCACGGCACCGCCTACCGCGACTGGCAGCGCGGCACCCACGGCAAGACGCTCGGCTACTGGAACCGTGAACTCGGCGAGGCCCTCCGCCTCCGCTGCACCGAGTGCCACGATCCGCACTCGCCGCGTTACCCGCCGTTCACTCCCTTGCCCGGACCGAACACGCTGCGCATGGGGGATCAGGACGCGCACGGTCATCACGGGCCAGGTCGCCACCATCCGCTGCTGCGCCGGATCGGCGAGCCGGAGCATCACCAACCGGGGGGAAAGCCATGAGACTCCCCATCCTGAAAAGCCCCTCGAACGGGCACGGCGGCGGCGGTTCGTGCGGCAGCGGCTGCGGTTGCTCCTCCGGCAACGGGGGCACTCCTGCCGCGGATGGTCCCGGCATGTCGCGTCGCAGTTTCCTCCGCACGGGCACGGCGGCGGCGGGGGGGCTGACCGCGCTCGCGGCCGCGCTCAGCCCGCTCCGCGAACTCGAACGCGAGGACGCCCCAACCCTCGAACAGTTCCTGCAGAAGCACTACAAGGAGATGACGCCAGCGGACATGGAGCGTGCCCTCGAGCGCATCCGCGCTCAGGTCGAGCGCCGCTACGGCGTTCGCCCGGAACTACGCGACTACAAGCCCATGGACGGCGTCGAGTTCGTCTATGCGCTGAACATCAGCCGCTGCATCGGATGCCGCAAGTGCGTCCACGCCTGCGTCGCCGAGAACAACCAGAGCCGCTCGCCCGAGGTCCAGTACATCCGCGTGATCGAGATGCCCCGCGGCACGATGGACCTCGAAAAGGGCAACCACCACTACGACCGCCCGACCGTTCCCGATGAGGGGCACTTCTACCTGCCCGTGCAGTGCCACCAGTGTGCCAACCCGCCGTGCGTGAAGGTGTGCCCGGTGGAGGCAACATGGCAGGACGCGGACGGGATCACCGTCATCGACTACGACTGGTGCATCGGGTGCCGGTACTGCGAGGCGGCGTGCCCGTACTGGGCGCGCCGCTTCAACTTCTCGAAACCGCGCCTGCCCGCCGACCAGGTGAACCCGAACATGGGCTACCTTTCCAATCGCCCGCGCGACAAGGGCGTCATGGAGAAGTGCCACTTCTGTCTCCAGCGCACTCGGCAGGGGCGCATGCCGGCCTGCCTCGAAGTCTGTCCGACCGGCGCGCGAAAGTTCGGCAACGTGCTCGACCCCGAGAGCGAGGTCGCCCAGATTCTCCGTACCAAGCGGGTGTTCGTGCTCAAGGAGGACGCGGGCACGCTCCCGCGCTTCTTCTACTACTTCGATGAGCGCTACCCCAGCGGCCTCGACCCAGAGGCCGCCGAGATCGCGCGACGCCTCGAAGCCGAGGAGGGCGAGCGTTACGGCCGCCTTCCAGGGGAGGACGGCCCCGAACTGCGCTGGCGCGACATTGCGGACGGCGCGATGGGGGCGCTGGCGTGAGAACCTACCTCACCTTCCTGTGGCGCTGCTTCCGCCTCTCGTTCGTCGGCGACGGGCGGTACTACGCCTGGATGTTCTTCCTTACCGCCGTCGCCCTGCTCGGCCTGAATGCCTATTGCCGGCAACTCGTGCATGGTCTCGCCGTCACAGGGATGACCGACCAGGTCTCGTGGGGTTTGTATATCGCCAACTTCACGTTCCTTGTCGGCATGGCAGCCGCGGCCGTCATGCTCGTCATCCCCGTCTACGTCTACCGCAACCGCGAACTGCACGACCTCGTGATCTTCGGCGAGCTCTTCGCTGTCGCCGCCATCATCATGGCGCTCCTCTTCGTCACCGTGGATCTCGGCCGACCCGACCGCTTCCACCACCTCTTTCTCCGCTTCAACTTTCCCATCTCCATGCTCACGTGGGACGTTCTCGTGCTCAACGGCTACCTCCTTCTCAACCTGCACATCTGCGGCTACCTCATCTACTGCGCATACAGGGGGCGCAGGCCGGGCAGACTCTTCTACCTGCCCTTCGTCTTCATCGCCATCGTCTGGGCGGTGAGCATCCACACCGTCACAGCGTTCCTCTACAGCGGCCTCGGCAGCCGCCCGTTCTGGAACTCCGCCGTCATCGCCCCGCGGTTTCTGGCCTCCGCGTTCGCGGCCGGGCCGGCATTCCTCATTCTGACGCTCGGCGTGCTGCGTCGCATCGGGGCCTATGAGGTGCCGCCGAAGGCGTTCCTCACGCTCCGCAACATCGTGACAGTCGCCATGACGATCAACATGTTCCTCCTCGGGTCCGAGGTCTTCACCGAGTTCTACACCGACTCGGCCCACACCGCCTCTGCCCGCTATCTCTACCTCGGCCTCGACGGGCGAGCGGCCCTCGTTCCGTGGATCTGGTCGGCGATCGCCATGAACACCGTCGCCCTCGCGCTCCTCTACCTGCCATTCTCACGCCGCGAACGGTTCCTGCACATTGCCTGCGTGCTGATGATCGTCGGCATCTGGGTCGAGAAGGGCATGGGCCTCATCATCCCCGGGTTCGTGCCGACGCCCCTCGGCGAAATCGTCGAGTACACGCCCACGCTCAACGAGTCGCTGGTCTCCGCAGGGATATGGGCGTTCGGCCTGCTGCTCTTCACGATCATGGTGCGCATCACCGTGCCGGTACTGTCGGGCCGGCTCACGGAGCGGAGCGGGTACACGCCCGAGGCGCCGCCGCGTGCGCCGGGCCACGCCCACGCGCAGGAGGGCGCCGCGTGAAGCCGCACGTTCCATCCGCCGATGACGCCCGCATCGCCCTGCACGAGCACCTCGTGGAGAAGGCGACGAGCGCGCGCCTCCGCCACGGCCTGCTGATCGACGCGGACGCGATCCTCCGCATCCTCAACGACCGCGAGACCGTCCGTTACCCGGTCGAGGTCGCGTTCGACGCTCGTCCGCTCGAACCCGGCGAGTTTGCCTACCCGCGGCCGCTGGGTGAGCGCCCCTCCGACGGCTTCCGCCTCTGCCTGCACCCGTGGTTCGAACCGATGCCCGAGGTCTGGCCGCTCCTTATCGCCTATCACCTGCCGACCATCAACTACGGTGAGATCGCAGGGCCGGCCGAGGCGGAGCTGTTCGGTGCGGCCCTGCTCGGCATCGAACGAGAAGAGTATTACAACGCGTTGTGTGAACTCGCGGACTCCATCCCGGGGGAGAACTGAGCGCAGCAGATGATCCGCAGGACAAGCGGGAAGCGTTCCTGGGCCGAGCCGTACCGCATCAAGATGGTCGAGCCGCTCCGCATGACTACGCGCGCGGAGCGTGAGTGCGCCATCGCGGAGGCCGGCTTCAACACGTTCCTCCTCCGCAGCCGCGACGTTTACATCGACCTTCTCACCGACTCCGGCACCTCCGCCATGAGCGACCGCCAGTGGGCTGGGATGATGCTCGGCGACGAGGCGTACGCCGGCTCGGAGAACTACTACCACCTCGAAGACGTCGTCCGGCGACGGTACGGGTTCCGTCATCTCATCCCAACGCACCAGGGCCGAGGCGCGGAGCACATCCTCTGCCGCCTGCTCGTGTCGCCGGGCAGCATCATCCCCGGCAACATGTATTTCACGACCACGAAGGCGCACCTCGAGCTCGCCGGCGGCCGGTTCACAGACGTCATCGTCGATGAGGCCCACGATCCGCTGAGCGAGGCGCCGTTCAAGGGCAACGTGGACCTGCGCAAACTCCGATCGCTGATCGAGTCCGTCGGCCCGGGGCGCATCCCATTCATCTGGGTGCAGTGCAACGTCAACATGGCGGGAGGGCAGCCGATCAGCCTCGCCAATCTCCGCGCCGTCTCCGACCTCTGCCGCTCCCGTGGCATCCGCGTCATCCTCGACGCCACCCGCGCCGTCGAGAACGCCTGGTTCATTTCGCAGCGAGAGCCTGAGCACCGGGGCCGTCCCATCGCGGACATTCTCCTCGACCTCTGCGCCTGCGCGGACGGCTGCACCAACTCCGCCAAGAAGGACTGCCTCGTCAACATCGGCGGCTTTCTCTGCCTGAACGACGATGCGCTCGCCGGGAAGGCCCGCAACCTCGTCGTCGTCTTCGAGGGCCTCCACACCTACGGCGGGCTCGCGGGGCGCGACATGGAGGCCATGGCGATCGGCATCGAGGAGTCCATCCAGGAGGACCACGTCCGCGCCCGCGTCGGACAGGTCGAGTACCTCGGCACCCTCCTGCGAGAGGCCGGGGTTCCGATCGTGCTGCCGATCGGCGGGCACGGCGTGTTCATCGACGCGGCTCGCTTCCTCTCGCACATGCCGCGCGAGCAGTTCCCCGCCCAGGCCCTCGCCGCCGCGCTCTACGTCGAGTCGGGCGTGCGGGCCATGGAGCGCGGCGCGGTCTCCAGCGGCCGCAACCCGGACACCGGCGAGAACCTCTTTCCCGCTCTTGAACTCATCCGCCTCACGATCCCCCGCCGTGTCTACACCCAGGCCCACATGGACGTCACCGCGGAATCGGTGATCGAGCTCTTCGAGCATCGAGACCGCATCGTCGGCCTTTGCTTCACGCACGAGCCGGAGTATCTCCGCTTCTTCCAGGCACGGTTCCAGCCCGTGGTAGGATCGAAGGTGCTGCTCGACGCCGAGCACGGAGCGACGGCTCACGCCTGAGCCGCGCCGGAGCGACCATGGGCTACGCCCTGCCTCTGCTCGCCGATCGGACAACGGGCCAAAGCCCGCTGCGCCCTCCTCCCGCGCCGGTGGCGGCGACCGCACCGGGTCGCATGATCGACTCCCTCGGTCGGACCATCCGCGACCTGCGCCTCAGCCTCACCGACCGCTGCAACTTCCGCTGCGTCTACTGCCTCGAACCGGACGCACGCTTCATGCGCCGGCTCGACCTGCTCACGGATGACGAGATCGTCCGTGTCGCAGCCGCCTGCATCCGGCTGGGCGTTGAGAAGATCCGGCTCACAGGCGGCGAGCCGACGCTCCACCCGCGGCTCGCGTCCGTGATTGGTCGCGTCGCGGCTCTCGGAGTCACGGACCTTGCGCTGACGACGAATGGCTCGCGCCTCACTCCGGCGTCCCTCGCCGAGTGGCGAGCCGCCGGACTCACACGGATCACCGTCAGCCTCGACAGCATCCGGCCGGACCGCTTCGCCACGATGACCCGAGCGCGAACCACTCCGGAGCAGGTCATCGAGGGTGTGCGCCGAGCCATCGACGCCGGCTTTGTCCCCGTGAAGATCAACGCTGTCCTCATGCGAGGTTTCAACGAGGACGAGATCGTCCCGCTCGCCGCGCTTGCACGCGAACTCGGAGTCGAGATGCGATTCATCGAGTTCATGCCGCTCGACGACGCGCGGGGCTGGGACCGCTCCCTCGTGGTGCCCGCGTCGGAAACGCTCGAACGAATCGCTGCGGAGTGGCCCCTCGTGCCGGAGGGACGCGACTCCGACTCCTCCACCGCTCTCAACTTCGTCTTCGCGGATGGCGCGCTTGGCCGCATCGGCCTCATCGCGCCGGTCACCCGTCCGTTCTGCGGCCGGTGCAGCCGCCTGCGCATCACTGCCGACGGCAAGGTCAGGCCGTGCCTCTTCAGCACGCAGGAATGGGATCTGCGCTCGCTGCTGCGAGGGGGCGCGAGCGACGCGGAGGTCGACCGCTTCCTCATCGACGCCACGTGGACGAAGCAGGCGGGCCACGGCATCGAATCCGCCGCCTTCCGTCAGCCGGATCGCCCCATGTCCGCGATCGGCGGCTGAGGACACGCTCCTGTCGCGCTCTCGAAGTCCCGGATCGTGTTGATGTTGATCACCTCTGACACTGGGAGCGGGACCGTCGTCCACCGCTCTTGTTCAACCAGTCGCCACAACTCCAGCCGCGTGCCGGCGATCGCGCGACGCAGCGTGTTCTCGCACTGCGGCCGATACACGCCGAAGCAGGGTTCGATTCTCGCTGTCGCTCCTACCACCGCTGCCGCGCCGGTTTCGGCCGCCGCGGCTTCGAGCACGGCCCGCACGCCCGTAGCTGTCACGCTGGGCAGGTCTCCCGGAAGCACGAAGACGGCACACCCGAACACATCCAGCGCGGTCACGATGCCCCCGATCGGTCCCATCCCCGGGAAACCGTCGGCCAGGTGCGAATCGCCCCGCGTGGCCACCGCCGGATCGCAGTCGCCGACCAGCGCGACACATCGCCCGAACACCGCACGCAGAGCGGCGATCGGCCGATCAATCAGCAGCCCCCCCCCGAGAGGTTCGCGCAGCTTGTCGCGTCCGAACCGGCGACTCCTCCCGCCCACCAGCACCACGGGCTGCACGCGCTCGATCACGTCAATCTCCGTGCATCACGACCCGCCCGCTGGTCGGTTTCGCGTCCGCGCGCCCGTCGTCCTGTACCTCGCCCCGCAGCGTTTCCACCGCGTGGGGAAGCACGTCGAGCAGCGCGGCCAGTTGCTCCGTCGCCCCGCGCACCGACCCCGGCAGCGTCAGGATCAGCGTTCGTCCGGCGACGCCGGCCACGCCGCGCGAGAGGTACGCCCTCGGCGTGATGCTCAGGCACCGCGCGCGGGCCAGCTCCATCAACCCCGCGTGCGGCCGCTCGATCACCCGCATCGCCGCCTCGGGCGTCACGTCCCGTGGCGCAAGGCCGGTTCCCCCGGTTGTCACGGCAAGGTCGATCCGTCGCACAGGCTCAGCCCAGTTGCGGAGGGCACACTCGATGCGCTCGACCTCGTCGGGCACGCACACCGTTTCCACGATCTCGGCTGCCAGCCGCTCGCACAGCATCGCGGCGAGCGCGGGGCCGGACCTGTCCTCGGCCTCGCCGCGCGAGCACCGGTCGCTCACCGTCAGGACGGCGGCCCGGATAGCGTTCATCGCGAGTCCTCCGCGAGGTAGTGCCCGCTCCGACCACCCCATTTCTCGACCACGCGAAGCCGCTCGATCGCCATCCCGCGATCGACCGCTTTCCCCATGTCGATCACGGTCAGCGCTGCAACAGCCGCCGCCGCGAGCGCTTCCATCTCGACGCCGGTTCTGCCGTGGGTGCGGACCTCTGTCGAGATCCGCACTCCCTCGTCGACGGTTTCGATCGTTACTTCGGCATGATCGAGCGGCAACTGATGGCAGAGCGGGATCAGGTCCGCCGTTCGTTTCGCCGCCATGATGCCCGCGAGGCGTGCCACGTCGCGCACGCTGCCCTTCCCCAGCGCATCGCGGCGCACCAGTTCAACCAGGGCGGGCGACATGCGCACGAACGCCTCGGCCCGGGCGCCGCGCGAGGTGACCGCCTTCTCGCCCACGTCCACCATCCGGGCACGGCCGTCCGTGCCGACGTGTGTCATCCTGGCCTGGCCCTCATCGTTCTTCACGCCATGCCTCCGCCCGGCGTCCAAGCGTAGAACGGCCACGGCCCTGGGCCGCTCTCGCCCGGGGGGATCTCGACAAAGCCATCACTCGCGCTCACCGCGATCACGTCGCCGGAGCCTTTCGTCTTCACGCGCACCGCCCGTCCGGGCGTGGTCAGTCGCACGGGCCGATGAAGCCAGAGGGAGATCGCTCGCTCCGGTTCGCCGTCGAGCACGACCATGCCGTCGGCGCCCCATACATGATCCATGCCCGCTAGTCGCGCCAGCGCTGGCGCGCCGAATCTCCGCGCGGTGACCATCACCGAAACCGGGTTGCCGGGGAGCGCAAGCACGGCCTGGCCGCGCGACCCCACGCCAGCGAGCAGCGGCTTGCCCGGCCGCTGCGACACACAATGAAACACACGCTTCACGCCGAGCGATTCCAACACCCCCGGCACGAAGTCCCGCTGTCCCATCGATACGCCACCAGATACGAGCACGGCATCGGCGGCTTCGAGCGCGCGTCCCAGGGAGGCGCGCAACAGTGCTTGTTCATCCGCGCTCCGTTCGGTCGAGACCAGCATCAGCCACGGCACGCAGGCGACAAACGCTGTCAGTGCGGATGAGTTCGAGTCCCGCAACTGCCACGGCTCTACCCGGTGCTCCGGCGGCAGGATCTCGTCGCCCGTCGCCACGATCGCCACGCGCACGCGACACCGAACCGTCGGCGACGCCACGCCGAACGCGGCGAGCGCCCCCGCGACCGGAGGGGTGATCAGGCGACCAGCCTTTGCAAATACCGTGCCTGCCGGCCCATTCTCGCCCTGCCGCCGGATGTTCTCGTCCTCGTTCAATCGCGCGATCAGGTCCGCGCCGACCTCGATCCATCCGTCGCCTTCCACGACGTCCTCACGGCGCAGCACCGCTGTCGCGCCGTGCGGCACGGGCGCGCCCGTGACGATGCGAGCCGCACACACCTCACGCAGCGTTTCTGGCGCTCGCCCGATCGCCGCCTCGCCCGCAACGCTGATCCGTCCGGGCCGCAGGCGCGCGAGATGCACCGCGTACCCGTCCATCGCGCTGACCGTCAGCGGAGGGCTTGGCCGATCGGCGGCGGCATTCTCCGCCAGTACTCGACCGGCGGCCTCACGAAGTCCTACGCGCTCGGTCGCGACCGGGGATAACCGTTCCAGCAGCGCCCGCAGCGCGTCGCCCGGCGACGGCAGCGGGTGTTCCACGTTCATCGGTTCTTCTTCCGCTTCTCCCCACCCTTGCTCTTCTTGCCGTCCTTCGCAGACTTCGAGATCACATCTTCGACCCACCCTCGGTTGCGCATCATCGGCGGGAAGCCGATGGTCGGTGCGCACAGGTGTGCGACGTGCATCAGATCGTCCTCAGTCCACCCGGCCGCGAGTGCCTTGCGGCAGTGCGAGTGCGCCGCTCCCTCCAGCCCCGCGCCGAGCGAGATCGCCAGCTTGACCAGTGCGATGGTCTTCAGGTCCAGAGGCCCGGCGTTCGCGCACGCCTCGCCGAAGCGCTCGTAGGCCGCGAGCAGTTCGGGCTGTTCCTTGCCGATCCGTCGATACGCAGAGGGGAGGCTCATGCCGGGTTCTCCTGGATGGCTGGACGGTTCGATGCCGTGATCGTCCCCGGATTGTTGACCTTATACACTCCGCGTGATGGACGTCGCAGTCTTGCTCTTCGGTCCGGCCGCCGCCGTCGCGGGTTCGTCGGTGGTCGCCGTCCGGGCCGGCACGAACCCGACCGTCGCGTCGCTTGTGCCGCTGTTGCGAGATGCCTGTCCCGCAATTGCCCCGATGCTGCCGAGCCTGCGGATCGCGTTGAACGGCGAGTTCGCGCTTCCCGACGCGGTTGTCCGGGCCGGCGACGAAGTAGCCCTGATCGGCCTGGTTTCGGGGGGATAATGACGATCAGCGTCCAGATTGCGGACGGTCCGCTCGGAGCGCACAGGCTTGAGCCTCCGCTTCAGGGAAGCGGGGCGACAGTCGTCTTCGAGGGCATCGTGAGGCCCACCGAGAACGGTCTGCCGATCGACGGTCTGCACTACGAGACCTATGAGCCGATGGCCCAGCGACAGATGCACGCCATCGCCGCCGACCTCATGCAACGCTTCGGCCTGCTCCGAGTCGGCGTCGAGCACAGCCGAGGTTTCGTGCCGGTCGGGGAGCGTTCCTTCCGCCTCGTCATCCTCTCCGCCCACCGACGCGAGGCACTCGACGCGATGGACGAGTTCATCGATCGTCTCAAGCGGGATGTCCCGATCTGGAAGCGCGCCTCACCGCCGGCGGCGAGGCAGGAGAAACCTCAGGCCAGTGCCGAGTCGCCGTGAACAACTCGAGACGGGACATAGCGATGACGCTGGGCACGCCCCGCATGAACCCGGCCGCGGATCACATTGGACGGCGAATCACGACTACGGGCAGCCGGTCACGAATGCGTTGAGGAACGTCAGGAAGTCGAGCGTGTCCACCTTCGTATCCCCGTTGAGGTCCGGGTTGCCGATGTTCGTCGAGCCGGTGAAGTCATTCATGAAGGCCAGGAAGTCCTGCGTGTTCACCGTCCCATCGCCGTTGTAGTCCGCGAGGCAGTCGTCGCACTCGACGGCGACGATGGAGAACGCATCCACTCCCGCCTCGACTCCGGAGAAGTTGTTCCAGGACGAAGCCGAGAATCGAACCCGGACCTGCGATGAGAGCGGGACGTGCTTGTCGAGCCGCACGGTGTTCCGCTCCCAGCCCGGTGTGCTGAGGTGCGTCGCGATCTCCACCCACGCCGTTCCGTCGTGGCTCGCTTCTACCCGGAGCGGCGTGCTGCCGAGCGTCGTCTGGTGCCACGCGGCGTAGGAGACCTCGGCCGCCCCGGCCTGACTGAGATCGAAGGGGGGGGACAAAAGGATCGTCGGCCCGCCGATCAGCATCTCCCCGGGCACGGCTCCCGTGACCCACGCCATGCCCGAGCCGTCGTGATCTCCCTGCGGCTCGTACTCGTTCGCGGCGATCGGCTGTGTCCGTGTCCACGCGCCGGACTGCACCGACTGATTGGTCGTAGTCCAGCCGAGGTCCGTCGAGAAATCGTCGGCGATGACCCCCGCCTCTCCCGTCGCGGCGATGAGCGGATGGCCGCCCCCCAGCGAGGCATTCAGCACGTCGATGTAGAGCAGACCGTCCGTGTCCGCTGCGGAGAACCAGAAATCGGCCTCTTCATAGCACTCCATGGCGGGGATGGACGCCGTGTACACGGCCGCTGATTCCTGCGTCATCACGAACTCTGACGTCGCGCCATCCCTGCGGACGTGCAGCCTGACTGTCGCCGGATCCAGCGTTACGCCCTGCTCCACGATGCCGACCCGGACGGGCACGTTCACGCCCGGCTTGGCGAGCGTCGGCAGGCCGTCGGGGTAGTCGAACTGGAGCGAGTCCGTCCCGACGCGAACCAGGAAGAGTCCGCGTTCGATGTCGCTGATGGCGATGGTTCCGCTCGGCAGGAAGGGGTAGCAGTCCCACGCGCCGTGGTACCCGGGGGCGTCGCTCTCGGGGTGTGTATCGAACCACGCGATCTGCTCGGCATTCAGCGGATCGCTCACGTCAAACACACGCAAGCCAGAGAGGTAGTTCGCCTGGTAGGCCTTCCCGTCGAGAATGTACAGGTTGTGGTCCGTGCTCGTCTTCCCGCTCGTGAACCAACCCTTGTATACCGGGGAAGCCGGATTCTGCACGTCAACCACGTGCGTCCGGGTGGTCGGCGCCGGGTCCGGTTCGTCCATCTCGTCGTTGATGAGGAAGTACTTGCCGTCCTCTGTCAGCCATCCCTGGTGGCAGTACCGCGTTCCGGGGTACTTCAACCCGCCGATCCTGACCATATTGGACTTGTTCGTCACGTCCACGACGTCCAGCCCAGCCGATCCGGTACAGCAGTAGGCGATCTCTCGGCCCGCGAAGGGGCCGCTGGTGTACGTCACGATCTGCGCTTCGTGCACGTACCGCGTGTTCCAGCTCCCCACGATCTTGGGGTCGGTGGGGTCCGTGGTGCTGACCGCCACGAGTCCGCCGTTGGCGATGTTCGCCCCAGCCAAGTAGAGGTAGCCGGAGTCCGGGTTCGACGCGATGGTGTGCGTGGACGAATGACCGTTCTGTGTCTTGTTCTTGACGTGAACGACCGTACCACTATCCACGCCGCTCAGGTCGATGACCTGGATGCCCAGCCCACCCTCGCTCACCGCGTAGGCATGGTGCCCGATCACCTTGAAATCTCGCCACAGGCTTGTTGCGCCCGGAACATATCCGACGAGCACCGGCAACGTGGGGTTTGTCACTTCCAGCACGGCCGTCCCGCGTCGCAGGCCGAGCAAAATGTACTCGCGCCCGCTCGGAGAGACGTATCCCCAGCAGACATTCGCTGAGATCTGCGTGTCCGGGAACAGGTTCAGAGGCATCCACGACAGCAGCGTGACGTTGTGCGCGTCGAACTCAGCGATGCGCCCGTTCTCGGGCTTCAGCGGCCCGGACACCAAGGGGCCGTACACCGGCACGATCTGGTCCATCAGTTTGCGGCGATCGTCGTCCTGACCCGACACCGTGCTCGGCGACGCGACCAGGCCAAGAAACATGCCCGCGGACACTGCCGACACGAACCCTTGAACACAACGCCCTGCCTTGACGCCCATGTGATGCACTCCCAGCCAGATGCTTTCCAGCCCGTGTCAATCTACCAGATAGGCCGTTGCAAGGGAAGCAAGCCGACCCATAACGTCGCCCCGAGGAGGGTAACCCCCTGCGCCGACAGACAATCCCCTGATCCCTCCCAGGCCGCACATCTTCATTCCCGCTCTCCGACTGCCGATACCCCTTGCGGGTTCACGACCAACGGGAGGTGGTGCTGCGCCATGACTCAGAGCGGCGATCAGCCACATGCGGAAGCACGGCGGAGGCGTTCATTCGCTCCGGGCCGCTTCACCGGGGAGTCCGCGCCGGTCTGGGCGGCGTTGGCGATCATGCTGGTCGTGGTTGGTTCGGTGGGGGTAACAGCGTGGCTCACGGTTCGCGGTCACGCGAGGGCGATGAGGGAGGCGCGGGCGGCGCAGGTGGAGAACGCCTGCCGCTTTGTTGCCGAGGCCGCGTCTCCGCTGCTCGCGGCGGGTGATCTCACGGCCGTTCGCCGCATCGTCATCGACGCCGCTCGTGCGAACTCGCTCGACGACCTGCGGATCGTGCTCGGGGACGGTGGGGTTCTCGCCGCCGCCGACCCCGCGAAGATCACTCTGCACCTGCTGCCGAACAGACTTCCGGAGGTTTCGATCGCGCCCGCTGCGGCAAGCGACTCGCGGATTGTGCAGATCGCGCAGCCGGTTGACGTGCCGGGACGCGGGCGTGCTCGCCTGGAGGCGTCGGGTCCTGCCACCGTGCCCACGGGGGCGATGCGCGACGCGCAGGCCGCCGCGGGCATTGTCGGCGCTGTTGGGCTGGTCTCGCTCCTGCTCGTCTCACGCGTGCTCCAGCGTCGGCTCAGGGGCATGGCCGCCATTCGCGCCAGCCTGATCGCCTTCGAGCGGGGCGAGCGTGCATCGGCAACACTCATCGTTGACGAATCCCTCGGCGGCGAGGCCCGCGCGTGGAACGATCTGCTGGCGTTGCGAGACCTGGAGCGCCGCGCCGAGCGCGCGAAGCACGCGGCCGATGCGATGGGGGCGCATCGCGCCCAGCGCGGCGAACTCGACGACGCATGCGATGCGCTCTGGCAGGGTCTCATCCTCATCGACGAGAACCTGCGCTCGAAGTACGCGAACGGCGCGGCGGCGGTCTTCCTTCGCGCCAAGCGGGACGAGATCGTCGGGAGCGAGATCACGAAGTTCGTCGCGGACGAGCGGCTCGTGAACACGATCCGCGGCGTCGCCTCCGGCGTCATCCGCAACCGCCTTGCCGTCGAGGTCGAACGCACGGGGGACAACGGTTCCGGCGTGCTGCGATTCAGCGTGCGGCCTGTCCGGCGGGAGGATTCCGCGGCCGCGATGATCCTCATCGAGGACGTGACGCAGCAGCGCGTCGCCGACGCCGCCCGGAACGCCTTTGTCGCCCAGGCGTCCCACGAACTGCGCACGCCGCTGACGAACATCCGTCTCTACGTCGAGCAGCTCCTCGACGGCGAGCCGACGCCGGCCGACCGTGCGCAGGCCATCAACGTCATCAACCAGGAGAGCAGGCGGCTGGAGAGGATCGTTTCCGACATGCTCTCCGTCGCTGAGATCGAGGCGGGCCAGCTGCGCATCGTCGAGAACGATGTTCGCCTCGACGCCCTGTTCGCCGAACTCGAAGCCGACTACAGGGCACAGGCCGAGGAGAAGGGCCTCGACCTCCGGTTCGACCTCCCCCCCAAGCTTCCGGTCATCCAGGGCGACCGGGACAAGATCGCCTTGGCGCTCCACAACCTCATCGGCAACGCGCTGAAGTACACGCCCGCCGGAGGCTCGGTGCGCGTCATCGTTGCCGACGACGAGGAGAACTTCACGGTTGACGTTGTGGACACCGGCATCGGCATCTCGCCCGAGGACGCCGAGCGAGTCTTCGACAAGTTCTACCGAGCCAAGGACCGCCGTGTCACGGAACTCACGGGCACCGGCCTCGGCCTTGCGCTGGCACGAGAGGTCATCCGTCTCCACGGCGGCGACGTCACCGTCCAGTCCGAACTCGACAAGGGAAGCACCTTCACCCTCTCGATACCGATTCATGCGAGGGCCGCGTAGCGCACGCGCCCGGGGAGGGGCGACATGCAGATCATCGAGCAGCGACAGGGCGCCGTCACCGTTCTCAAGCCGATCGGGCCGCTGGTCCAGAAGGACGCCGATGCGCTGAAGACACGTGCGGCGGACGTCCTGCGCAAGAGCCTGGGACGGTTCGTCATCGACGCTTCCGCCATCGCGTACGCCGACAGCCGGGGCCTCGAAGTCCTCGTCGAACTCACGGAGGAACTCGGCACGGGCGGTCAGTCCCTCAAGATCAGCGCGGCCAACGAAACTCTCCGCGAAGTGCTCGAACTCACCGAACTCGCGCCTCTCTTCGAGTATCACGAGGACGTGAACTCCGCCGTGAGGAGCTTCCTGTGAGCGCGACGCCGTACAAGAAGATCCGCGTCGGGGAGGTGCTCCTCCAGGCGGGGCTTGTCAATGAGCAGCAGCTCCAGCGAGCGCTCGAGGACCAGAAGTCCACGGGCCAGATGCTCGGCGAGATGCTCGTTGAGCAGGGTGTCATCACCAGCGCCGCGCTCGTCAGGGCCATCGCGGACTGCCTTGGCGTCAGGGGGTGCCACCTCCGGCACGGCCTGATCGACCCCTCGCTGCTGCAGCTCATCGGCGAGGAAGAGGCCGAGCGACTCAAGGTGATTCCGCTCTTCCGCGTGCGAGACGTGCTCACCGTCGCCATGGCGGAGCCGCAGTCCCTGCCCACGATCGATCGGCTTCGTGCGGTCACCGGCTGTCGCATCAGGCCCGTCTTCGCGCTCGAAGGCAACATCCTTGAGTACATCCGCAAGTACGCCGGCGGGAACGTTGACGTTGACGAGTTCCTCACGTCGCTGGCCCAGACGGACGTGGAGGTCGTCGAGCGGGAGACCGTCGATGAAGGGCCGTCCACCGACCTCGACAAGATGGTCGCCGGCAGCCCGATCGTCAACCTCGTCAACGTCGCGCTGCTCACCGCCGTGAAGGACCGGGCGAGCGACATCCACATCGAACCAGACAAGCGCGGCACAAGAATCCGGTACCGCATCGACGGCGTGCTTCGCGACCTGATGAAGCCCCCCCCGGGCATGCACGCCGCCATCGTGTCGCGCGTCAAAGTCATCGGCAAGATGGACATCGCCGAGAAGCGGCTCCCGCAGGAGGGCCGCGTCCGGATCGTCGCCGAAGGGCGCGAGATCGACCTGCGTGTCAGCAGCCTGCCCACACTGCTCGGCGAGAAACTCGTCGTCCGCATCCTCGACAAGCAGAATCTCCGTGTGCGCCTCGAAGACCTCGGCTTCCGCCAGGACGCCATGGAAACCTTCAAGCGCATCCTGCGGCAGTCGCACGGACTCGTGCTGGTCACAGGCCCCACCGGCTCGGGCAAGACGACCACGCTCTACTCCGCTCTCGACCTCCTCCGCAGCCCGGAACGGAACATCATCACCGTCGAAGACCCGGTCGAGTATCAGCTCGATCTGGTCAACCAGACCGGCGTGAACGAGTCCATCGGCCTCACCTTCGCCCGCTGTCTGCGGAGCATTATCCGCCAGGATCCCGACATCATCATGGTCGGCGAGATCCGCGACGAGGAGACAGCCCGGGTCGCTGTTCAGGCGGCTCTGACGGGGCACGGCGTGCTGGCCACTCTCCACACGAACGACGCGCCGGGAGCGGTTGCACGCCTCCTCGACATGAACGTCGAGTCGTACCTGCTGTCGAGCGCGCTCAACGGCGCGGTCGCCCAGAGGCTGGCACGCACGATCTGTTCGTCCTGCGAGACCAAGTACTACCCGGCCGAGCACGTTCTCAGGGATGCCGGGCTGGACGGCCTTTCCGGGCGGGCGTTCAAGAAGGGCGCGGGGTGCCAGTCCTGCCACAACAGCGGGTACCACGGGCGGTTGGGCGTCTACGAGGTCATGGAAGTGACGTCCGACGTTCGCCAGTTGATCTACCGCGCCGTGCCGTCCCACGAACTCCGTAGGGCGCTGAAGACCCACGGGTACAAGTCGCTCCGCGAAGAGGGGGTGCTTCTCGCGCTCGACGGCAAGACAAGCCTCGAAGAGGTTCTGCGTGTCACCAAGACCGATGAGGGAGGAGATGATGTGACCGAGGTCGCTCCCGCCGTCGAACTCCGGAGGGCCGCATGAAGTTCGAGTGCGTCACCTTCGATCGCAACGGCCGCCGGCAGACCGAACGGGTCGAGGCGGCTTCGCGCGCGGAGGCGACCGAACTTCTCGGCCGCAAGGGGCTGTTTGTCCTTGAGGTCAGCGAGGCGAGCGAGGCTGCGCTCACGTCCGCAAATGCCAGGCGCGGGATTGCTCTCAGGGGTGCGGACAGGACCAAGTGCCTGGCGGAGTTCACGCGCCAGCTCTCGATCCTCGTCGGCACGGGCACGCCCGTCGTTCAGGCGATGGCGGCCGTAGAGCGTCAGACGAAGAACGAGACGTTCCGCGCGGTCGTCGCCGATGTTCGACGGAGGGTCGAGGAAGGATCGACGCTTGCCGACGCGATGGAGAAACACCCCCGCGTCTTCGACGCGGTTGCTCGCAGCCTCGTCGCCGCGGGCGAGTCCGGCGGGCATCTCGACGACATGCTCGCTCGCCTGGCCGCGCTCATGCGCCAGCAGGAGGTCATGCGCGGCTCCATTATCGGGGCGATGGTCTATCCAACCCTCCTGATCGTCGTTGCGTTTTCCGTGCTCATTCTTATGATCGCCTTTGTCATCCCGCGATTCAGCGGCCTCTTCGAGACCCTCGACGCTCCACTTCCGCCCACGACCGCCCTGCTCATGTCCACCAGCGAACTCCTCCGCGCGTACTGGTGGGGGGTCATCATCGTGCTGGGGTGCATCGGCGGGGGCGTGTTCTACTGGCTCGCAACGCCGAGCGGGCGAGAGCTGCTCGACACCCTCGCTGTCCGCGCTCCCAGGCTCGGCAAGCTGGTCCGCAGTCTCGTCACCGCCCGCATCGCTCGGTTGCTGGGGGTGCTGCTGGAAAGCAGGGTTCCGCTCCTGGAGTCGCTCGTGCTCACCCGGCAGGCGATGACCAACTCGCACTACCGGGCGCTGCTCGTGAAGATCGAGGAAGCGGTGACTCGCGGCGAGGCCATGAGCGACGCGCTGGCCGCCTCGGACCTCGTCACGCCGTCGTTCGCCGAGGCGGTTCGCAACGGCGAGCAGGGAGGGCGGGTGAGTTCCGTTCTGCTCAATCTTGCCAACTGCATGGACGAGGACAACGCGATGGTCGTCAAGTCCGTGACCAGCATCATCGAGCCGTTGATCCTGATCGGGCTCGGGCTTGTTGTCGGCTTCGTCGCCATCAGCATGTTCCTGCCGCTCTTCGACGTCACCTCCGTTGTTCAGGGAGGACCGTGACATGTCTCCGGGACTCGCGTCGGCCCGCCTGCGTTCATTCATCGGCATCGACGCCGGCGCGCACAGCGTCAAGGCCGTCCAGTTGTCGCGCGCGCCCGGGCGGCGACTCCACGCCTGCACGACCATGCGCCGCACCGCCGAGGGACAGATCACGCACGATGAGGCGGCGGCGCTCGCAGGGCTTCTCGCACGCCAGGGCTTCTCGGGGAACGATGTCGTCCTGTCGGTTCCGTGGTCTACGCTCCTCACGGGTATCCTCGATCTTCCCCCGCGTTCGTCCGGCGCGCCGGTCGAGCAACTCGCCCGCGTCGAGCTCGCGCGCATGCACAAGTGCGACCCGGGTGCATTCGAGATGGCCTGCTGGGAACTGCCGCCGTCGTCGCGTCGCGGCGCGGGAACGCCCGTCATGGTGGCCGCCTGTCCGCACTCTGACGCGGACGCGCTGATCGACACGTTTGAGGGCGCGGGCCTGCGGGTCGCCGCGCTCGATGTCGGCACGCTCGCGGCGGCACGCGCGTGTTTCGCGAAAGACGCGATCTCGGGGGCGCTGCACGGGCTGATCGATCTCGGGCACGCGGCAGCCCGTCTCTCACTCATCCACCAGGGGGCGTGCATCTACGCTCGCTCCGTGCCCGAGTTCGGCATCGCCTCCCTGCACGCGCGGCTTGCGGCCTCGCTCGATGTCGATGCCTCTGTCACCGAATACCTCGTCGAGGACGTCGGCCTGGCAGAACCTGACAACGCTGAACAGCCGAATCAGCGGGCGTTGCACGAGGCGCGAGCAGCCATCGCCGATCACGCGGCGGGCATCGTCCGCGAGTTGAACCTGTCGCTTGCCTACGCCTCGCACCGATATCCGGACGTGCAGGCCACGGGCGTTGTGCTCTACGGCGGCGGCGCGATGATTCCAGGCATGGCTCCGCACCTGGCCGATCTCACGGGCCTGCCCGTCCGTGCCGCGGAAACGGCCTCTGCTGTTGACGTGCCCGCGCGTCTGCTTTCCCGCGCGGCACGGATTCCCCTCACGATCGCGCTCGGACTTGCCGATCGGACCGACGGATAAGCCATGGTCGCCGTGAACCTCATCCCCTCCTCTCGCCTGCACGCGCGAATCCGTGCCCGCCGCGTCCGCGCGTGGGCCGTTGTCTCGTGCATCTACGCGCTCGCGCTCGCCGCTGGGTGCCTCGGCCTGCGCATCGGGCTCGAAAGCGATGACGCTCAGGCCAGGTCCGTTATCGTATCCGCTTCACAACAGATGGACGCGAGCCGCACCGCCATCGCGCGGCTGAAGTCGGAGCTGGCGGACGTTCGACGCCGTGCCGAAGCCGCGCGACAGATCACCAACCGGCCGGACTGGAGTGTGCTGCTCGCGTTGCTGTCGCGCGACCGCGGCGATGACCTCGCGCTCGTCAGCTGCCATCTCGAATCGCTCGACGAGGGCGGGTACCGGCTCTCGCTCGGGGGCGTGAGCCGGACCCCGGAGCACATCACGGAATTCACGCTTGCGCTCGAACGTTCGGGGGTGTTCGATCGTGTCCGTCTCGTCGAGACCGTGCGTCGCGCCACGCCGCGCGGCGAGGCGGTCGCCTTTTCGCTGGAATGCAGACTCGGCTGGCCCAGGGGGAACTGACCGATGCCTGATCCGAAGCCAAACCGCCTCGCGATCGACGCCCCTGCGATCGGGCTGCTGGCCGCCCTTACGGCCGGAGCGTGGTTCATCGGCGTCCAGCCCGCGCTGAAGGCTCGCGCCGAGCGAGAGACGCTCAACGCTCAGGCGGATACGCGCCTTGCGGAACTCACGCTCGCGCAGCACGAGCAACGGTTGCTTGCCGAATCGCTCGCTGAGGCACGCCGCGTGCTCGAGAACGTCACCGTTCAGCTTGTTCCCAGCCGGCGCATGAACGAGCGTGTCGCCGGCCTGACGAATCTCGCCCGCGAGAACGGGCTGCAACTCGACGAGATCAAGCCCGGCGCTACGACCCGTGAGGAACTTTTCGACCTCGTCGAGATCCGACTCTCCGGACAGGCGTCATATCCGGCATCGGCCGCATTCTTCAACGCTCTCCACACCAACTACCCAGACACGGAGGTCGCCTCGTTCCGCCTTGTCGCTCGCGGCGCGGGCGAACTGCCCGCGGATTCGTTCCAGTTCACCCTGTTGTGGTACGCCGCGCCGGCGGACGCCGCGGAGTAGTTTTTTGACGCCATTTCCCTTGCCCTTGCGTGCCGCGTATTCGCTTGTTGGGGCATGAGGCTCAACAAGCAGCGCAAGGTGTATCTCGGGTTGCTCGCGGTGGCGGGGCTGGCGCTCGCGGCGGACCAGCTGTTCTTCGGCGTTTCGGGGCCGCAGGGGGCTTCCGCCGCCATGCAGACATCCCTCCCGGCCGCCGCAGTCGCAACCTCGCCGACTGGACAGGCCGCTGCGCCGACGGACACCGCCAACGCCCGAATCGCCGGGGCAGCCAGGCTCGCCCAGATTCTCGACACGCTTTCCCGAACGGAGAACCTGACAGCCGCTTCGGCGACCGACGCCTTCGCCATTCCGCAGGAATGGTTGCCCGCTGCCGCGACGAACGACGCTGCGGCCGATAACCGCGACGACTCCGCGACCGTTCCCGCAAGCGCCCCCGTCTCAGAGACGCCGGTGGTGTCCGCAATCATGGCGGGCGGAGCAAGGCCTGCTGCGATCGTCAACGGCCGCCTCATGACGGTCGGCCAGGAGCTGTCGGGCGTCAGGCTGGTCGCGGTCGAAGCAGGAGTGGCGTATGTCCGCACTGCGGATGGCGTCGTCCACGAACTCCGGATTCGGACTCCCGGTGAGCAACCCCGGTGACCGGTGCTCTTCCCGGGGCGCCGTCGAACCGAGTGAACTTGTACGGGGTTTGACGATCGTCGCAGTCCGCCGCGGATCGGAAGCCTTAAGACGAGGGCGGGGGGGGTCGATTTATTCCATATTACCGGCTGCCGGGTTGCCGCCGGTTCCTGGGTCGGACACCGGAAGGAACACACGAGATGCACACTCACACGATCCATCGCAACAGAGC
Organism: Synechococcales cyanobacterium CNB; assembly: GCA_030263455.1. NCBI lineage: Bacteria > Bacillati > Cyanobacteriota > Cyanophyceae > Synechococcales > Synechococcales cyanobacterium CNB. The sequence goes on from SZOZ01000001.1 coordinate 137,336, forward strand.
GTTCAGCCTCATCGAACTGGTCATCGTCGTCGTCATCCTGGGGATCATCGGCGCCATCGCCATCCCGCGGATGAGCCGCGGTGCGGCCGGCGCGGCGGACTCCGCGGTCGTCTCCGATCTCGCGGTCCTGCGCAGCGCGATCGACCTCTACCACACCGAGCACGGCGGTTCCTACCCCAGCTTCGCCAAGTTCGAGGAGCAGCTGACCCAGTACTCCGACATCAACGGCAACACCTCCGCCACCAAGGACACCACGCACATCTACGGCCCGTACCTGCGCAGCATTCCCAAGCAGAAGGTCGGCCCGAACAAGGGCTACGCAGGCGTCACCGATACCCAGGGTACCGCGAACTACGGCTGGTGGTACATCGCGTCAACCGGCACCATCAAGGTCAACGCCGCCGACACGGACAAGGACGATCGCGGCGTCGCCTACACCTCGTATTGATCCGGCCGCGTGAAGGTCTGACACGCTCGCTCGGAGGGCCGAACGCCTGAACGGCAACCCGATCCAGCCCACGACGATTCGACCCGGGACGCCCGCGACTCTCGCGGGCGTCCTGTCCAACCGGGGGGGTAGTCGGCGCAGCACGCAGCAGCCCGACAAACCGGGAATTGCCGGACCCAGCGCCATGTCACGAGCCTTCACCCTCATCGAGTTGTCCATCGTGATCGTCGTGGTCGGCGTGGTCGCGGCCGTCTCGTTCCCGAAGTACGCCGAGTCGCGCTCCCGGTACCAGGTCGAACTTGCCGCTCGGAAGGTGTGCGTAGACGCCACCTACGTACAGAACGACGCCCGCTACGGCAGCGTGACCCGCGTCATCGAGTACGACCTGCCCACCGACACCTACAAGTTCGCCTACGCCAGGCCCGGTGCTTCCGCGTCCGAAACCGCTCTCGTCATCCTCCGCGACGAGCCGTTCCGCGTGATGCTGCTGAAGGCGGACTTCAACTCCTCGTCCGTTCTCACGTTCAATGGCTTCGGGGTTCCCGTCGCGGGCGGCGACCTCGCGGTCGGCGCCAACACCAGGGGAAAGTCGATCACGGTCGATCCCGACACCGGCGCGGTGACGACCGCCACGCTGGACGCCGCGACCGTCAAGTCGCTTGCGGACGCGAGCGGCCCCTCGAAAGTGACGCTCACCGACGCCAACGGAAATCCCAAGGCCCCTGCGATGGTTGTTCCCAAGTAGCACGCGATGCGCAAACCCTCACCCAGCACGTCGCGGGCCTACTCCCTCATCGAACTGACGGTGAGCCTGGCGATCGTCTCGATCCTCGTGACGGCCATCGGCTCGCTCATCATCCTTGCCTCGAAGGCCATCCCGCGAGACGACGGCGTCTTCGCCGCCGCGCTCGGCGGGGCGGGCCTCGCCGAGGAACTGATCGACGACGCAGCGTTCGCGCTCGTCTTCAACGAGGTCTCGAAGACCGCGGTCGAGTTCACGCTCGCCGACAGGACAGGCGACGGCAAAGAGGAAGTCGTGCGCTACGCCTGGTCCGGCACGTCCGGCCAACCGCTCATGCGCACGATCAACGGATCGTCTCCCATCATCGTCCTGCCCGACGTGCGATCCCTCGAGTTCTCCGCGACCACACGGCCCGGGAGCGTGTTCCTCGGCAGCGACCAGTCCGCTTCATCCGGGGATATTCAGGAGTACGACTCGGCGCTGCCGCTCTCCCAGCAGGTTACGAACTCGAACTGGTTCGGGTTCTACTGCCCGCCGCCGCAGGCCTCGGGCGCTACCGGCTGGCGCATCACGCGAGTGCGAGTCAAACTTCTCCGTTCCGGATCCGGCGGCGGCACAGGCGATGTGCAACTCCGCAAGCCGAAGGCCGACGGCACGCCAAGCACAACGGTCTATGCCTCCGCCGCCTTCAACGAGGACAACCTCGGCGTCCTGCCCTCATGGCAGACCTTCAACCTCGATTCCGGCGTCGTTCCGGCCGGCCAGGGCATCTGCATCGTCATCCGCGGCACCAACGGGTCGAACGCGACCGGCGTCAGCTACTTCTCGTCCCTCGGCATCCCCGTCGGAACAGTTGGCATGGCTTCTACGAACTCCGGGAGCACCTGGACCACCTACGGAAGCACCTGCGCCCTCCATGACATCGACGGCACCGTCTACCTTACGAGCGAAGGACTCGTTGCCCGCGACTATGTGGACTTCCTCACGGTACGCATTCGCGCGGGCGCGTCCCAGACTGCCATCGAGAAGACCATCAGGCCGCTCAACCGCCCGGAGGTGCTCGATTGAGCCGAGGTCCGGCCTCCAATGCCGCCCGCGTGCAGGCACGAGGCTTCAGCCTCGTGGAGGTTATCGTTGCGATCCTTGTGCTCGCAGCGCTCCTCGCGGCATCGCTGAACACCGTCGCGGCCTCCGCCTCCATGCAGCGGCACGCCGCGGATCGCGCCCGCGCCCGCGTGCTCGCACTCGACCTCCTCAATGAAGCCCGCCGACATCCCTACGACGACCCGATCGCCGGCAGCGGCACCGGGCCCGGCGCCGGAGAAATCAACGGCACACGCTCGCTCTTCAACGACGTGGACGACTTCAACGGCTGGTCCGCATCGCCCCCGCAGCGTACCGACGGATCGGCCATCCCGGGATTCGACGGCTGGACCCGGGCCTGTACCGTCGAGTACGTCAGCGTCGCGAACCCTGCGACAACGGTGCTCACCGATTCGGGCGTCAAGCGGATCACCGTGACCGTCTATCGCGGAAAGCAACCCATGGCGACAGCGACCGGACTCCGCACCCGCGCCCTCGACAAGCACCTCGACTGACGGAGCGACACGATGCGCCACACGCCGACATCACGCCGACGCGGCAGCATCTACCTGCTTGTTCTCGTCACGGTCACCACCGTCACCGTCCTCGGCCTGGCGAGCCTGAGCATCGTCTCCTCCCGGCGCATCGAGTCCGAGAGCGTGGGCGCCGTCATGGACGCGCGCGCCGCGGCCGAGAGCGGGATCGATCTCGCTCTCGCGATCATGCACGACACGCCCGACTGGCGATGGTCGCTCCCCAACGGCGACTGGCGCGCGGATGCGCCACTCGGAGCGGCCACCTACACGATCAACGTCGTCGATCCCGCGGACGGCAACCTCGCCGACGACCCCTGCCAGCCCGTGCTCGTCACCGCGACCGGCCGGGCGTCTCGCGCCAGGTCGATCGTCTCTGTCCGGCTTGAGACCGAGGGACCGTTCGAGGGTGCGTACACCGGGGTGATGACCTCGCTCGCTCCGGTTTCCTACTGGCGGCTCAACGAGAACGCCGGCACGACCGCGATCGACACGATGGGCGAACGCAATGGCGCCTACAAGAACGGAGTTCTGCTCGCACGGCGCACCGGCCTCGGGTGCTCGACCGTTGCTTGGTTCGATGGGGTCAACGACTTCGCCGAGGTTGCCCATCGGAGCAAGTACGAGATCAAGCAAGGCTCCATCGCGCTCTGGCTGCGACCCGAGAAGGTGACGACGCGGATGGGCGTGCTTTCCAAGGCCGCGACCGGCTTCGGCAGCGGGGGGTACCTCGAGATCTTTGTCGATGCCTCGCGTATCCGCGCCCGCATAGCGGACAGCTCATCCTGGAACGTCGTGCGTTCCTCGACCATCGTGCCTGACCGGTGGTACCACGTCGTCCTCACATTCGGCGACGACATGCTTCTTTACGTCGACGGTGTCCTGGTCGATTCACGCGACTTTGACGTGGGCATCGACAAGAACAAGGAGCCGCTCGCCCTCGGCGTCTCCACGGTCAACTCCTCCTCAGGCTCCACCAACGGCTGGACCTCCCCCTTCAAGGGGTCCATCGCCGAGGTGGCGTTCTTCAACAAGATCCTCACCGCGACGGATATCGCCGACCTCTACGCGGCCTATCCACCTCCGCTCAGGATGCGCGTCGTTTCAACCAGTTGGGAACGCATCGCGGACTGAGTGACCGGCTGTCACCTGTCATTACGATCGCTTTGCTGCTTTGCTGCTTTGCTGCTTTGCTGCTTTGCTGCTTTGCTGCTTTGCTGCTTTGCTGCTTTGCTGCTTTGCTGCTTAGCCCGCCTCCGCCCTCGGGTGCGCCTGGTCGTAGGCATCGCGCAGCCGCTGCGTCGTCAGGTGCGTGTAGACCTGCGTGGTGCTCAGCGATTGGTGCCCGAGCAGTTCCTGGACGCTCCGCAGGTCCGCCCCGTTGTCCAGCAGGTGGGTCGCGAAACTGTGCCGCAGCGTGTGCGGGCTGATGGACGGGTCGAGCCCCACGCCCCGCAGGTACTTGTCCAGTTTCCGGCGTACCGACCGGCTGCTCAGCCGCTTCCCGTGCTTGTTCAGGAAGAGCGGGCTGTTGCGACCGGTCGCCCATGCCGATGCGAACCGCGGGTCGTTCTTCGCCATGTCGAGATAACGCCGCACGGCGTCCAGCGCGTGCGAACCCAGCGGCACGATCCGCTCCTTCTTGCCCTTGCCCTGCACGCGAAGGGCCTCGCCGGTCATGTCCAGATCACCGATCGTCAGGCCGACCAGTTCGCTCACACGGATGCCGGTCGAGTACAGCGTCTCCAGCATCGCCCGGTCGCGCCTCCCCAGCACGTCGTTCTCGTCCGGGGCTGCGAGCAACCGCTCCACCTGATCCACCGTGATCGCCTTCGGAAGCCGCTTGCCCTGTCGCGGCGTGCGGATCAGCGTCATCGGGTTCCCCGAGGCCAGACCTCGCCGATCAGCCCACTTGTAGAACGATCGCAGGGTGGCGATCTTCCTAGCCATCGTCGCCGCGGAGTAATCCTGCTCGCCCAGGTGCGAGAGGAATCCTCGGATCAGGTCCGCGTCCGCGGTACAGATCGTTTCCGTCAGCGTCGCGGGCGCGATCGTGCCGGCGACCGCCTTCGCTTCGCCACCGGCGGCACGCCGCTCGTAGGCAGCCTTCTCCGCGATCTCGTTCGGCCTGACGCCGGACTCTTCCGTCAGGTACTCCACGAACTGCCGCAGGTCTGCGCCGTAGCACCGTGCCGTGTACGGGCTGAAATGCCGTTCGTCCGTCAGGTAGGACGAAAACGCTTCAACAATCGCCAGCGTGAACATCACACACACTCCTGGTCCGAAGCAAGGCGCCCGCCTTGCTTCGTCGCTCCGTCATCGTGTCGCTTCACCACCCGCCATCGCGGCGGCGATCTGGCGCGCCACGAGCGCGCCCTCACCCACCGTCAACTGCCCCGCGGTCAACCTCGCCACGGCCCGCATGAGCGTGGCTTCGTCGCCGCGACGGCACGAGAACCGCCAGGTATGCCGTCCCTTCCACAGTGTGACGACGACCTCACCGCCCGATCCGAGCCGCGCCGCCGCGTGCGCCCGCCGTGTGTCGCGTGTTCCGGCGTCCATGCCGTTGCTCCCGTCTCGCCGGCCACGCCGGCTCTCGGGCCGACGGCTACCGGGCGTCTGTCACACGTCCCTGCCCACCGACCCGAGCCGCTTCACGTTCGAGCAGCCGGCGGACGACAAACTGCGACCCGAACTCCGTGTACAACTCCATGCTCGCGGTGTACCGCCTCCATCCGAACGCTCCATCCGGGTCGTGTCTTCCCTGCGAGTACGACCGCAAAGCGATGAGCACGTCGTGGCTCTTCGCATCGAGGTGCGCGCTCACAGCAGAGGCCGGCGTCGTCGCCCACGTGCTCGCGTCCGTTCGTCCTGTTCCGTCCGTCGCGAGCCGCCGCGGATCGACCCCGCCGGCTGTTCCCGCCAGCCGTCCGCTCCGAGCCAGCAGCGCGAGCGAAAGGCCGTAGGTGGGGGGGTCATATGGGTCATACGCCGTGACGGAGCCGACCAGCAGCCCGTCAACGCCCATCGCCGATGCCAGCGCCTCCGCGTCCTCCGGCGTGCGGATATCGTCGATCCCGATCGCCGCCATCGCTTCGAGCGTCCGGTTCACCGGCAGGCATGTGATCCCCAGCACCTGCTGCGCAGCCGCAACGACCTTGTCCGTGAGCAAGAGCGTGTCCGGCACGCTCGTCCCGGACTCGTTCCGCAGCGGGGCGGCCGCCCAGATCACCTCGCCGACCGTCGCCGCGTACGGCGACACCAACACGTGCGGCCGGATCAGCGCGGACTCACGCCGTCCCGACCCGCCGCACCCCGTCGGCGCACAAACGACCGCAGCGAGCGCAGCCGCGCACGCGGACACGCGCAATCCCCGCCCGATCATGGCGAGTTTCACCGAGAGCATGGTCTGTACACTTGTCATGGCTTCCTGCCGTATCGCTCGGGGTTCCACCCCTCGCACTCGCAACCCTTGGGCCAGTCGGCGCCGACCCGCTACGCACACAGTCGTCAGTCGCTGGACTCGACCTGGGCGATCGGCCCGCCGCTCGCCGCGGCCGACGCCAGCACGCGCCCCGCATCAACGCTCCAGATGCTCTCCGTCCCTGTTCGGTTCGACACGAAGTAGACACGCCCGTCGCTCGCCCACACGGGCAGGTGATCGCGCCACGGCCCGCCGGTCAGGGCGACCCGCCACGATCCCTCGACGTTTGTCATCCACAACTGGCCCGACGCCGCGGCCCCGTCCGTTGGCACGACGGAGTACACAACGTGCCGGCCGTCCGGGCTCCACGACGGGTTGATGCACGCCGCATCCGGCAGCGACACGAGGTGCATCGGCGACCCCGCCTCACCCCCGGCGAAGTCCATCATCCACACGCCGTATGCGCCGTCGTCGCGCTCTCGCGGCCGCTGATACACGATCCGATCCGCGCCGCCCGATCCCGTCCCCTGCACCGGGCACCAACGCGGCAGCAGCCCCTCGCCGATGTACCGCGACACCGAAGGGTTGTCCGCATCGACAACCCACAACTCCCACCGTCCGGACGAACGCCCCTGGCGACAGAACACGATCTTTGTCCCGTCCGGGCTCCACGACGGATGCAGATCGGGCGATGCGTCGCGCGTCAACTGCACCGGCCTGCCGCCCGTCACGGGCATCACGTAGAGGTTCCACGCACCGTTCCGGTCACTCACGAACGCGACGCGCTTGCCGTCGGGGCTGATCGCCGGCATCACCTCGCTCGACGACTCGTCCGTCAACTGCGTCAGCACGCTCCCGCCGACGTGTTTCAGGAACAGGTCGGGCGTCTCGCGGTGCCGCGTGCTCGCGAAGACTACGAATCGGCCGTCAGGCGAGACGCTCGGGTCGAAGTCCGCCCCGACGCGCCCGTCCGTGAACGGCGAGGCGTTCGCGCCAACCGAGCCGCCGCCGTGGGCTGGCCCGACCTGGGCGATCAGTCCGGGGATCGGCTCCGCATGGTTCGGCGTGGTTGGCTGTTCAGCGGGTAATGCCGCGGTCGAGGACCGCTGTCCGAACCCGCCGACACTGCACCCCGCTGCCGCGATTATCGTCGCCGCGGCCACTGAACCCGTCGCCAGTCTCGCCTTCGTGCTGCGATCCATGCTGGAGCCCCCGTGCCGCTCTGGGCGAACCAACCGGGCCGCACAGCGCACCCTCCTGCGCCGCCGACCATTACCGTCGCGGCAAGGCCGGCTCCCCTGGCCTCACGCACCCGCGACACGCCCCTCGGAGGGGCCTTATCGGACGCGCCTCCCCCGGCACTTGAGCCGAGAAAAAGCCGCCCAGCACTGTGGATCGGCCCCCAGACGCCCCGACATGAGTCCAGTAATCCAAAGTCCTGTGAACAGCAATGCGGTAGGGCCGGCGGACGCGGGGCTGGTCTCTTGACGACGGCTCGACCTGTCCTGAACGAGATGCCCTCGGCCCGGGATTGCCCTTGGCATGTACACCACCCCCAGTTGTGGGCGAAGCTGCTTCACAACGAGGAGGACTCGCCCTCCAAGGGAACGGGGCGGGTGTCGGGGCGTCAGGGTGGTTGCCCCTCGGTTCAGGCAGTTTGGCGCTTCGAGTAGGATGTACGTGCAACTCTGGGCACGAACGGGGTTCGCGTCGAGGCATATCAGGGGAGCACTTCGAGGCGATCGCAACATGCACGGTGACTTGGCGCGCCGATCCGCAAGTGAGAGGGCAATGTCGGCACATGGGCGGAGGTCGACCACGCTCATGCATGCGTTCTTGGCTGGAAGCTTCGCACTTGCGGGGTGTGGTTCTTGCGTGAAGCAAGACCTGCCGCAGGTCGGCACGTACCGCGTCGGCGTGATGGCAACAGTGAGAGAGGACCATTCTCGACAGGAGCAAGCAGTCTGGCTTCCCGGCGACAGAGACGGTGCGGGTCGGGTTGCCCGTCCGCTGGTTTGGCTGGTCTGGTATCCCGCGGTTGCATCCGCAAGGGAAGAGCCGTCGCGCGCGCACGAGATGGAGGTTCTATCCGGGAGTCCGAGCGAGGCTGCCTTCGCGAAGTGGTTCGAGGCCTACTCTGCCGGTGTTTTCGAGCAGAATTCGCCGCAGCCTGCGGTCGAAACTCGCGACTCTGATGGCACCGGGGTAGCGATCCGTCGCCCATCCGAGCTCGGCACGGTGAGCGCGGTTCCGAACGCACCGCCTGCTCTTCCTTGTGACGGGTTCCCGATCATCGTCTATCACTGCGGGGCGGCCTCGAGCTTCGTTGAAAACGTACCCATGTTCGAAGATCTCGCGTCGAGCGGGTATATCGTTGTAACAAGCGACTTCCATGCCTCGGGACGCGAGGAGTTCTCGATTGATGGCGCCGAGGCGTCGACCGAAGACGTAGACGTGCTGCTTTCGTGGGTAGCGAGTCTTCCGTACGCGGACGTGACTCGAACCGCCATGATCGGCCATAGCCTCGGAGCACAGGTGGCTTTGCGGCATGCGGCGACGTCCTCGAATCCGATGGCTGCCTACATCTTGCTTGAAACAACTCAAGACCCTGCTCGCGTGACGACCACGTGGATGTGGTCGTTCCTTGAGCCGGTGCTTGCTCGCAAGGAGTCGGTACGTTCGCCCCTGCTCTTCGTGGCCGAACCCCACGCAGGATTTGAACTTGGAGACTTGCTGGTGAACGCCGATCGTTGGTACCTCACGCTCCGCGGGATGGGTCACGACGATTACACCCGCGTGGGACTTGCCCGGACCGTTCTCGGCGGCGGTGAACCAGCGAGACAGGCACGCGACGGCCACGAGGCTGTCATGGTCGCCATCGAGTCATTCCTGAACGTCCACCTGCGTGGCGGGCATGCGCACGATGAGTTTGTCGCCTGGATGTCCGCATCGCCGGGCCTGGATTCTCCGTGTCTCGAACACGCGCCACCAGGCACAGGTTCTCCTCGGTATCCGATCAACGCGGATCGCGCCCCTACCCCTCGAGAGGCGCGAAGCCTGCTCGACGACGGTCTGGATGCATTCCTGTCGATCATCTCCGAACATCGCTCGCAGTGGAGCGGATCGGCGATCTACGACGGGAAGTACCTCTATTGGCAGATTCTGGGTTTATTGGATCAGGATCGTGCGGCGGATGCTCGTCGGCTGTGGTTGGGCTATCGGGCACTTGCGCCCGACTCCGACCGGCTGCCGCGACAGTTCGAGTCGCTGGCGGACGTCCTGGAGGCTCATGGAGCAGTTGATCAGGGGGTCAGGCTGCGCCGATATGCGGCAATCTTGCTCGGCGTCAGCGACGCCCCTGCGAGCGGTAATTGAGGGATGGTGCGGTGTCGCTGCGCGCGATCCAAGGCGATCGTTGCAGCCATGCGGGTGTCACGCATCCGACTCACGCGCCATGATCGCGGGTGTTTCACCTCTCCGGACCCACCGTGCCCCCGGCCCGCGCGGCTCGCGGCTCGCCAGCAGCCGTTCGAGATAGTCCGCCAGCCGCTCGTCTGTGAATCCCTCCAGAAAGTCGCGCGAGCGTCCTCCGGTCAGTTCCAGGATCCGGGACATCAACTGTTCACGGCTCAGGCCCCCTGACCCGCTCTCTCGCGACGAGCCGCGACCGTGAGCGTGCGGCTGTCCCTGCGAGTTCTCACTCGCCGTCGCTTCGAGCCTCGCCTTGCGCTCGCGTTCCTCTCGCGCCCGGATCGTGCCGCACGCCACGCCCTCGAACAGGTTGTCGGTCATGGCCGGATTCTCCACGACGTCTCCAGGCCTCCCGCCCGTGCATCGCCTTTTACCGCCGGCCTCCGGCCGAGCCGCCATCCTCGTGCCCCCCGCACGAAGCCGACCACTATCGGCTTCCATCTTCGGGACCGGCCAGAACCGCGTTCATCGCGCATCGCTTGCGCAACCGAATCACGCCCTACCCTCCCGCGTGATCGCCTCCGACCGCCTCGTCCTCTGGCATCGCACACCCGACGGTGCCGAACTGCTGCGTGCTTTCGCCGATGCTGAGCCGCCCTTCGCCGTGTTCGCCGACTCGAACCCACTGGCAGACGATCCCCGCGTTCTCGCGGTTGAGTTCGCGGGGGCACCGCGCCTGCTTCTCCCGACCGGTCGTATTGACGCCACAGACCCGGCCGAAGCCGCCGTCCGAACCTGGAGCCGCCAGTCATGGGCCACGCTCTCCCGCTTCTGCGGCGAGGTCACCAAGTCCGGCCTGCGGCTCTGGCTCCTGCCCGCCGCTGGCGACGTGCTTTCGGATGCCCCTCGAACGGCCGCGTTCTTGGCGGAACATCCCGGCCTTGGGTTCGTGCTCGAACCGGCCGCGCTGCTCACGCCCGGCATGCTCGACCACGCCGACGACCATCTCGACCGCATCGCCGGCTCGCTCGGCCACCACTCGGCCTGCGCGGCGTTGTTCATCAGCGACGCGAAGGTCTCCGCCGGGTCGCTCGTGCGGTGCCAAGTCGGTCATGGGGCGATCGGCGCGAGGCGACTTGCTCGGTTCCTCACGGCCTGCCGCCCCGACGTTCCGGTCGTGCTCTTGGCCGACGCCGCCGAGGAGCAGCAATCCGCTCTCGCCGACGCCGCGCGGGCGATGCCCTAGACTGATCCCCGCACGCGGAGCCGACCATGCCGAATCTCGATCACCCGACCTTCGCCCTCGTGAAAGGCCACTTCCCCGGCAAGCGCTTCCGTGCCACGGAGTTCCGCGGACAGTCCACGCTCATCGTCGAACCGGCGGACCTGCACGAGGTAATGCGACTCCTGCGCGACCACGAGTCCGCCCGGTACGACTTCCTCTCCGACGTTCTCGGGGTCGATTACCTGAACTACCCCGCGAGGATGCCCGGCCGGTTCGCGGTCGTCTACAACCTGGTCTCCACCTTGCGCGACGACCGCTTCTTTGTCAAGACCTTCCTCGACCCCTCGATCCCCACCGACGGCATCGATGAAGACCCCGCGCTCTGGGTCGATTCGGTGACGGACCTCTGGCCCGGCGCGGAATGGCGCGAGCGCGAAGTCTTCGATATGTACGGCATCCGCTTCCGCAACCACCCCGACCTGCGCCGCATCCTGACGTGGAAGGATTACCCCGCCCACCCGCTGCGCAAGGACTACCCGCTTCGCGGGCGTGGCGAGCGCGAGTCCTACCGCGTGATCGACCGTTCGAGCGCGTGAGTCAGCGCGGTGCGCGGGCCGGCCCCGGTTCGCGCACCTCGATCCGGTCCGTCACGAGATTCCAGAAGATGCGCCGCGCCGTCACCGGCGAGGTTCGCCCGACCTCGACCACCGTGACCACCCCCCCTTCATCGGCGAAAGCCTCGGCTGTGCCCGCGATCGCGTCGTATTCCAGCCGGTGCCCGGTCAGCTCGTGCCGACCGGATCGCACCCAGACCTTGCCGACGGCGGTCGCGTACTCGAGTTCGCCGCTCAGGTCGCCGGCCTCGTCGGCGGATGCGTTGCGGATGCGTGCGGTGATCGACTCCGCTTCGAGGTCGGTCCGCAGGCTGTCGGCAAGCCTTCGATGGCTCAGCCGCACGCCGCCGTGCATCGTCGCCTCGCTCTTCGCCTGATCGACGTGGAACGACTGAGACCAGTCGAAGAGCGCGGTGCCGCGGTTGCCGTCATTCGAGCCGGCTTCGGTGTCCGCGCGCAGGTCCGCGACCATGAGCCGACCCGCGCCCGGCACGTCGAGCGTGCCCGCCGTGTTGTCCGCGATGATCTCGTGCCCGAAGAGCGTGAAGGCCCGCGCCAGCCGTGGGGGCGCATCCGGGCCGGCGTCGATCGAACGCGTGCTCTCAACGGATGCCGGAATCGGAACGGTGTCATCGTCCGCTTCGGGCGGTGCGGCCCAGGCGTGCATGCGCAGCACGCGCCGCGAACGCGACTGTGCCGCCGGGTCCGTCGAGTCGAGCGTGACGGCCTCGCCCTCGGGCGCCGGTTCGAGTTCGACGCGAACGCGCTCCGCCCGGATCGTGTCGCGGGAGACCGGGTCCGGCTCGCTGATCGCAACGACATCGCCGGTCGCTTCAAGGATGCCGGTCCGGTCGTCGAAGGTCATGCCCGCGGCCCACTCGGCGTGGGTGCGTGTGGGCGGCTCGCCCGGGTTGCGGGTGCGGTGCTCGAACGTGCCCGCCCCGAGCGAGGTCGCGGTGCGGCGCGTGCCGTCCAGGCGGACCTCGTCGCCGGTGATGCGCGTCCCCTCGCGTTCGACGAGCGTTCCATCACCCGCGACTTCGAGCCGCTGCTCGTCGAGGTTCGCCCAGAGCGATTCGCCCTCGATGCGCAGGCGATCCGAGCGGCGCGAGAATCGGACCTCCCCGCGTGCGGAGACGGTCTGCGCGACCACCGCGCCGCGGTCATCGGTCGTCAGGTCGGCGTCGATCGCGCGGGCGCGAACCTCGGCGTCGTTCTGCCGGAAGCGACCGTTCCCCTCGGCGGTGACGCGGACGGGATCGACGCCGTCGCCGGCTTCGTTGGCCACGAAGTCGATGCGGAGCCTGTCCCACGGTCCGCCGCCACCGCCCTTGCCGTCGTTCACCACGGCCGCGCCGATCGCGTCGATGCTGCGCAGCCCGGCGGCCTGCGGGGCGTTCGGCTCGAAGACGGCGCGAAGCAGGTCGGCTTCGAGCGAGGCATCCTCCTCGGCGGCGCGCACCTTGCCGACGAAGTCCGCTCGCAGCAGTTCGCCGGTCATGGTGCCGTCGCGCACCATGAACCAGAGGTCGGCCCGCTCGCCCCAGTCGATGCGGCTCAGGCCGTTCATCGACGAAGCGACGCCCGAGCCGCGCGCGACGGCGACGCCCGTGTCGAGCGGGAGCTCGAGCCTGCCGACGCGGACCGAGCCGCCGGATTCGCCCGGCTGTTCCAGCAGCACGCCTTCCTGGCCCTGTCCGCTGAGGACGACGACCCGGCGCGTCGCGGCGTAGTCAACCTGCGCGGCCCGGCCCGTACCGCCCGATTCGGTATCGGCGAGCTGGACGACGCCCGTCTCTTCAGCGGTGATGCGAGCCGCCACGTGGTCTTCGGCGAGTGTGGGCGGACGATCCGCGAGCGGACGGATCTCGAGCGGCCCGGTCCACGTCAGCTCCGCCGGGCCGTCGGCCGCGGGACGACCGAAGACGGGAACGGCGGCGGGGGTCTGCGCTTCGGGCGGGCGATCGGCTTGCGGCTTCGGCGCTTCACGGACGACGGCTTCCCCGGTACCTTCGCGCGGCGTGACGCGCGGCGGGGGTGTCGGGGCAGGTTCAGCCTTGCGGGGTTCGCCGATCGCATCCTCGGGAAGCCGGTTGTCGAGCAGGCGCGTCCAGACGCTCATCCGGTCGCCGCGCACGGACTGCGAGCCTTGCGTCAGCACCACCTCGCGCTGAAAGAGCGCGTGATAGAACGACTCCTTCGGCTCGACGGCCGGGGCAGGCTCGGACGCTGGGGGGGGTGGCGGCGTGCCGGCCGCGCGGTCGGCCCGGACGGTCGCGCCCGGCCGTGCGTCGGCTTCGGCCCGCGTGGCGGCAGGCTCGGGCCTCGCGGCCGCCTCGCGGCGCTCGCGCATGCGGGCGGTCGAGCGGGCCCGCTCCGCGGGATCGACGCGGAGGTACTCGCCGCGCGCGACCGTCGCCACCTCGAGGCGTTCGAGCACCTGGTTGACGAGAATCTTCACGTCCGATCCGGCGAACTCGACCCCCTGGCCGTTGAGCAGGAGGCGGTCCGGCGTCGAGACCTCGCCGAGCGTGAAGTCGAACGTGAGCGACTCGGTGCGCGCTGTGAGGGCAGGTTCGTCGGAGTCGATGTCCGGCCTCGTGCCGTCCGCCGGCATCTCGAAGAGACGGATGACGACCGATCCGACGAAGCGCCCGGACTCCGGCTCGCGCGAGCGGTCGGGCATGTAGAGCGTGCCCTCGTTCGCCTCGACGTGCACGGCCCGCCCGTCCTTCAGGAACATCCAGGCCCTCGGCGTGCCGACGTGGTACCGCCCCGGGTTCGTCGGCTGCACCGTGCGCGAGCGCAGTTCCCCGGCGAGCCGCGTCGGGTCGTTGCGGTCCATGACCTGCACGAAGAGGCCGGACGCGCCCGTGGGCTGCGGCTGGCCGCCGAGCAGCGTCGCGTCGCGCGCGCCGGGCGGGATGAGGTCGGGGAAGTCGCCCGGGTTCGTGCCGTGCTTCGCCCCCGGGCCGCGCACCGCGAGGAACACGACGGCGACCACGACGACGCCCGCCAGCGCGATCGACGCGAGCATGACGGTTCGGCGCGGGTCGCGGGGGGGGGCTGGGTCAGGTCTGGGTGCCATCGTACCTCCGGAAGAGCGGCGTGAGCGCGTCGCGTGCTTCGAGCAGGTGCTCGACGGCCTCGCGGACCGCGCCGCGGCCGCCGGGCGCACGCGTCACGAACCGTGCCCGCTCGCGCACGCGCGGGTCCGCGTCCGCCACCGCCATGGGATAGGCGACGAGGCGCATGGCGGCGAGGTCGGGCCAATCGTCGGCGAGGTAGGCCGCGCGGTCCGGCGCGACGCCCGTTCGCCGGCAGACCTCCCGCACGGCATCCCCCTTGTCGCCGGCGGCTTCGATGACGGATTCGATGCCGAGTTCCGCGGCGCGCCTGCGCACGGCCTCGCCGCCGCGGCGGGTGACGATCGCGCACGCCCCCCCCGCCTCGACCCACAGCTTCACGCCGAAGCCGTCGCGGACGTTGAAGGCCTTGGTCTCGCCGCCGCGGTCGTCGTAGACGATGGACCCGTCCGTCATGACGCCGTCCACGTCGAGGATCAGGAGTGTGACGGAGGCGGGGACGCTCACGGGTCGTTCCTGACGAGGCGCATGGCGACGAGGTCCTGCACGTCGAGCAGCCCGACGGGGCGGCCCTCGCCGTCCACGACCGGGATCTCGTCCTGGCGGTGCTCGCGCACCATGCGGACCGCGTCGCGCAGCAGGGCGTCGTGCGGCAGCGAGCGCGGCGAGCGCGTCATCACCTCGCTGATGGGGCGTGCGAGTTCGGCCGCGTCGCGCAGGATGAGCCGCCGCAGGTCGCCGTCGGTGAAGATGCCCGAGAGCCTGCCGCTCGCCGGGTCCACCAGCAAGATCGCGCCCGGTCGTCGGCCCGCCCGCGAGGCTTCGCGCAGGGCGTCGGCGACGGAGCGGTCGTGGGGGATGAGCGGCGTGTTCACGCCCGCGCGGAACCGGAGCAGTTCGGTGATGGGACGGAGCAGGCCGCCCAGCGCCCCGCCGGGGTGGCGCTTGGCGAAGTCGGCGTCGGTGAAGTTGCGCCGGCGCGCGGCGGCGAGGGCGAGGGCGTCGCCGAGCGCGAGCGTCGCGGCCGTGGACGAGGTCGGCGCGGAGACCGGCCCTGCCTCGTCGCCGTCACCGAGCGTGAGCGCGACCGTGGCGAGCCGTTCCAGGCTCGACCGGGGCCGGTCGGGGTCGCGTCCGTCGCCGCCGGTGATCGAGATGATCGGGATGCCGTCCTGCCGCAGGACCGCCGCGAGGTTGACGACTTCGTCCGTCTCCCCGGAGCGGCTGAGGGCGATGACGGTGTCGGCGGGTCGGAACCGGCCGAGGTCGCCGTGGGCGGCCTCGGTGGGGTGGACGGGGTGCGAGGGGATGCCGAGCGAGGAGAGCGTCGCCGCGATCTTCGCCCCGATCAGCCCGCTCTTGCCCAGCCCGGTGACGAGGACGGCGCCGCCCGCGTCGGGGCACCGGGCGAGCAGGTCGACCGCGAGCGTGAACCGCGAGTCCAGCTGGTCGGCGAGGGTGTCGAGGGCGTCGGCCTCGGCGCGGATCACGCCCCGGGCGAAGTCGAGTTCGGCCTCGGCGGGCGGGTTGGCGGTGGGGGGCGCGGTGGGCGGCTGCGCCGGTCGGGTCCGCGGCATGAGGGAAGGGTACACTGGCCGGGAAAGCAAAGCAGCAGCAAGGGGCGGACGGACCGGACGGGGATTCGTGGGGGGCGGGGTTCGCAAGGAGCGGCGGGTGGCGCAGGGCGAGTACACGGTGCGGCTGGAGGCGTTCGAGGGGCCGCTCGACCTGCTGCTTTACCTGATCCGCAAGGCCGAGGTGGACGTCGCGGACATCCCGGTCGCCACGATCGCGGACCAGTACCTCGGCTCTCTCTCGCACGTCGAGCGCGTGGACGTGGAGCGGGCTGGCGAGTTTCTCGTCATGGCCGCGACGCTCATGGAGATCAAGTCGCGCCTGCTCCGGCCTCCATCCGAGGGGGGGGCACGGGCGGGTGAGGGTGAGGGGGGGAGCGGGGGAGGAGAGTCGGGCCGCGAGGCGGACGACCCGCGGGCCGAACTCGTCCGCCAGCTGCTCGCCTACAAGATGTACCGCGACGTGGCCGACGAGCTGGCCCGCCGCCACGACGAGTGGCAGCGGCGTTTCCCCGGCGGGCGGGCGGGCTTCGACCGGGCGGCGGCGGCCGACCCGCAGGGCGATGAGCAGATCGACCTGGAGGACGTGTCGCTGATCGATCTCGTCGAGGCGTTCCGGCGCATCAGCGAGACGGTGGCCTTCGATCGGCTGGGCGAGCACGAGGTCGTCGCGGACGACACGCCGATCGAGCTGCACGCCGAGGACGTGCTGGACCGCCTGCGCCGCGAGCCGGACGGGATCGAGCTGCGCGCCCTGTTCGCGGGGCGCACGCGCCCGGAGGCGATCGGGCTGTTCCTGGCTGTGCTGGAACTGGTCAGGCGGCGTGCGATCTCGGTGATGCACGAGGCCGAGAGCGGCCGGTTCGTGCTGCGGCTGCGCGGGGAGGATGACGCGCTGCCCTCGCCCGCGCCCGGCGAAGATTCTTAGTTGTTCATTTGGCCCTTTGGCGCTTTGGCCATTTGGCGATTTTCTCAAGTGAAACAGGGCGCCGGGCCTTCGCCCGACGCCCCGCGTGCTTCTGATCGTGTCGGCTTGCTAGGCAGCCAGGCGGACGCGCTCGCCCTGCTCGGCGTTCTCGTCCTGCTCGCCCGCGGAGGCGGTGAAGACGGAGACGCCGCCGACGCCGAAGTTGACGACGAAGAGCGCCGGCTCGCCGCGCCTGGTCGAGCGGACGGCGGTGACCCTGTAGAGGACGGTGGCGGCCCCGGCGGGGAGCGACTCATCGGCGAAGGTGCGTTCGCCGACGGAGCCGACGAAGACGTACGCCCCGTCGCCGACGCGGCGCTGCACCTCGTACATGGTTCCCGCGGAGCCTGCGGGGTTGTCGCACTTCCAGCGCAGGGCCAGTTCGCCGCTCTGCATCAGCGAGACGCGGGGCTGGTAGGGCGTGCCGGGGGCGGGGGAGGGGGCGCGGATGCTGCGCGAAACGCCCCGGCGCGTGCGGGAACCGCGTGCGGACCTTCGCGGAAGCCCGCAAACGGTCGCTGTTGATCCATCAACAGCCGTTGTTGCTGCATCCACGCTCGCCGTCGGGCCATCGACGGTCGGCGTTCATGGGCCGGCGACGGGCGTGGACCCGGCAGCGGACGGGTATCGCGGATGGTGCGCGGGGACACATCGGCGCAGGGCCGCACCGCCGCGGGGCCGGGGGCCTCACGCCAGGCGCGAGAGGAACCCACCCAGCGCCGCCACGCCGCGCTCGACCTGGCTCTCTGAGCAGGCGAAGGTGATGCGGACGTGGTTCTTCGCGCAGCCGCCGAAGTCTTCGCCGGGGACGATGGCGACGCGGGCCTCGTCCAGCAGCGCCTCGCACAGCGCGAGCGACGAGTCGATGCGCCGGCCACCCGGCGACGTGCGGCCGAAGTGCGATGAAACGTCGGGGAAAACATAGAACGCGCCGGTGGGGCGCACGGTCCGCACGCCGGGCACGCCCGCCAGCAGCCGCGTGATGAGATCGGCCCGGCGCGCGAAGGCGTCGCGCATGCGCCCGGCGTCGGCGGCGCACTCGGCCAGCGCGGCCCGGATCGCGGGGTAGACGAAGGAGGTGATGTTGGTCGTCATCTGGCCCTGGAGCGTCGCCATCGCGCCGATGAGGCGCTTGCCGAACTCGCCGGGCATCGCGGCGTAGCCGACGCGCCAGCCCGTCATCGCGAAGGCCTTGCTCATGCCGTTGACCGTGAGAACGCGGTCGGCGACCTCGGGGACCGAGCCGATCGAGAAGTGCGCGATGCCGCCGTAGACGATCTTCTCGTAGATCTCGTCGGAGATGACGACGAGGTCGGGCGCGGTCGAGCGCGCGGCGTCGGCGATGACGGCGGCGAGCGCGCGCAGCTCCGACTCGGTGTACATCGTGCCGCAGGGGTTGCTCGGGCTGTTGAGGATGAGGAGCCGCGAGCGAGGCGTGATGGCGTCGCGCAGCTGCGCCGGCGTGATCTTGAAGTCGTTGGCCGGGAGCGTGGGCAACTCGACGACGCGCGCCCCCGCGAGTTCCGCGATCGGCGCGTAACTCACCCAGCCGGGGACGGGGATGATGACCTCGAGCGGCGCCTGCCCCGGCGGCGGCGGGTCCAGCAGGCACTGCATGGCGACGTAGAGCGAGTGCTTGCCGCCGGAGGAGATCGCGACGTGGTCGCCGGTCAGGCCGGGGATGCCGTTGTCGCGCGTGAACTTGTCCGCGATGGCCTGGCGCGTGGCCGGGTCGCCGAGCGTGGGCATGTACTTGGTCTGGCCCGCGAGCAGGGCGTCGATCGCCGCCTGCTTGATGGGCTGCGGGGTGTCGAAGTCCGGCTCGCCGAGCGTGAAGTCGAGGACATCCACGCCGGAACGCTTGAGGGCCTTGGCCTTGTTGCCGAAGGCGACGGTGACGGAGGGCTTCAGGCCCTCGACCCGGCTGGAAAGCCGCATGGGTGTCCTCCCGGCCGGCGGTCCGACGCCGGACGGAGGGAGGATACGGCCCGTGGGTGAAGCGCGGGGGGTGGGAGGAGCGCGGCAGGCCCGATCGGTTGATGGCCGGGCAGCCTCGGCCTAGGATCGGCCCTCGACGGGATGGCTCGGCGCGGTGGGACTGCGCCGGGCGACCGTGCCACCCTTCAGGCCAGGAACCAACGCGCCATGGCGACCGCCGCCGAGACCCGCAGACAGATCGTGACGGACTTCGCCCGCCGGGAGGGCGACACCGGCTCGCCCGAAGTCCAGATCGCCCTGCTCACGGACCGCATCAAGCAGGTCTCGGAGCACCTGCGCTCGCACCGCAAGGACTTCCACACGCGGCGCGGCCTGATCATGATGGTCGGCAAGCGCAACCGCCTGCTCCGGTACCTCGCCAGGACCGACCGCGACCGCTACCTGGACACCATCCAGCGGCTCGGCCTGCGGAAGTGAACCAGCACGGGCCTGTCCGCGCGAGCGGGGAGGCCCGATTCGTTTGAGAACGCGGCCTGCCGGTCCTCAGCGGCAGTGGGCAGGCGGCAGCCGATCGTCGTGGGAACAGGCTGCATCCTGCCTTCTGCCTCTCGGGTGGCCGGGGGAGCCGCACACGCACGTGCCGGCCCGCGATGCGCCCGCGAATGGGCGCGCGCCGACCGGCGATGATGAAAGAGGCGGAAGCACATGGGTCAGTATGCGTCGAAGTTGGGCGCGGTCCGCGTCGAGCGCGAGATCGGCGGTCGCACGCTCGTCCTGGAGACCGGCCGGATCGCACGGCAGGCGTCGTCGGCGGTGTTCGCCACCTACGGCGAGAGCACGGTGCTGGCGACCGTCGTCCGCGCGCCCGCACGCGAGGGGCTGGACTTCTTCCCGCTCACGGTGGACTACCGCGAGAAACTGCCCGCGGCGGGCAAGTTCCCGGGCGGATTCCGAAAGCGCGAGGGCGCGCCGAACGAGAAGGAAATCCTCACGATGCGGATGATCGACCGCCCGATCAGGCCGCTCTTCCCCGACGGGTTCGTGGACGAGATCCAGGTCCAGGTCTGGGTGATGAGCCACGACGGCGAGAACGACACCGACGTGCTCGCGGGGACGGCGGCGTCGGCCGCGCTCGCGATCTCTGACGCGCCGTTCGAAGGGCCGACGGCGACCGTTCGCGTGGCGCGCATCCACACCGACGACGGGCCGCGATTCGTCGTGAACCCCACCGTCAGCCAGATGGACTACTCCGACCTCGACCTCGTGCTCGCGGGGCACAAGGACGGCGTGAACATGATCGAGGTCGGCGCGGCGGAGATCAC
Organism: Synechococcales cyanobacterium CNB; assembly: GCA_030263455.1. NCBI lineage: Bacteria > Bacillati > Cyanobacteriota > Cyanophyceae > Synechococcales > Synechococcales cyanobacterium CNB. Next base: position 157,703 of record SZOZ01000001.1, read on the forward strand.
CGAGGCGGACATGGTCGAGGCCATCCGCTTCGGGCAGTCGCAGATCGCCGAGACGCTCGCCGCGATCGAGGAACTGGCCGCGAAAGCGGGGCGCGAGAAGCGCGTCGGCGACCTCTCGCTCCCCGACCCCGAAGTCGTTGCGAAGGTGAAGGCGGTCGCCGAGGCGCCCCTGACCGCGGCCCGGAGACTGCCCGGCAAGCAGGAACGCAACGACGCGGTCGATGCCCTGCGGGCGAGGGTGCTCGACGAGCACTTCCCCCTCAGGACCGGCGGCACGTACGAGGAGTACGCGAAGTCGGCCAGGGCGCGCGCACAGGCGGTCGAGGCCTTCCGCACGCTGGAGAAGAAGATCACCCGACGCCTCATCGTGGAGAGCGGCGTGCGGGCCGACGGACGGAAGTTCGACGAGATCCGCCCGATCGAGTGCGAGGTCGGCGTCTTCGCCCGCACGCACGGGTCCGCTCTCTTCCAGCGCGGCGAGACCCAGTCGCTCGTCTCCTGCACGCTCGGCACCGCCCGCGACGAGCAGATCGTGGACGGGCTGATCCCCGAGTACTCCAAGAAGTTCACGCTGCACTACAACTTCCCGCCCTTCTCGACGGGCGAGGCCAAGCGCATCATGGGGCCGGGGCGGCGAGAGATCGGGCACGGCGCGCTCGCGGAGCGGTCGCTCATGGCGATCCTCCCTTCGCCCGACGTGTTCCCGTACACCATCCGCGTCGTCAGCGACATCACCGAGTCGAACGGCAGCTCGTCGATGGCCTCGGTCTGCGGCGGGTGCCTCGCGCTGATGGACGCGGGCGTGCCCATCACCGCGACCTGCGCCGGCATCTCCGTCGGCCGGTTCACGGATGACTCCGGCGGGAGAGAGGTCTTCGTCACCGACATCATCGGCGAGGAGGACTTCTTCGGCGACATGGACTTCAAGGTCTCGGGCACCCGCGGCGGGATCACGGGGATTCAGCTCGACCTGAAGGCCCGCGGCCTGAACGTCGAGCAGATCACCCGCATCTTCGAGCAGGCCCGCGTCGCCCGGCTCAGGATCATCGACCGCATGGAAGCGTGCATCGCCAGGCCGCGCGAGTCGATCTCGGTCTACGCCCCTCGCCTCATCACGCTCAACATCCACCCGGAGAAGATTGGCAAGCTGATCGGGCCGGGCGGGAAGACCATCCGCGCCCTGCAGGACAAGCACGGCGTCACGATCGACGTCGAGGACGACGGCACGGTGATGGTCTCCGCGCCGAACGGCGAGTCGATCGACGCCGCCCGGGCCGAGATCGAGGCGCTCTGCGAGGAGATCAAGGTCGGCACGGTCTACAACGGCAAGGTGATCTCGGTGAAGGACTTCGGCGCGTTCATCGAACTCGCGCCGGGCACCGACGGCATGTGCCACATCTCCGAACTCGCGGAGGGCTACGTCAAGAGCGTGACCGACGTGGTGAAGGTCGGCGACATCGTCAAGGTGAAGGTGATCCTCGTGGACGAGCAGGGCAGGATCAAACTGAGCCGGAAGCAGGCGATGTCGGAGCAGGCCTCGGCCGCGGGGGTTTGAGCAACCTGGGCCGTCGGGGGTGGTGTGCGCTAACCCCATTCGTGGAGGGTGTTTGCGCGCGCTTTGCTCCTCCTGCGCCTGTCCGGTTGACCGCCGGCGCGTTTCTGGTAATCTGGACAAGGTCCGTGGTCGGGCTGTCGTGGCATCGCGACCGCGGCGCTCGCTCGTGCGTGCCGCGATCCGCGGCAGATGGTGCAGGGGGTTTGTGTTGAAGTCCCGGCATGACAGCAAGTTCTCGTCTCTGCCGTTCGTTGGTGCGGGTGTGGGCGTCTTCACGCGACGTTGGGGGATCGTTGCATGACCGAGTTGCCGCCGCAGACCATCACGGAGACCGAGGGTGTCGTGAAGTGGTTCGACCCGCGCAAAGGGTTTGGTTTCATCATCGGCCCCGATGGGCAGGACATCTTCGTCCATTTCTCCGCCATCGATGGGGATGGGTTCCGCGCGTTGAAGGATGGCTCGTCGGTTGTCTACGACGCCCAGATATCGGACAAGGGCTGGAAGGCTACGAGAGTGCGCCGCTCGGACCCGGTGGTGACGGTGATGCCGAAGCGGAACTACGCCCGCACACCGAGGCGGTGAGCGAGCCGGCCCCGGCGCGGGGGCGCGTCTCGCGGTGAACGAAGGTTGGCCGGTATCCTTCGGCACGCTTGATCCTCGTCAACACCGCCATCGCGATCTCGACCGAAGCCCGACTTCTCCCGGGGTGGTTTGCGCCAGCGATGATCGGCTTCGCCGTCGGGGTCGCCTTCGCCGCGCTGATGGCGAGGGGGCTGCTCCGACGGCAGGTCAGGCGGGTCCGGGCCGCGGAACGCAGGGCGCGGGGGGCAGAGCGACTGGCCGAACTCGGAGCGATGACGAGTGGCCTGGCGCATGAGATCAAGAACCCGCTCTCAACCATCGGCCTGAACGTGCAACTCCTCCGCGAGGGCGTCGGCGAGATTCCGGGCGAATCGGACGAGAAAGGACGGCTGCTGCGGCGACTCGACTCCCTCGGGCGCGAGGTCGATCGGCTCCGGGGCATCCTGACGGACTTTCTGGAGTACGCGGGCGAACTCCGCCTCGACCCCGCGCCAACGGACCTGAACCGGGTGGTCAGCGAACTGATCGACTTCTTCATGCCCCAAGCCGAGCGGCATCGCGTGCGGCTTCGGGCGGACCTGGCGCCGGGTTCTCTCGCTGCCGTCGTCGATGCGGCCCATCTGAAGCAGGCGCTGCTCAACCTGATGCTCAACGCCGTGCAGGCCATGGCGGGTCTGGGCGACGACCGCCCGCGTGAACTGATCGTTCGAACAGGGCACGAGGGCGCGAGTGACGGTGCATCGTTCGTCATCCACGTCATCGATACTGGCCCGGGCATCCCTGCGGAAACACTCGGTCGAATCTTCAATCCCTACTTCACCACGCGATCGGGCGGCACGGGACTCGGCCTGCCGACGGCGCGGCGGATCGTCGAAGCGCACGGCGGCCGGATCGAGGTCCACTCCGAGGTGGGCAAGGGCACGGACTTCACGGTCGTGTTGCCGGCGCAGGGCTCAGAGGAAGAGGAGCGGGAGTAGCGTGGCCTGCAAAGGCGCTGCCCCATGACACGGGAGGAAGAGGAGGGGAGCGGGCGAGTTTCCACCATCGGCGCATGGTTAGAGTGTGCCGTACACACCACCGATGATGGTCGCAGCCCGGCGGAGTTCGTCCCGCGTGTTCAGGATGTCGGGGCAGAGTCGCACGTAGCCGGAGGAGGGGTCGTGCGGCGCTGGTCTGCTGTCGGTGTTCACGCCTGCCTCGTGCAGCCGTCGCGTCATCTCGGCGTGCTGGGGAGTCGGGACGAGCAGGAAGGCCCCGTGCGGCTCGACATCGAGCACAGGAACGCCTGCTCTTGCCATCTCATCCTCGAGGTAGGCCTGCTGTTCAAGGCTGTAGCCGCGCAGCCGCTCGACACCGAGTGCGAGCGTGAGCTCCAGCCCTGCGAGCGACTGGAAGCAGGTGAGGACGGCCGGGGTCGCTTCGAGCCAGGCGTCCCCGCCGGGGCTGAGTTCCGGCCGCTCGGGTCGCCGGAACGCGAAGGTGTCGCGTTTGGCGAACCAGCCGGTGTCCGTCGTAAAGAGAGCGGGAAGCGGGCCTTGTTCGAGGTGCCTGGGGTTGATGGCAAGCCATCCCGCGCCGGGGCCGCCGCGCGTGTACTTGTAGTTGCCGCCGATGGCGAAGTCCGGGCCGAGACGGTCGAGTTGTAACGGGATTGCCCCGGCGGCGTGGTAGGCGTCGAGCAGGATGAGGGCGCCGGCGTCGTGGGCTCGCGCGATGATGCGGTCGAGGCCTTCGAGAACCTGGCCAGTGACGAAGTAGACGACGCTGACGACGACGAGGTCGGTGTCGGCATCGATGGCGTCCATGATCGCGTCGGCGGAGAAGAGGCCGCGATCGTCCGGCGCAACCCAGCGTACGTCCGCCCTCCCCTTGCGCTGGTAGGTCTTGAGGATGAAATCGACCGAGTCGAACTCGCCCCGCGTCGTGACGATCCGCGGACGGTGTGTCGGGAGCGAGTTGATCGCGGCTCGCAGCCCCTGCCCCGCGGAGACGCGCGGCACGACGGCGTCCGGCCGCGAGCACCCGACGAGCGCGGCGAGCATCGCGCGAGAGCGGCTCGATGCCTCGATCCAGGACGGCCATGCGCCGTCGAGCCGCTCGTACCACAGGTCGAGGGCGTGTCGGATGTCGTCCGCGGTTCGGTCGAGCGGGCGGCCGAGCGAATGGTTCGAGAGGTAGATTTCATCCCGGCGCAGCACGCGAGAGAAGAGCGGGTGGACGTGGCGAACGAGGTCTTCCTCGGTGAGCGCGCCGTCGCCCATCGCTCGCACGGCATCGGCGATCTCCGCTCCGAACGAGACACCGGGCGGGGGGGATTCGAGAACCTGCGTGCCGTGTGCCATCACATGCCCCCCGGGCCTTGGACGAGGGTGCGGACGTCCCAGAGTTCCGGGAAGAACGTGCGTTCGGTGGCGTGCTTCAGATAGGCGACGCCGGCGGTGCCGCCCGTGCCGCGCTTGAAGCCGATGATCCGCATGACGACCTTGAGGTGGCGGAACCGCCAGAGCGCGTACTGCTCGTCAACGTCCACGAGTTTCTCGCACATCTCGTAGGCGTCCCAGTGCGAACGCGGCTCGTCGTAGATTCGCTTGATCACGTCGATCACGCCGGGGTGCGACTCGTGCGGGCGCGAGGTATCGCGGCGCAGTACGTCATCGGGGATCGGAAGCCCGCGTCGAGCAAGGTGGCGGAGGAACTCGTCGTAGAGGCTGGGCGCCCGCAGGGCCTGCTCGAGTTCGGCGTGCGTCTCCTTCTTGTGGCGGAACACAGCGAGCATCCGCTCGTCCTTCGCACCGAGCAGGAACTCGACCATACGGTGCTGGGCGGATTGCAGCCCGCTCGCCGGGCCGAGCACGTGGCGGAACTGGACGTACTCGCTCGGCGTGAGCGTTGCGAGCACGCTCCACTGGTCGAGCAACTGCGACTGAACATGCTTGACGCGGGCGAGAATCTTGAACGACGGTTCAAGTTCATCGCGCCGCACGTGCTCGATCGCGGCCCGCAACTCGTGGATGATGAGCTTGAACCAGAGTTCGGTGGTCTGGTGCTGGATGATGAAGAGCAGTTCGTCGTGATGGGGGGGGGAAGACAGCGGGCGCTGCGCGCTGAGCAGCGTGTCGAGGGACAGGTACCCGGCGTAGTCGAGTCGGCCTTCGAGGTCGGTGGTCATGTCCACCCGCGACGGCGGGCCGGATTGGTCGGAGGGCATCGGTCGCTCCCGTCGTGCTCGCGGGGCGGCAGTGCCCACACGCCCCGGTTCGGGAGCCTAGACAATCGGTCAGACAGCCGGTGGCCCGAACGGCGGCTAGCGAACGATGCTGTCCAGCGAGCCGCGGTCAGCGGCGGCGAGGTCGTTGCGGAGCAGCGCGGCCCGGCGGGCGTGGACCGGCTCGATGCTGGAGCCGTCGCCGGCCAACGGCTGGAAGACCACGCCCCGCAGGAGCATGGATTCCTCGGCCGCCGAATACCCGCAGCCCGTGGCGGCCAAGGCGAGGGCGATGAGGCCCCCGAGGGCGGCTCTGCTGCTCATTCGCGGACAGATCATGGGAGTCTCCAAGCCTCGCAACCTGTGCAGTCTCCCTGCCATACCGATATCACCATCGGCCGTGGCGGGGGGCCGCTTCGGTCGAGTTATCGTGCGCAAGTCGATTGCCGGGTCAGGAGTGCCGCCGAGGCGGGTTGTGGGGGCGGCACCTGTCGCTAAGTCCTGTATTCCCGGTCTCTTACAGGTTGTTCGACATTTTTGTGACCTCCGGTTCCAGTCAATATCGGACTTCAGCCCGCGTGGCCATGCGCTGTCGATCGGTTTAAGTTCGGGTATCGCAGTCGGTCGGTGAGGCCGATCGTGTGCTGTTTGACGGTTCCCGACGTGGCACTACCATCGAGCCGCATTCACCCGATCTGCGCGATCGACGACTCACGGACGACACGAGGCGATGGCATGAAGACGGCATTCAGCACGGTGGCCTGTCCGGAATGGACGCTGGGGCAGGTCTTCGACTTCGCCGCCCATCTCGAGTTCGACGGCGTCGAACTGCGCACGCTCGGGTCCGCATCGACCGATCTGGCGTGCGACCCGGCCCTGACTGACCCCGACAAGACGCGACGGCTGGCCGTCGAAGCGGGTCTGGCGATCCCGTGTCTGGCTACTTCGGCGAGGTTTGACGCGCCGATCACGCCGCCGGTCGTGGGGCTGGTTCTGGGCGACCCCATGCGGCAGGTTCGCCTGGCTCAGCGAGAGGTTGAACTGGCGGACAGCCTTGGGTGTGCGTTCGTGCGTGTCTTCGGGTTCGAGGCGCCGAAGCGGGAGAGGGTTGAATCGTGCATGAGCCGGATCGCGCCACGACTTCGAGCTGTCGCGGACTCGGGGCGTGCGCGCGGGGTGCGGATCGTCGTCGAGAACGGCGGATCATTCCACACCGCTTCGGACCTCATGGACCTGATCGACCGGGTGGGGCATCCGATGCTCGGAGCCGCCTACTCGGTCGCGGTCGGGCATGCGGCGGGCGAGCAGCCTCGCGACGCCATCCGCACGCTCGGCGATCGGCTCTGGATCGCCAGAGTGAAGGATCTGGCTGGCGGACAGCCGTGTGCGCTCGGCCGCGGCGACGTGCCCTGCCGGGCAGCGGTGGACGCCCTCTCGGAAGAGAGCTTCGGCGGCTGGCTCGTCTACGAGTGGGACCGGCTGTGGTTGCCGGGCCTGGATCCCGCGGAGCAGGCGCTGCACGCTGCGGACGAGACGCTGCACAAGTGGATCGGCGCGACGCGAGCGGCCGGCGGTGCCGTCTCCGGCAGTCGATCATTGGCCGTGGTCTGATCGTGCTGGAAAGTCGGTCGGCGTGGTCTCTAGTGTTGCGACGGACGCAACGGCAGTCGCGGCCTGAGCAGGCCCGGAGGTGCGGTCATGGCCATTCGGATCGGGATCAACGGGTTCGGACGGATCGGTCGGCTGGTGTACCGCATCGCCGCGGAAGACCCGCGTTTGGAGATCGTGTGGGTCAACGACCTGGTGCCCGCCGACAACCTGGCGTACCTGCTGAAGTACGACACCATGCACGGCCGATTCACGCTCGGCGGCAAGCCGGCGGTGATCGAAGCGACGGATTCGTCGTTCACCGTGAATGGGCGCGCGACACGGACGACGGCCGAGCGCGACCCGTCGAAACTGGCGTGGGGCGATGCGGGCGTGCAATACGTGCTCGAATCGACGGGATTGTTCACCGACTACGAGGGCGCGCATAAGCACGTTGAGAACAACGGTTGCCGGCGGGTGGTCATTTCCGCCCCGACGAAGAGCACCGAGCAGGTGCCGACGCTCTGCTACAAGGTGAACCACGAGCAGTACGACCCGGGGAAGCACGACGTGGTCTCGAACGCGAGTTGCACGACGAACTGCCTCGCGCCGGTGGCCAAGATCATCCACGATTCGTTCGGGCTTGATGAAGGGCTGATGACGACGGTGCACGCGGCGACGGCCACCCAGCCCACGCAGGACGGCCCGAGCAAGAAGGACTGGCGAGGCGGCCGCAACGCCTACCAGAACATCATCCCGGCCAGCACGGGCGCGGCCAAGGCGGTTACGCTCTGCATCCCGAGCCTCAAGGGCAAACTGACCGGCATGGCCTTCCGCGTGCCGACCGCGGACGTCTCGGCCGTTGACCTGACATTCCGCACCGCACGCCCGACCACCCTCGACGCCATCCATCAGGCGATGCGGCAGGCGGCGGAAGGGACGATGTCCGGCGTGCTCGGGTACACCGACGAAGAGGTCGTGTCGAGCGACTTCATCGGGGATCGCCGCTCGTCGATCTACGACGCCAAGGCGTGCATCCAGTTGAACGATCGGTTCTTCAAGGTCGTGTCGTGGTACGACAACGAGGCCGGATACGCAGCGCGGTGCATCGACTTGATCCGCTTCATGGCAACACGCGACGGCGTCGCCTGAGCGTGCAACCGCGGGGAGTCCCTCGGTTCAGCGGCATCGGTCGCGTCCATGGTTCGATGGCCTTTGTCGGCCCGGGCGCCTCTGGTACAGTGGCTTGGCGGGAACGCCGCGAGTCTTCGGAGGCCGCCCGTGCGGAGAGCGACAATCGGTTGCGCGTTGGTCGCGTCGTGCGCTGCGGGCGGGCTTTCGCGCGCTGTGGATGAAGCGAGGCTCGTGGCCGTGCGCGACAACACCCTCTGCGAAACGGACGACGGCTCGCTGAGCAACGGTGCAGGGCAGCACTGCTTCGCGGGCACGACCGCGCTGGGAGAAAAGCGGAGGGCGTTGGTCGCGTTCGACGTCGCGGGCGTGGTGCCCGAAGGCTCGGTCATCCTCCGCGTGACGCTCACGCTCCAGATGTCGAAAACGATCGTCGGCGGCGTCGATGTCGCCGTCCATCGCGTGGTGCGAGACTGGGGCGAAGGAGCCTCGGACGCCGTTGGGGCCGAAGGCCAGGGCGCGGCCGCTGAGCCTGGCGACGCCACGTGGCTCCACACGTTCTATCCGGGCGAGTTCTGGGATGCGCCGGGCGGTGACTTCGATCCGACGTCTTCCGCGAGCATCGTGGTCGGCGCTGTCGGGCCGTATGTCTGGGGTTCGACCGGCCGCATGGTGGCCGACGTGCAGGCCTGGCTCGATGATCCGGCGTCGAACTTCGGCTGGATCGTGATCGCCGACGAGAGCGTGATTCCCGGCGCGAAGCGGTTCGACACGCGCGAGAACCCCGACCCCGCGGTTCGTCCGGCGCTGTGGGTCGAGTTCCAGCCGCCGTGCGTCGCGGACTGGAACCGCGACGGCGAGGTCACGACGCTCGACTTCCTCGCGTTTCTCAACGACTGGGCCGGGGGCGAGGAGCGCGCCGACCTGAACGGCGACGGGACGGTGAACACGATCGACTTTCTGGCGTTCCTGAACGCTTGGAGCGCGGGCTGCGGCTGAGCGAGATCGGGCGGTCTGCCGGGGAGGTGCGAAGATGGTGTTGAAACGTGCGATGATGACCGCGGCGACGGTTGCGGCAGCCGTGCTGACGCCGATAGCGATCGGGCAGCGAACGCCGGAGGTCGCTCCTCCTGCCGCGCTTGTTCAACCGCGCTTCGCGGTCGAATCGGTCGTCCCGCCGCCCGAGTTCCTGGGGTTCGATCGCAACGGCGTCGTCATCGTCCGTTTCACGCTGCCGATCGATCCCGCGACGCTCGACGCGCTCACGCTGAATGTGGCTGGGCGTTGGAGCGGCCCGGTCGCGGGCGAGCACGTGCTGCTGGACAGCCGCACCGTGGCCTTCGTGCGCCCCCGGCCGTACTCGCCCGGTGAGCGTGTGACCGTTCAGGTCTCGCGTGGGCTGAAGGCGATCAACGGTGACTCGCTCGATCGAGGGTTCACGTCGGGCTTCTGGGCACGCACCGGGCCGGGTTCGCTGAACTTCACGATGACGGGCGTGCTGATCCCTGGCGACGTCCCCTACGGCGCGCACGGCGGTGATCTCGACGACGACGGCGACCTCGACCTCGCCGTGCCGAACGAGGCCACTTCGAACGTTTCCGTCTTCCTCAACAACGGCGACGGCACGTTCACCGCACCGGTTCACTACGGCGCGGGGCTTCACTGCAGCCCGAACGAGGGGCTGGACCTCAACGGCGACGGCATCGTGGACCTCGCCGTCGCCAACATCCTGGACCACAACGTCTCGATCCTGATCGGTGTCGGCAACGGCACGTTCCTGCCGCAGGTGAAGTACGCCGTGGGACAGCAGCCTCGCGGGCTGGCGGCGTTCGACGCCGACGGCGACGGCTTCCCGGACCTCGTGACCGCGAACCGCGTCTCCTCGACGCTCTCGTTCCTGCGCAATCGCGGCGATGGAACCTTCGACCCCGCCGTCAGTTTCGATGCGGGCGTGAACGGCGAGACCGGCGTCGTCGCAGCGGACATGAACGGCGACGGCGTCATGGACCTGATCGTGATCGGGTGGAGCAACTCGCGCATCTCGACGATGCTCGGCAACGGCGCGGGCGGATTCACGCTCCACGGGTCGATCCCCACCAGTTCGCGCCCGTGGATGGTCGCGTGCGGCGACCTCAACGGCGACGGCATCCCAGACGCCGCCGTCGCGTGCTCGTCCGCCGGGCGTGCCGCCATCCACTTCGGCGACGGGCTGGGCGGGCTGGGGCCTGAGACGTGGTTCGATTCAGGCGAGTTTCCGATCGCCATCGATCTCGGCGACCTCGACGGCGACGGCAGCCTCGACATGGTCACGTCGAGTTACGGCTCCGGGGACTTCCACGTCTACACCAATAACGGCAGCGGCGTCTTCACGATGCGCTTCACGCTCCCTGCGGTCATGGCCGGCTCGTGCGCCGTCCTCCACGATCGCGACGGCGACGGGGACACCGACATCACCGGGATCGACGAGAACGCGGACCGGATCATCCTCTACCGTCAGGACTGACGGACCCGACAAACGAAAACAGCCCGGGCGCGCGTGGCCCGGGCCGGTGTGGTTGCGCTCGCATTGAGCGATCGGATCAGTTGCGCCCGTACTTCACGGAGCAGCCGTAGGGCTTGGCGTAGGGCGTGGCAACGGTGCTGCCGGCGAGGACGGCTTCCAGCGCGTCCTTCACGTAGTTGGTCTGGCCGAGGCGGTTGGGGCTGGAGTCGCTGTCGATCGCGCCGGCGTACGCGACGATGCCGTTCTTGTCGATGACGAACATGGTCGGCGTGTTCTTGGAGCCGTAGGCGCGGCCGGTCTCGCCGGTGTAGTCGTGGAGAATCGGGTACGCGATGCCCCACTCCTTGCGGAACTTCTCGTTCACCTCGGGGCCGGTTGTCGAGTTCCCCTCGTGGCCCGAGTTGATGGCGAGCCAGACGACGCCCTTGTCCTTGTAGGCTTTGGCAAGGTCCGCCATCGTCTTGTTGTGGGCGTGGTGCTTCACGACGTAGGGGCACTCGCCGTTGAACCACTCGAGCACGACGACGTTGCCCTTCTTCACGTACTCGCTCAGGACGTGCGTCTTGCCCTCGGTGTCCACCAGCTTGAAGTCCGGTGCCTTCTGGCCGACGAGTTTCTCCGTGTCGGCCATCTTGACGGCGGCGGGTTTGACGGCGTCCTGGGCTGATGCGAGCGGCGCCGCGAGCGTCATCGCGCACGCAGCGACGAGAGCGGCGATCGCGCCGGACTTGCGGGAACGGGTCAGCATGAATGGCCTCCTTGTGCGTTGTCCGGGAGGGCCGGCGCGTCGGCGACGCGGGGACCGGTTACACACCCGGGCGAGCCGCGGACGGCGGCTCCGTGAACACTCGGTACACGGCCGACGGCCCCTCGCCGATCGGCCACACTTCCATGACGCCGTGGACGGGTTGATCGCCCTCCCGGAAACGCACGGCGAGCCGACCCCCTTCGGCCACGCCGTCGTCAATGATAGATACCGGCTCCAGCGAGTCGCGCCGCGGATAAAAGGCCACGCGGGAGGCGTTTGAGGCCGTCAGCACGAGCGTACGGTTATCCCATTGGAGCGAATCAGGGGGAATCTCTCGGGGGAGGCGTGCCCGCGCCTCCTCGAAGAGCCGCAGGTCCCGGGAGACTCGCCGAGGCTCGCCGGGTCGGCCGATCAGGACGCGGGCCTCGAGATAGGTCGACTCCGGCAGGCAGAGGTCGGCGCAGACCAGCCAGGAAAGCGAAATCCTGAATCGCTCGACCCGACCCGGGCGCGCGGATGCGGGTATTTCCAACGGCAGCAGGAGGGTGGCACGATCCTCGTAGACGTGGTCGAGGATGCTGGCGGAGGGAAAGTAGCGCTTCGGCGCGGGCCAGTGGATGTCGCCCAGTCGCCATCCCTCCGGAAGGTCCGCTTCGATCTCGACGGCCATGCCGGAGTCGTTGATGCCGTCCCAGTAAATGTGCCATCCTTCGTCGATCTCGAACGTGACGCCGATCCAGGCGACTTCGCCGGGAGACGCGGCGAGATGTTCGACCACGATCCGTGGCCTGGCGTGCAGGGCCTGCTCGGGCTGGGTGTGCGCGAGTGTCGCGCAACACGTCGCGACCATTATGGCGCCGAGCTGGAGCATCAGGTCTCTCCCGGGGGCTCACCCCGGTCGTCGGGCGGATCATGCCGTACAGCCCGACTATTCTCCCCGCATGAGGACTCGGAATCGACCGTCGGGGGCCTGGATTCTGGCGTTCGGGATCGGCACGGTGGCCGGAGCCTTCCTTTCCGGCTGCGGCACGACCACGAGCGACCGGCACCTGGAGCGAACGAGGATTTCGACGGACGAGGTTCGCCGTCTGACACAGGAAGCAGAGCGGCAGCCGAGAGCGATCGTGCTGCTGGACACCCGCTCCGAGCAGGAGTTCCGAGCGAGGCACATCGCGGGCGCGCGCCGGATCGACCTGACAAAGCTCCCCGTGCGCGGCGGGCGAGACCCCGATCTGGAGTCGTTCCGCAACCTGGTGGTGTACGGGAACAACCGCGGTACCGCGACGACGAAGGCTGTCGGCAAGCGGCTCATGGAACTCGAGTACAAGAACGTTCGCTGGTTCGCGGACGGGCTTGATGCGTGGGTCGCCGCGGGTTACCCGACGGCAACGAGTGACTGAACCCCTCAGATCGGCGCTTTGTTTGCTCGCGAGCGTGATGGCGAGTGAGATTCGCTGCGGGTAAAGGAAAGCGGAGCGGGGCCAGATGGCACACCGCTCCGCGAGGGGGGCGTTGTTGGCTGGTTGAGTCAGCCGAGCGTGGGAACGGCGTTGGTGAGTCCGAAGGGCGCGCCTCCGGTGCCCCAGCCGCCGCGGAGGAAGAGGTCGTAGTGGCTGAAGCCCACGATAACGGGGATGGGCGCGGTCGCGGAGATCGAGAAGAAGTTGAGTCCGGGTCGGCCGAGCACGGCGAAGGGATCGAAGTGGGCCGGACGGTTCGCGTTGGCCTGGAAGGCGGAGCCGAGCACCTCGTGGAGTCGGACCTCGGTGAAGGCGCGTGCGCCGACGGGAACGACGAGGGTGTCATCGGTGCCGTCGAGGAAGAGCAGGCGGACGGAGATGTTCGTGGAGACGGGCGTCGGATTGTAGAGGGTGAGGGTCTCGAAGTAGGACTCGCCGGCGAGGACGGTGTTGATGAAGGCGTCGCCGAAGAACCACCCGGTCGCGGCGAGGTTTGCGCCTCGGACGTCGTGGCCTTCACCGAATCGGCGTTCGGAGCCGAACGCGCTGACGGGGACGTTCGAGGTGAAGCGGACGCCGACCGGCTGGCCGGCCGCGAAACCGAGGTCGCCGCCTGCGAGGACGAGGGTGCCGCGCGCGGGGATCTCGACGGTCTTGACGACGTCCGGCAGAGCGACGCGGATGTAGCGCCCGCGGACGGTGACGGAGGCAGGGACGGGGTTGGAGTTGTACAGGACGAGTTCGGCGGTTGAGCCGTTGCCGTTGGTGAGTCCCGGGACGGCGCCGATCGTGGTTCCGCCGGTGGAGTCGCCGAGGGAGCCGAAACCGGCCATGCCGGGCGAGTCGTAGTGGCTGATGGCGGCGACGATGCCCCTGAAGGCGGCGGCGTTGGCCGGATCGGCGGCGGCGGCGGTAACACGCGCGCCGAAGACGCCGGTCGGGAGCGTGTTGATCTCGCTGATGTTCCACCCGCCGCGACGCAGCCCGCCGACGGTGGACGTGAACGAGATCTCGTTGCCGTTGGTGTCGTGCGCCGTGAAGGTGACGTTTACGTCGAAGTCGAACGGGTTGTAGAAGACGATGAAATCGAAGATGGAGCCGGGCACGCGCTCGACACGCGCGAAGGTCCAGATCGTGGAGATGCGTCCGGTGAAGGCATCGCCGATGGCGCTGTTGAAGTCGTAGCGGGCCATGGTCGCGGCGAGCGGCCCGCCGATGGACTCGACGATGACGGAGTACGGTTCGGTGCGCGCGCCGACGGGCGAGCCGTTGGCCGCGTCGCTGATCGTCACGCCGCCGCGGCTCCCGGCGGCGATGGTCTCGTTCTGGACGATGACCTGATCGCGGTCTCCGGTTTCGTAGCGGAGGGTGATGGTGTAGGTGACGGGGAATGGATTCGGGTTGTTGAGCGAGACGAACTCGCGGATCGTCGAGCCGGTGAAGCCCTCGGGGTAGTACAGCTTGAAGACGGCGGGCGGCGTGTCGAGTCGCAGGGTGTACGAGCCGACGCCGTTGCCGAGGCCGGTCACGATGATCCAGAACTGCTGGCCCGCACCGGCAACGTCGTAGGCAAGATTCGCGGACGCACCGGGGATGCCGGTCGCGTCGAAGGCGTGGACGGCCTCGAAGTTCGGTGCGTTGAGGATGGTGACGCTGGCGTCGAGCAGGGAACCGGTGGGGGTGACGACCTGGACGTAGACGCGGCCGACGCCGAGCGTGGTGAAGGTGAAGAGGTCGCGTTCGCCGGGTCGGGAGATGACGCCGCTGATGGAGCCGTCGCCGTCCTCCGTGCTGAGGGTAATGACGGTGGGGTTGTCGAAGTCCACGTCTCCGTCGCCGCCGCCGGAGCCGTCGCCGGGCGGGCCGTCGACGTGGAGGCGGTACTCGCCGGTGCGGTTGTTGAGGTTGGCCTCGACGAGGACGTAGTAGCGCTGGTTGATGAAGGTGTTGGTGAGGACGATCGCGACGGCTTCGCCGGGTCCGGTGCCGATGACGGGGTTTACGGACACGTCATCCGTCACGAGGTTGAAGTCGGCGTCGAAGATCGACAGCTTCGCCGTCATGGCGATCTGGGTGGTGTCGAGCGGGGTGAGGGTGACCGTGACGACGCCGTTCGCGATCGTCAGGAAGGTGAAGAGGTCGGAATCGCCGAGCGGGAAGATCGTGGGGTTCGACGGGTGGCCCATCGTCGTCGTGCCGACCACGCCGTCGCCGGTCGCGGCGTCGAGCGGGATGGGGGTGGCGAGGAACCACTCACCCGCGTTCGGGTGGTCGTCGATCGGGGGGACGAGCATGTTGACGGTGTACGCGCCGGTGCGTTGCGAGCCGGACGCGATGGTGGAAGCCTCGATGAGGATGAAGTAGGTCTGTCCGCGGACCACCTGGCCCTGGATGGCGGCGGGGATGACGCCGTCCACGGGCGCGACCACGTCGTTCCCGCTCGAGTCGAGCAGCGAGACCTTCGGCAGGAAGTTGCTGCCGGTGGGACGGCTGATGGTGATGCGAGCGAGGCCGCCGGCCGGCGCGGTGAAGCGGAAGAGGTCGGTATCGCCGATGACCTCGATGATGCCGCTGGACGCGCCTTCGCCCGTGCTGGAATCGACGGCGATGGGCGTGGCGAGCGAGAACTGTCCCTCGTCGGCGTGATCGTCGGTGGGGGGGAAGCCTATGTCGAGCCGGTAGTTGCCGAAGTCGGTGTTGGCGTTGGAGCCGCGAACGACGAGGTAGTACCAGGGGTACTCAAGCCCGGTGGCGTCGCTGATCCGGTCGCCGTTGACCGCGAAGACGACGCGGGCGTTGGTGTCCGTGCCGCTGAGATCGTCGTTGCTGCCGATGCGGAGCAGGATCGTGTGTCCCGCGGGATCGACGGAGGTCTCGTAGACGTCGAGCCTGGGGTTGAAGCCCTGCGTCAGGCTGGTGACAGTGGCGGTGAACTGGGCGAAGTCCTTCGAGCGAACCTTGAAGACGTCCGAGTCGCCCGAGCCTTCGATGCGCCCGGTGGCGGAGCCTGAGCCGAGGAAGTCGAAGACCTCGATCTCGGTCGCGTTCTGGACGTCGCGCCACATCGCATGGTCGTCAACGTATCGCAGTCCCGAGAGCGTGAGGTCGTAGACGCCGGACGTGCCCCCGCCCGCGCCGATCTCGATGAAGAAGCGTTCGCCCTTGGCGACGGGGAAGGTCAGCGTGAGTCGCCCGTCGCTCGCGGCGGTGCCGAACGCGAACGGGTTGAACGCCCCGCCCTCAAGGCGATAGACGACGACATCCGGGATGAGCGCGGAGCCTTGGGCGCGGTTGACCTGGAGAGTCGCGGTGCCGTTGATCGGGGCGATGAAGTTCAGGAGGTCGGGCGTGGTCGCGCTGGCCGTGCTGGAGTTGGTCGCCACGCCCTGGTCGTCGATGGCGAGCGTGGGCGAGTTCTGGAGTGCGTTGTTGGTCGATGGGACCGTGTGAACGAGCAGGTTGTACGCGCCGGTGAGGTGCTGCCACTGGACGGGGAGGGTCGGGTCGTCGAGCCAGGCGGCGTAGTTGTCGCGCTGACCGCTCTCGACCTGGATGTAGTACACCTCGCCCTGGGTGACGGGGAAGACGATCCTCGCATCGCGGTCGTGGAAGGTGAAGGTGCCGAGCGAGCCGATGAAGGCTGCCTCGGTGACGCCGACCATGGCCGGGTTGCCGGCGTTGAAGGCGATCTCTTCGAGGTCGCGGTTGAAGATGCGCAGTGCGGAGTGGAAGTTGCTGTTGTAGGTCTTGCTCTTGCTGACCGTGCGGACGGTCGGCAGTTCGGCCTTCTCCTGGTCGGGCCGCTCGTCCCAGTCCACCTCGATCTCATCGAAAGTGCGCGTGATGGCGGTGCTGTTGATGCGGACCTCGGCGAAGCCGTTGCGGGGGGCGGTGATGAAGTACAGGTCGGAGTCGTTCGGGTGCATGATGACGCCGCCCGAGGACTCCTGAATGATGCCGATGCCGTTCTCGACGATCGTCGGGTCCTGGTAGTAGCCGGGGAAGCCTTCCGGGATGACCGCGCCGTTGATCGAGTAGGCGCGTTCGTAGTGCGCGGAGCGGTCGAACCATCCGCTCGGCCCGCCGACGGGGGCGGTGCCGTCCCCTGTCGCGGGGTTGAGAGCGATTTCCGCAGCAGCCGTCCACTGCCCGGCGTTGGTGTACTCCTTGATGCGCGAGAACGGGGCGCCGTTGAAGTCGCCCTCGCCGATCGTCCACTGCTGCGGGTCAACGATGTTGGCCGGATCGGTAGGGTCGAAGGAGGCATCGACGATGACCTCAACGGAATAGCGGCCGGTGCCGGTGCCGGAAACCTCCAGGTAGTAGGTTTCGCCCGCCCAGGCCTCGATGCCGATGACAGGGCCGTTGAACGTCCAGTTGGGGTCGAACCACGGATCGACGGGGACGGCACGCCTGGGGTAGCGAGCGGGATCGATCATGCCCGCAGGCTCGCCGCCCATGGAGGGATTGAAGATGAAGTCGTTGAACGGACCGCCCGTCGGGTAGACGACGTCGCCGTTGGAATCGAAGACGCGGATCTGCGTGTTCAGGAAGTTGAAGGGCGGATGCAGCGGATCGACGATGTCGTCCGGGTACATCATCACCTGGATTTCAATGCGTGTGGAGGGGCGGTAGCCCTCCCACCAGATGCGGTCGTCCGTGCCGCCCTCGTCCTGCGGCCGGGTGTCGGTGCGGCCGGCGAAGTCGCCCAGCATGTCCACGGGCGGGACGAAGGCGAAGAGGTCGGTGTCCGGCTCGCTGTGGAGGCGCCCCGTGGCGTGGCCCGTGAAGACCTGCGCGTGGTCGGCGACCGGCGCGTAGGTCCAGCCGGGGATCATGGTGTTGAAGTCGGTCGGGCTGGTGGCCGCGCGCGGCGTCGTGTCGCCGATCCAGTTCCACACGATGGGCGTCGCGTTCGGGAAGTCGCCTGCGTTCGCGTGGTCGTCGACGTTGCCATTGTTCAGCGTGTGCGGCGACTCGATCTGGATCGCGTAGGTCGCGCCGCCGGAGACAAAGTTGTCGATGGTGACGAAGTAGGTCTGGCCGCCGATCAGGTCCACGTCGAGTTGGGGGCTGTCGCCGAAGAAGTCGGTGCTGATGGCGATGAGGTTCCCATTCGGACCGTAGAGGCGCATCGTCGGGTCCACGACGAAGGCCATGCCGACGCCGGTGGCGGAGATGATGGTTCGGCCGGTGCCGAGCGCGACGAAGGCGTGCGACTCGATCCCGCCGCCGTTGACGCCTGTGAAGCCGACGAAGCCGTATCGCCGGACAGGGTCGAGCGAGAGGCTGGCAGCGGAGGCGTCCGTGACCAGGGAGAAGTCGCCCGACCACGGCCGACCGGGCGCGAACTCGTCGCTGCGGACGCGCACAAAGTACGTGGAACTCGGGCTGCCCTTGAACGAGGTGTAGGCGTTGGTCAGGAAGGCGGTCTGGCTGTCGCCGGCGATGAACTGGCCGGTCGCGCTGTAGACGTCAAGCCGGGTGTCGAGCTGGGCCGCGTTCGCGGTGGCGACGGCGGTGACGAGGCTGTTGAAAGCCTCCGCGCTCCCCGTCTCCAGCCGGTAGATGCGGTCCTGCAGCTGGCGGTTCAGGTTGCCGTTGGTCGTGACCGGGTTCTCGGATGGTGAGGGGGTGATGAGCGTGCTCTGGGTGCTCACGCGCAGGGTGTAGTCGCCCGTCGCGTTCACGCCGGTCTGCTGGTCGCTCAGAACCCGGATGTAGTACGTGGCGATGTTGGTCTGCGGGTCGAAGTGGCCGGTGGTCGGGACGAAGCCGACCCAGGCCTCGGTCGGGGTGCCGGCGGAGAGCGTGCCGCTGTTGGACGAGGAGAAGATGAGGGCCTGGTTGCGGTCGAAGATCTCAAGGCGCGTGTCCACGCGGGCGTTGAAGTCCGCCTGGCTCTGGCCCGCGCCCTTCAGGGCGTCGGCGAGGATGGTGATGAAATCGGAGGTGGTGACCTCGATGCGGTAGAGGTCGTCGTCGCCCTCGAAGTCGATGGCCTCATCGAAGGTTCCGTTGCCGCTGCCGTCGAGCGAAACGAACTGCGCGTTGTCGAAGTCCGGCCATCCGGGCACGCCGTCGAGGAGCACCCTGTTCTCGAGGTGTTCGAGCGGCGCGGCGTGCGCACGATCGCCGAACGGACGCCCCGCGCGTGCGCGGACGCGGCGTGCGGGAGCGGTGTTCGCGTGTGCGCTGGCGTGTGCGAAGTGGCTACGACGCTCCCATCGGCTCATTCGAGTGCTCCCGTCTGTCGCCGTTGTGTCGGCGTGGTTCGGCGTCCCTGTGGGCCATCCGTCGTTGGCCGCCCGTTGTGCGCCCCGCGTCCGGGGCCTGCATCATGCGTGGGCGGGGTGTCGGGCCGGCGCGGGTGGCGGGGTTGGTCGTGGGCTGGCCCCGCTGGCCGGGGCCTGTCGGCCGGCTGCCGCCTCAGCGTATCACAAACCGCATCGGCGCGTCCAGCGGGTTGCGCCGGGTTCCGCCGAGGAGTTTGTTCGGCCCCCGCCTCGCGCGGGAGCGACGGGCACCCCCGGTGCCCCACGATCGGACTGTTCGGCCTGCGGGCATCGAAGGTTCCCCGGGTTCCTGCCTCAGTTCGCCACTGCCCGTCGGGCAGCCCCCTCCGCGAGGATCGCCACCGCATCAAAGACCGGCAGCGGCGACTGCTCCGCGGTCACCAGCAAGGGGGCCTCGGAACAGCCCAGGATCACCCCCTCGCAACCCCTCGCGCCGAGGGTTGCGATGATGTCCATGACCTTTCGCTGCGATTCGGGCACCTGCCGGCCATAGATCAACTCGTTGAAGATGATCGCGTTGATGGCTTCCGCGTCCCGCTCATCGGGCGTGAGGACATGGATGCCCCTGAGACCCAGCACGGTCTGGTAGGTGGAGCCTGCCATGACCAGCCGGGTGCCGATGAGGCCCACGGTTCGGAGCCGGGCCGAGACCACCGATTCCGCCACGAGGTCGGTGATGGTCAGCCAGGGGATCGGGGAACCGACCTCGGCCAACTGGATGGCGTGCTGAACGGCGTTGTCCGGTGTGAGGCAGAACTCGGCGCCGCACCCGGCCAGTTTCTCGGCGGACCGACGCAGCAGGCCGCCGATCCGCATCCAGTCGCCGACCTGAAGGGCGTCGATGTAGGCGCCGAGCGGCTCGTTGTGGATCGAGATGCGTGGGTGGTCGCGTGGCGCGAGTTGATCGGGCGGAATAGCGGCGAGCCGACGGGAGAGGCTGCGGTAGAAGAGGGCCGCACCCTCGGGGCTGACCGCGGCGATGCCGATGTGACGTGGCACTGGCGGCGTGTCCCTTCCGAGCCGGCCCCGGCTCGCTGCCAACCATCCTCGACGGGCGGCGAGCGGATGTCAACGGGAGCGACTGCGCCGGGTCTAAAGTCGGTCGTGGATCCCTTTGAAACCCTCGGATTGCCGGCCCGGTTCGATCTTGACGAGGGCGCCATCCGCCGGGCGTACTTGGCGAGGGTCGCTGCTGTCCACCCGGACGCTGCGGGCGGTGAAGGCGATCAGGCGTCGGTTCTGAACGAGGCGAGGACGGTCCTGAGCGACCCCGAGCGACGGGCGAACGCGCTGCTCGTCCGGCTGGGAGGGCCGTCGAAGGAAGCGGACCGCTCGCTGCCCGGAGGGTTCCTTGCCCACATGATGGAGGTGCGAGAGACGATCGAATCCGACCTTGCCACGGGTGGCGACGAGGCTCGTCAGCGGTGGGAGGCGTGGGCGACGCAGCAGCGTTCGGAGTACGCACGCCGCGTGGGCGAGATGTTCGCCGAGCTGGCCGATCCGGCCCCGATCGATGCACGGCGCGCGATCCGAACGGAACTGAACGCCTGGCGGTACGTCGAGCGGCTGATCGAGCAACTCGACCCGCAGTATGATGCGACGCGCGAGGCCTGAGCGGCGACAACGCCCCGCTCCGGCCCGGAGATACAGCCGGGGTGTTCTTCTGCTCCGGCGGCCGACATGCTCCTTGCCGACCTGCCGCTGATCCTGATGCTTCCGGCGCTCGTGGTCGCGTCCGCGCTCTGCTCGGGGAGCGAGACCGCGGTCTTCGGGATGTCGCACGCGGAGCGGGTCAGGCTCCGCCAGCGCAGCCCCGGCTCGGCGGCCGCGCTGGCGTGGCTGCTGGAGAAGCCGCGCCGGCCGCTCATCACCATCCTGCTGCTGAACATGGTGGCGAACGGCGGCTACTTCGTGGTCTCGTCGGTGCTCGCGCTGCGGAGCGAGTCGGTGGGCGTGCGGGTCGCCGTGAGCGCGGCGTCGCTGATAGCGATCGTGCTGATCGGAGAGATTCTCGCGAAACTCGTGGCGGCGGCGCACCGCGCGACGTGGTGCGTCGTCGCGGCACGCCCGCTCGTGCTCGTGGTGCGGGCGCTGGGGCCGGTTGTCGGTTTCATCGACGGGTGGCTGGTCGCGCCGCTGTCGCGGCTGGCGCTGCCCGGCAAGCGCAGAGCGGAACGGGGGCGGCTGTCCGCCGAGGAGCTCGAGGCGCTGATCGATCACAGCGCACGCCGAGGGGTGATCGACCCGGGGGAGCAGCAACTGCTCGCGGACGTGCTTGGACTCGGTGAACGCCGCGTGCGCGAGGTGATGGTGCCGCGGCAGGACGTGCGCTGGGTGGACGCCGACGCCGCGCCGGACGAGGTGCGCGCCGCCGTCGAAGAGACCGGGCACACGACGCTCCCTGTCGCGCGCGGCTCGCTCGACGACGGCGTGATCGGCATGCTCGACGTCAAGCGGTACCTGCTCACCTGCGAGCGAGCCGGGTCCGCGACGGTCGCTTCGCACCTGCGCCCCGCGCTCTTCGTGCCCGAGAACGCGAGACTCGACCGGCTGCTCGAACGCTTCCGCGAGGCCGAGAGCAGCGTGGCCGTGTGCGTGGACGAGTACGGCGGCGTGTCGGGTCTCGTCTCCATCGAGGATGTCGTCGAGGAACTCGTGAGCCATCAGCCCGACGCGGAAGGCGAGCCGGAGAGCGAGGTGCGCTCGCTCGGCAGCGGGCGGTGGCTGGTGCCCGGCCGGCTGGGCGTGCGTGAATGGGCGGAGCTGCTCGGCGTGGAGACGGCGCTGCTCGGCGCACACCCCAGGGTGGCGACGGTCGCGGGCCTGCTGATCGCGCGCCTGGGGCGCATCCCGGCCGTGGGGGACGAGGTCTCCATCGGCAACGTGCGGCTGCGCGCCGAATCGGCGCGCGACCGCGTGGTGGACACGGTGCTCGTCACGCTCGAAGGGAGCGCGGCGTGACGACGCAGGAGTCGCTCTTCTGGGCCGCGCTCGCCGCGACGGGTGTCGTCGGGTCCGCGCTCTGCTCCGGGCTGGAGATGGGGCTGTACTCGCTGAGCCGGGTGCGGCTGGACCTGCGGGCCGGCGCGTCGCCCCCGGACCGGTCCGCGAGGATGCTCCACCGGGAACTGGAGCGGCCCGATCGGATGCTGACGACGCTCCTGCTGGGCAACAACGCCTTCAACTACCTCGGCATCCTGGGCGTGACGGCGCTGCTGGGGGGAGCGGGCTACTCGGAGGCCGCGATCATCGCGTTCAGCGTGCTCGTGGTGACGCCCGCGCTGCTCGTCGTGGCGGAGAGCACGCCGAAGGAGGTGTTCCGCGTCGGCGCGGATCGGCTGACGCCCGCGTTCGCCGCGCCGCTGGCGGCGATGCGCTGGGCGTTCACGGTCTCGGGGGCGCTCCCCGCGCTGCTGGCGATCGGGCGATGGGCGGCGCGGCTGCTCGGCGCCCCGACCGGCGATACGACCGGCGACGCGCGGCAGCGCGTGGCCGTGCTGCTCATGGAGGGGGCGGGGCACGGCGTGCTCAGCGAGTCGCAGTCGTCGCTGCTGGACCGGGCGCTCGCGCTCCGCAACGCGCGTGTCGGCGACGAGATGGTGGCGTGGTCCGCCGTGAGAACGGTCGGCGCGGACTGGCCGCGCGGGCGGGTCGTCGCTGCGCTGTCGCAGGTTCGGCACACCCGGCTTCCCGTGGTGGACGGTCGCGGGCGTGTCGTCGGCGTGCTCCGGCAGATGGACGTCCTGCTCAGGCCGCGGGCGTCGGTGCGAGAACTGGCGACGCCGGCCTTCCGGCTCGACCCCGGCGCGTCGGTGCAGGACGCCCTGGGCGCGATGAGGCGCGAAGGGGCCACGCTCGCGATCGTCGAGCGTGGGGGGCGACCTCTGGGGATCGTGACGGTCAAGGATCTTGTCGAGCCGCTCATCGGGGACATCCGCGAGTGGTAGGGAGGGGCGCAGGCATGAAACGCAGACCCTGGCAGACCGCGATGATCGTCGTGTCGGCGGCGGTGGTCGTGCTCTCCGCCCTGCACGTCCTGCGGGGCGGGACCGCGCCGATGCCCGCCCCGTTCGCGGGCGGGGCGACCGTCGATGACGCGATCGCGGCGTCGCGCGAGAGCGGCAGGCCCGCGCTGGTCTTCGCGACCGCCGACTGGTGCGGTCCGTGCCGGTCGTTCAAGCGGGGCGCGCTGGCCGACGCACGGGTCGGGGCGTGGATCGAGGCGCACGCGCACCCCGCGCTGGCCGACCTTACCGGCTCGAACGACGCCGGGGCGAGAGAGCTCGCGGAGCGGCTGCGCATCAAGGGCGTGCCCGCGCTGGTGATGCTGCGGGACGGGCGCGAAGTGGCGAGGCTCGAGGGCGTCGTCGGCGCGGACGAACTGCTCCGGTGGCTGGAGCGGGCCGCTACGACAGGGGGTTGATGAACAGGCCGGTCGCCAGTTTCGGGTAGAAGAAGGTCGATTTCTGGGGCATGAGCTCGTTGGCGCGGCTGACGTCGCGCACCGCGTCCAGCGGCGTCGGGCGGACGATCACGGCCAGCTGCGCGAAGCCGGCGCCGCCGCCGGCGCCGGTCTCGACGCCCCGCCCGATCTCCATCGCTTCCGCGACCGAGTGCGGGAACGCCCACTTCACCGGCTTGCCGCCGTTGAGCATCGGCTCGCAGATCTGCTCGACGATCAGGTGCTGCACGATCGCGACGTCGAGCGTCCGCCATGCCCGGGGCTTGTCGGGGAACTGTTCCTCGAGCGGATCGGCGACGGCGGGCACGGCGACGGAGCACAGCCCCGTGGCGAAGTCGATCAGCCCGAAGACGTTCTCGTGCCCCTCGGAGGCGACCTTGCGCATCTCGGCCTCGATCTTCGCCGGGTCGTTCTCCACCGCGCGCACGTCGAGCAGACCCGCCGCCTCTTCGATGAACCGCTCGACCGAGTAGTCGCGCATCCCCCCCAGCACGCGGTGCGTCGGCCCGATCACCAGCCCCGGGTCGGACATCCCCACGAGCACGATCATCACGCGGCGGGCGGGGTGGTCCGCGGGGACCTCGCCGCGCTCCTCGAGGGAGCGGAGGTAGTTGAGGGCCGTGTTGTACCGGTGGTGCCCGTCGGCGATGAAGACGTCCTCGCCCGCGAGCGCATCGGCGTAGGCGCGGATGGCGGCGTCGTCCTCGACCGTCCAGACCTCGTGCAGCACGCCGTCGCCCGTGCGGGCGGTCATGTCCGGCGCGCGGGCGGAGGCGACCGACGCGAGCAGGCGCGTGGCCGCGCCGTCGTCGTCCGCGTGCAGGCCGAAGATCGGCGAGAGTTGGGCCGCCGTCGCCTTCATCAGCGCGAGGCGGTCTTCCTTCGGGCCGGAGAAGGTCTGCTCGTGGGGGAGGATGCCGCCGCCTTCGCGCGGGCCGAAGGGGAGGGCCTCGACCGTGCACGCCATGCCGCTGCGCTTGTGGGTCCTGCCGTCGAACGCGAAGGTCTGCCGGTAGACGAACATGGCCGGGCGCTCGCGCCGGGCCAGCGTGCCGTCGGCGAGCCACGAGCGGTAGAGGTCCGCCGCCGCGGCGTACGCCGAGGGGGGGCCGAGCTCCTTGGCGGGCGTGTGGGGCAGATCGACCGCGACGACGTTGCGGGCGTCGCGGGCGAGCAGGGCGCGCTTCGACTCGGCGTCGAGGACGTCGTAGGGCGGCGAGACGAGGGCGCTCACGTCGCCCCGGCCGTGGGCGTACTGCACCGCACGGAATGGATGCACGTTCGGCATGGTGGTCGGCCCCCGCGACTCCCACGACCCCCACAAGCCGTGTGGGCTGTCGCGTGGCCGAGTATAGGCGGGGATCGCTCCGGACTATGCTTGCCCGATGCCGCGTGCGCTGGTCATCCGGACGGCGGGAACGAACTGCGACGCGGAGATGTGCCGCGCCTTCGCGCTCGCCGGGGCGGAGCCGGGCCTCGTCCACCTGGACCGTCTCATCGCCGACCCGGCGGGCCTCGACGCCTACGACCTGGTCGGCCTGCCCGGCGGGTTCAGTTACGGCGACGACGTGGCGTCGGGGCGCATCTTCGCGGTGAAGGTCCGCGAGCGGCTCTACCCCGCGCTGCGGGCGGCCGTCGAGCGGGGCGCGCCGATCATCGGCGTGTGCAACGGCTTTCAGGCGCTCGTGCAGTGCGGGCTGCTTCCCGGGCCGGCGAAGGGCGAGGCCTGGCCGACAAGCCGCGCGCCCAGGCAGCGGCTTTCGCTGCGCGACAACGCTTCGGCCCGGTTCATCGACAGGTGGGTGCGCATCCGCCCCGAGCCGGACTCGGTCTGCGTGTGGACGAGGTCGCTGGGGGCGGTGAAGTCCGGCTCGGACGACGTGCTCATGCTGCCGATCGCGCACGGCGAGGGCCGCCTCGTCGCCGACTCGCCGGAGACCATCGCCGAACTCGAGCGCAACGGGCAGGTCGCGCTGCGCTACGCCGCGGATGTGAACGGCTCCGAGGAACGGATCGCCGGCGTGTGCGACGCGAGCGGCCTGGTCTTCGGCCTCATGCCGCACCCGGAGCGCTACCTCGACTGGACGCGCCACCCGTACTGGACGCGGCTGTCCGCCGACGTGCGGCGCGGCGTGACGCCCGGGCTGTCGATCTTCCGCGATGCGGTGGAAGCCGCTTCACGCGTCTCGGTCTGAGGGGGGAGTGAGGGGGGAGAACGCGGAGGCGCGGGGGTGGAACGCGAAGGCTCGAAGAGGGTGAAGGGGATTGAACGCGGAGGACGCGGAGGGGGACGCGGAGTGCGCGGAGGAGATGGGGGGCGTGGACGCGAAGGGCGCGAAGAGGGGAGTCGGGGGGGGAGGAAGGATCAAGGGATCGAGCGGGGTGGGGAGGATTGCTCGCCCCTCGAACGCTTTGCGGCCATGCTCCCCCAATAGCGCTTCAGCGTGTCCGGATCATATGATGTGCCGCATTCCGGACAGGAACCCGAATCGGGTAGCCCCGTGAGATCGTAGCAGCAGCGTGAGCAGAGTCTGCCCTTGGCGGCCCTGACATCTCTTACGAGAGAAAGTTGCGCGAGTGCGGACATGAGTTGGCCCGCCAGAATCGCCGCACAGACAATCCACGGATGTACGGGCAGATCAAAGGCATAGCCGCCGAGCAAGACAACCATGCCCACGACAAACCCGGCCAACAGCCACACAATAACCCACCGTCGGCGAGCCATGACGTGCTTCTCTACGGCTCAACGATCACCACGCCGCACGCTTCGAGGTCGAGAGCGAGTTGCTGCTTTGCTGCGTCAAGCGCAATACTATGCTGTGTCCCGCATGCTTCATACATAAGCGCCGATGTAGCGACACACAGACCTACACAGACGACCGACGCGATCCAACTCACGCCAGGAATGACGGTTGCCACAACACCGCATCCAGTCATGCAAATGACGAACACGGCCCACGCGTTGTCGTAGCAAGCCTCGGCGCTCTGGTTCGCGGCATTCACCGCGATATTGTACCGTCTGTAGGCACGCTCAACACAGGCGACGTCGACGCCAGGGACATTCCCTCCCTGCCTGAAAATGGTACTCACGTCCGAACCGTGAATCCACATGGCCTCGGCACTAGTGGCCAGCGCCAACGGAGTCGATGACAAGGTTGTTGCATCGATGATCCTCACGCCGCCGGCGATGCGTCCGGCCTGCGCGAAGACCTCGAAATCCGCTTCACTGAGAACCGCGTTAACGAGGAGCAGAAAGACGTCCTCTTCAACGAGAATCACTCCCCTCGTCCGAATGACTACTCCAGCGATCGGAACCTGTCCCTCATCACCTGAGAGGCGACCGATGACCGGATGGCACGTGACTCCCTGCGCGGCGAGTTCCGGCGTCACGCTTTCGACGTCAACCTGGACTACCCAGACGGCCTCGAACTCGATCTCCCTCTCTTCGTGGTTGATGCCCGTGTAGTAGCCTGGTCCCTGCACGGCCGTGTCGATGACGTATGCCGCGCTCGGTTCCGCAGCGTCGGCGAAGATGGCCTGATGAACTTGGCACTGGAGATCGACCCACGGCTGAATCTCAGGTGGCACTGAGACGCCGCCGTTACAGACAGGATGCTCATCGTCCCACACTGCTCCGTGGGCCATCAGGGGAAGCTGAAGTGACAGAATCAGACCGACCGCGATGCCCATCCCGAACGCGTTCGATGCGACGCGGCGAGCGATGCTGATCATCTTCGATCCTCCCTTTCGATGCGGTCCGTGGTCCGGCTTTCCCCGCTTGGCCGGTTCCTGCTTCAACGGTCGGGCTCACGCGACCCTCGGCGCCGCGGAGTATACCGGCTCCGAAGGATCGTGCAACCCCCTTCCCGGCCAAGCCTCACACAAGAGTCGGCGTGGCGAAGGGAGGAGATCGGGGCGGAACCTGACCGGTCAGAGGGCTGATGTTCGGGCCCACGTTCGGGGGGAGAGTTCGGTGGCGCCGGACGCGGGGGTGAGAGCGGCTACGGGGGCGGCGGGGGGTTCGTCGCGGACCTTGCGACGGCTGTCGCGGCCCTTCGGGCGGTGGGCGCGGCTTCCGCGGCGTCCGTCGCGGCCCCTGCGCCGTCTGTCGCGGCTCGCGCGGCGGCCGTCGCGGCTCCTGTGACGATCGTCGCGACTCTCGCGACAGCCGTCGCGGCTCCCGCGTCAACGGGCGTACAGGGACCGGACGGCGCGGCGCATGGCGTTGTAATACGGAACGCGGGAAGTCCTTGCGCGGCGGTAGGAGTGGAAGCGGCAGAGCCGCCACGGAGTGGCGGTGTACCCGAGGCGCAAGGACTTCCCGCGTTCCGTATAAGGTCTTGTCCGGCAGCAGGTTGGAGCGGAAGAGAGGGGGCCAGCAAGGCCCCGCCCCGCGAGGAGGAAGCGGCCCTCTCCCCTTCGCGCCCTTCGAGCCCTTCGCGTTCACGACCTCGGGCACGACCGTCGGGAAGGAAGGGAAGAGGAAAGGGCAAGAGGCCGACGGTCGTGGCCGACCCCTTCCCCCCCTCCGCGTCCTCCGCGTTCCCCTCCGCGCCTCCGCGTTCTTCTTCATTTCGCTCAAGCCGCGCGCTGCGCCGGCCGATGCCGCGTCATCCGCACAGAGGGCGGAAGAAAGGACACGATCATGGCAGTGCTTCCAGGCTCGCGCCTTGCGCGCATCGAGTGGTTCGAGCAGCGGCTGGCCGGCTGGGCCGCGAACGCGGCGGCGATCGGGCTGAACCCGGCGCAGGTGATCGCGCTCCAGCAGCGCGTCACCGCCGCCCGCACCGGGTACAACGGCGCGCAGCAGTCGCGCAACGGGTCCAAGGCGTCCACGGTGACCTTCCACACGTCCGAGGACGAGATGGCCGACCTCGGCCGCGACCTCATCAAGACCATCAAGGCCTTCGCCGAGACGACCAACGACCCCAACGTCTACGCGCTCGCCGAGGTGCCCCCCCCCGCGCCGCCCACGCCCGCCGGGCCGCCCGACGCCCCGACCGACCTGCGCGGCTCGATCAACAACGACGGCGCGGTCGAACTGAAGTGGGAGGGCACGCTCAGCCACCGCACGTTCTACGAGGTCTACCGACGCGCCGAGGGCGAGAGCGCGTGGTCGTTCATCGCCAGCATGGGGGCCAAGTCGTTCCTCGACGACACGCTCGCGTCCGGCTGCTCGGCGGTGCTCTACCGCGTGCGCGCCAAGCGCGGCGACCTCGTCAGCGAGTCCGCCGACCCCATCCTCATCCGACTCGGCGTCGAGCCGGTCGGCGCGACGACCAACGCCGCCGAAGAGCCGCCCTCGCAACTCGGCCTCGCGGCCTAGAGCCTCCCCCCAAACTCCTGATTCACCACAGAGGCACAGAGAGCACAGAGGCGGGAATCCAGGCCTTTCTCTCTGTGCCCTCTGTGCCTCTGTGGTGAGATTGATTCTCCGAGGTTACGGGAGAGCTTCCACGCGGAGGACGCGGAGGACGCGGTCAGGGCTGGGAACCCGCGACAGGGGACAGGCCGCGGAGGCCCCTCGATCCCTTCCCCATTCGCCCTTTCCGATATCGTGTCGCCGTGAGCGATGCGGCGGCGAGCGGAGGTGACGGCCGGGTGCGGCTGCTGTCGTACTCGGTGCCGTGCGCTTCGTGCGGGTACGACCTGGTCGGGCTGCCGGTTGAGGGCGTGTGCCCGGAGTGCTCGTTCTCGGTGCGTTCGTCGATGGTGCGGCACGGGGGTCGGCGCGCTGCGCCGGTGCGGCGGGTTGACCGGGCCGAGTGCGTCGGGTGCGGGTACGACCTGCGCGGGCTGCCCCTCGACGCGGTCTGCCCCGAGTGCGCCACGTCGATCCAACGGTCGATGCGCGGCGACCTGCTGCGCAACGCGCCTCTCGCGCACCTGAGGCGATTGTCCTCGGCAGGCTCCTACATGAGTGCGCTCGTGTGGATCGTGCTCGTCTCGTGGTGCTTCCCGCCGATTGGCGTGATCGCGGCGTGGTGCTGGGCCGTCGGTTGGTGGGGCGTCCTCCGCCCCGACCCGGAGTTGCGGGGCAACGCGCCCGGTGAACGATGGCGGATCGCTGCGTGCCTGCTGACGCCGGTCGCGCTGCTGGCCGGGCTGGTCGCCGTTGCGGCGAAGGTCGTTATGCCGAGCGGTGTGGGGGCCGGCGCACCCCGATTGCTGGTCGTGCCGTGGTCCGACCTGGCGGTCGCGGTCGCGATCGTCGCGGCCCTCGCGCAGCACCACACGAGCCTGATGTTCGTGCGGCGGTTCGCCCGGCGCGTGCCCGACCGGACGCTGCGGGCAAGGGCGGGCTGGTTGCTCTGGGTCGGGCCGATTCCCGCGGCCATCTGGCTGGGACGCGAGGCGGCGACCCGGCTGGGCGTTCCGCCGTCCGTGCGCCTGGATGGCGTCACGATGCCCGCGGCGTTCATTCTCTTCGTGGTCTGGATGTTCGGGTATCTCGGACTGACCGCGCGGCTCGGAGCGATCCTGGCCGAGGAGTACGTGTACGCGGACGGGTTGAACCAAATGGCCAAATAGCCAAATCGCCAAAGGGCCAAAGGGGGAGGAACGCGGAGCGCGCGGAGAGGAACGCGGAGGGGGCGGAGGGGAGCGGCCCCGCTTCCCTCGATCCACTCCTCCGTCAGTCCCTTCTTCGCGCCTTTCGCGCCCTTCGGGTTCACTCCTCAGTTCCTCTCCGCGCCCTCAGCGTTCCCCTCCGCGAACTCCGCGTTCTGCCTTCACTGCCACGCCGTGCCTCGTCCGCCGGTACATTCCCGGCATGAGCCCCATCGATCCGTCCATGCTGAGGCCGGTGGGGGAGGGTCGGCCTGTCGAGCCGGGGCGGTCGTGCGCCAGGTGCGGGTACGACCTGCGCGGGCTGTTCGTCGGCGGCAACTGCCCCGAGTGCGGGACGCTCATCTCGCGGGCGGGAAGCAAGGCCGCGGTGCGGGACTCGCTCACGCTCGCTCCGCTCGCGTACCTGCGGTGGCTGATGTGGGTGTGTGTCGGCCTGGCGGTGCTCGGGCCGCTGAACGGCGTGGCGTTCTTCATCGCGGGGGCGACGCGCGCCGCCTGGCCCGAGGCGCTGCTGGCGGTGGTGGGCCTCGCGTGGGCGTGGATCGTCTGGCAGGTGACGAGGCCCAAGCCGCACCGTGCCGGGCTGTCCGAGTCGCCCGAGAAGGAGATGCTGCGCGTGCGGCGGTCGGCGCGGCTGACGCAGTGCGCCTGGCCCGTCGCCGGCGCGCTCAAGGCGATCGCGGCCGGCATGGCGGGCGCGGGTGCGCCGATGCCCGCCGTGCTGCCGTTCCTGATCCTCGCGGGCGTGCTCACGGTGGTCGGGTTCATGGGGTTCGTGCCGCTCTCGCTCTGGCTGGCGGATCTCGCG
This sequence comes from Synechococcales cyanobacterium CNB, assembly GCA_030263455.1. Lineage (NCBI taxonomy): Bacteria > Bacillati > Cyanobacteriota > Cyanophyceae > Synechococcales > Synechococcales cyanobacterium CNB. The sequence goes on from SZOZ01000001.1 coordinate 188,610, forward strand.
GACTGGGCGATGGACACGTCGCTGGGCGACCGGCTGCGCGTGGTGGCGTGGATGATCGCGTTCGGCGGCTCGATCGCCACGATCGCGTGGAGCGGCGCGGCCGTCGCGGCGGCCGTGGGCGCGGTGGTCGGGCCGTTCGCCCTCGTCGGGTACATCGCGACCATCGCGGCGCTCGTCGGGCTGCTCCTGCTCATGGTCGCGGAGGTCCAGCTGCTCAACATGGCGCGGTGGGCGAGACGGAACGCCGTGGCCGGGATGGACCGCGACCTGCGCGTGGCGATCCGCAAGGCGCGAAGGTTCGACGGCACCGGGCCCAAGGCGACGGCCGACGCGCCGATCCCGGCCGGGGCGGGGGCGCACCTCGGCCCGTTCAGCCCCTGCCCGAACTGCGGGTACGAGCAGGAGGGCCTGCCGCCGGGCGCGCCCTGCCCGGAATGCGGCCGCGAGCCGGAGGGCGGGCCGGGGCGAGGCATCGTGATGCGGCCGCTGAAGCGGGACCCGACGCTGGACGTGCCGATCCCGCTCAGCGAGAAACCGCCGCCCCGGCCGTAGTTCGTGGGGCTTCCGGGGGTCGCGGGCGTCGTGGAGGTTGTGGGGGTTCGTGGTGGTTCGGGGGCGCGGAGCGTCGAACAATCACGCATGGACGGCCTGCCCCGCGGGGCGAAGGTGCTGGTGGCGATGTCGGGCGGCGTGGATTCCTCCGTGGCAGCGGCGATGCTGGTGCGCGCCGGGTGCGAGGTCGTGGGGTGCTTCATGCGTCTGGGCACGCCGGGCGAGCCGGCCGAGGGGATGGTCCGGTGGGACGCGAAGGCCGAGGCGTGCGCCGCCAACCGCGAGCGGCGGCAGGGCTGCTGCTCGGTGAACGACGCCGCGGACGCGAGGCTGGTGGCGGCGGAACTGGGCATCCCGTTCTACGTCTGCAACTTCGCGCGCGAGTTCGGGCGCGTCATCGACTACTTCGTCGATGAGTACGCGAACGGACGCACGCCGAACCCGTGCGTGCGCTGCAACGACTGGCTGAAGTTCGGCCGCCTGCACGAGTACGCGCGCCGGATCGGGGCGTCGTTCATCGCGTCGGGACACTACGCGCGCGTCGAGCGGGGAGCGGGCGCGGACCGCTGGGGGCACGACGGGCCTCGGCTGCTGCGGGGCGTCGATCGTGGCAAGGACCAGTCGTACGTGCTCTTCGGCTCGCCGCGCGAGAGGCTGGGCGAGATGCTGCTGCCCGTCGGCGGGATGCCGAAGCGCGAGGTGCGCGCGCTGGCGGAGCGGTTCGGCCTGCCGGTGTTCGACAAGCCGGACAGCCAGGAGATCTGCTTCGTTCCCGACGGCGATTACGCCGCGCTCGTCGAGTCGCGCCGCCCCGGCGCTGCCGCGATGGGGCGGATCGTAGACACGGACGGGAACGAAGTCGGCGAGCACGCCGGTCAGCACCGCTACACGATCGGGCAGCGGCGGGGCGTGGGCGTCGCGCTCGGGCGCCCGATCTACGTCATCGGGCGCGACGCGGAGACGAACACGGTCGTGGTCGGCTCGCGCGAGCGGCTGCTGGCGAACGGGTGCCAGGCGGGACAGGTGAACTGGCTCACGGAGCGGGAGCCGTTCGACGACTGGAGGCCCTGCCTCGCGCGGTGCCGGTACAACACTGAGCCGGTGGCGGCCCGCTGCCGTCTGTCGAGCGAGCGGCTGGAGGTCCGGTTCGACGAGCCGCTCGCGGCGGTCGCCCCCGGGCAGGCGGTCGTCGTGTACGACGCCGAAGAGCCGGATTGGGTGCTCGGTGGCGGTTGGATCGACCGGGGAGTCTTCGGGGGATAGCCACGCGAAGCGCCTGAGGGGCGTGTCGCGGTCCGGCGGGGATGTTCGGGGGTTTCCGGCCGAGGTAACCCCTTTCATTCCGCGAACCGATGGTGTAGATTGGTTGAATCTCCTGTCCGGGGAATCCCGGTGTGTCCCGCTGCGCCGGACGGGGAGGAGTTGGACCGACCATTCAAAAGGGGGCTTGTGGTGGAGAACGGCGCGGGAACGGACCTGTCGTACGACGTGGCGATCATCGGCGGCGGGCCGTCCGGCTCGACGGCGGGATCAATCCTGAAGAAGTACAACCCCGCGTTGCGCGTGGGCATCTTCGAGAAGGAGAAGTTCCCGCGCGAGCACGTCGGCGAGAGCCTGCTGCCCGCCATTTCGCCGATCCTCGACGAGATCGGCGCGTGGGACAAGATCGAGGCCGCGAACTTCCCGATCAAGGTCGGCGCGACGTACCGCTGGGGCCAGAATCACCAGTTGTGGGACTTCGAGTTCCTGCCGCTCGGGATGTTCAAGGACGAGCCGCGGCCCGCGAAGTTCGAGGGTCAGCGGAAGATCACCGCGTTCCAGGTGGAGCGGTCGAAGTACGACGACATCCTGCTCCGGCACGCGGCGGAGTTCGGGTGCGAGGTGCACGAGGAGACGATGGTCCGCGGCATCGACCGCGACGGCGACCGGGTGGCGGGGCTTCGGCTCGGGGACGGCCGGCGCGTGACGGCCCGGTACTACATCGACGGGTCGGGATACAACGGCACGCTCCGGCGCGGGATGGGCATCGGGCGCACGATCCCGACGCACCTGATGAACGTCGCCATCTGGGATTACTGGGAGAATGCGGACTGGGCGGTCGAGATCGGAGTCGGCGGGACGCGGATCCAGATTCTGAGCGTCGGCTGCGGGTGGGTCTGGTTCATCCCGATCGGGCCGACCCGGACCTCGCTCGGCTTCGTCTGCCCGGTGGAGTACTACAAGACCTGCGGCAAGACGCCCGCGGAGTTGTACGAGTGGGCCGTCAACGAGGAGCCGCGCGTGCGTGCCCTCACCAAGAACGGCCGACGCGAGAACAACGTGCGGACGACCAGCGACTGGTCCTACGTCTCGGACCGGCTCGTCGGCGAGAACTGGTTCCTGGTCGGCGAGTCCGCGGGCTTTGCCGACCCCATCCTCTCCGGCGGGGTCACGCTGGCGCACACCAGCGCCCGCGAGGCGGCGTACTCGATCATGGAGTTTGACCGGGGCGAACTCGACGCCCACTGGCTCAAGGCGAACTACGAGGACCGCCAGAAGAAGCGGGTGATGCAGTACATCCGCTTCGCGGAGTTCTGGTACGCGGCCAACGGCTGCTTCACCGATCTCGAGGACCACTGCGCGAGGCTGGCGAGCGAGTCCGGCCTGAAGTTCACCCCGCGAGAGGCGTTCCGGTGGCTGAGTTTCGGCGGCCTCGCGCACGAGGACTTCCTCTTCCCCGGTGTCGGCGGGTTCGACCTGCTGGCCGTGAAGGAAGTGACCAAAATGTTCACGAAGGAGGAGGGCGGAGGCGACGCGGCGCAGTGGGAGATCAATCGCTACAACGTCTTCAGGCTGAATCTCGCCGACGCGAAAAAGGGACACATGCCCGTCTATCACGCGGGGAGGATCACACGCACGGAGGCCTACTTCCGCGGCGGGCAGCTGCTCCCGGTCGCCGGCCTGTACGGACTGATGATCGGCATCCTGAAGGACGCCCCGGACATGACGACGATCGCCAACCGCCTCAACGAGTTCGTTCGGCGGGGCGGGCGGATCGGCGAGATCACCGGCACGCATCTCGTCGTGCAGGCCGCGGCAACGCTGGAGGCCATGCTGCTCGAAGGCTGGGTGACGGGCAAGCTCGACCCGAAGCGCCCCCGGATGTCGTACGCCCCGCGCGCGTCGGGCGCGAGCAACTTCCATCCCAACTACGACAATATTGTCGAGGAACCCTCGCCCAGGCAGAAGCCCACCCACTCCAAGCCGCGTGAAGGTGTCATCCTCGGCGCTTCGGCGGGCGCGGCGTCGACCCCGAACGGCGGACCAGCAGCAGGTGGTTGAACCCGCGCAGGAGCGGGCCGGCTCCCGTCGCCGCTCGCTTTCGACCGGTGTCCTTCAGGTCCGCGTTGCGGCGGACCACCGCGATCCAGTCCACGAGTTCGAAGCGCGGTCGGAGCAGCGACCACAACTCGGCTCCGATCGGCAGCAGGCGGCCGCTCGCCCATGAATCACTGACGTAGACGGCCGCGTGGCGACCCGGGCGCAGCACGCGGTGCATCTCGGCAAAGACCTGCCGCATGGCGTCGTAGTACGCGCGGCCCTCGTCTTGTCCGCCCGCGTCGAGTCGGCCGATGCACGCGGGGTCGTCCGAGTAGCGCAGGTGCGTCGAATACGGCGGATCGATGAACACGAAATCAACGCTCCCGCGGGCCAAGGGGAGACTGCGGGCGTCGGCACGACGAATGTCCGTTCTGCGGGGGGCGAGATCGAAGCCCATGCCGACACGACCGAGATCGGCTGCGACGTCGAGCGTGGTGCCGGAGCCGCACATGGGGTCGAGCACAGTCTCGCCGGGCGAGGTGCAGCGCTGGAGGAGTTGCCAGACGACCCAGGAGGGCGTCGCACCCTCGTACTTGGGATCGCCCTGCACACCCTGGGTCGAGCTGGTGCGCACGATCCGGCCGCCGGGCAACTCTTCGTAGTCGAGGTAGTGCTGGCTGGGAAACTCCCACAGGGAGGTTGTGAAGAGGCGCAGGACGGGCTTGCGGAAGGTTGTGCCGCGCTGGCGGGAGGGCGTCACCTTGGGTCCGTGCCGACCGGCCATGGAGCCTCCATCAGAGGAGGGCCTGGGTAAGGGCTTCGAGCAGGCGCGTTCTGGTTTCCGCCAGCGGCGCGGTGACGCGGGCGCCCGCGGCACGGGCGTGCCCCCCCCCGCCGAGCGAGCGGGCGATTTCGTTCACGTCAAGTGCGCCGGGTCCGTCCTTGCTGCGAAGACTGATCTTCGTGAGGGGCGGTTTGCCCTGCGAGCCGTCGGAGACCTCCGTCAGCACCGCCGCAACCACAACCGTGCGCACGGCGAGCACCTTGTCGGCAAACCCGCCGGAGTCCGTTGCGTCCGCCTTGGCGTGGTGGAAGTCCTCCATCCGCAGCGACATCAGCGCGATTCGCTCGTCCGCATGGAACTCGAGCGAGGACAGCGCCGTGGCCAGCAGCCGGAACCGACCCGGCTCGTCCTGCTGCTCGACGACCCGGAACAGTTCGGTATGGTCCGCGCCGGCTTCGATGAGGTCGGCGGCGAGGCGCATCACGGGCGGTCGCACGTTCGAGTAACGGAACCAGCCCGTGTCGGTGGCGAGGCCCAGGTACAGCGGCGTCGCCACCCCGGCGGGCAGACGCGACGGCGAAGGCAGGCCGAGCAGATCGCAGCACACCTGCGCGACCGGCTGGCACGCTGCTGCCGACTCCGTATCCAGCAGACGGAGTGCGGCGATATCCCCGTCGCCGTGCAAGTGGTGGTCGATCACGAGCGTGCGGTCGGTGCGGGCGGCGAGCCATTGGAGCAGGCCGTCCAACTGAGACCAGGAGCCGGTGTCGAGCAGGACGACGCCGTCGGGGTCGGCATCGGCGGAGAGGCCGTCGCGCTCGATCGACCGGATCGGCGTGTCAAGGGCGATCTCGGCGAGCCAGGGAGGCAGCGCGCCGAGGTACCACACTTCGGTGCGCACACCGCGCGACCGCAGCACCCGCGCGAGGGCGAGCGTCGAGCCGACGGCGTCGCCGTCGGGCTTCGTGTGTGTCGTGACTACGACAAACGTCTTGTCCGCGAGCCAGCGTGCCGCGCCGGCGGCGTCGGTGTTCGCGGCCCACCGGTGCAAATCCGCGCCGGTCTCTGTCATGAGTGCGCTCCTGCGGCGGCGGGTTGAGGCGTGGAGACCCGGGCGACGATGCCCCGTACGCGGTTGCAGTCGCGGTGCATCTGGGCGATCAGCGAATCGACGCTCTCGAAGCGGAGCTGTTCGCGCACCCAGCCGACAAGGGCGATGCGGAGGTTCCAGCCATACTCTGGCAGTCCGGCAAGGCACGGTCCATCCCCCGTGGGCGCGTCGAGGAGAGAGGCCTCGACCGCGCGAGCGGCGCCGTTGAACATGGGCTTGCTGCCGACGCTGACGGCCGCAGGGAACGAGCGGCCGTCGTCGAGGAACGCCACGCCGGCGTACACGCCGTCGGCCGGCGGCAAACAGGGCGTATCGAGGTTCGCGGTCGGGAAACCGAGGCCTCTGCCGCGCCTGTCGCCCCGGACGACGCGGCCCGTGAGCTCGTGCGGCCGCGTCAGCACGGCCCACGCGTCGCGTACTCGTCCATGCTGCACGAGCCATCGGGCGATGGTGCTGGAAGCCGTGACGACCGATTGATCGTTGAGCGCGACGGCGACGGGCGGCACGACATCGACGGCGAAGCCGTGCCGCTTTCCGATCGAGGCGAGGACGGAGGTGTCGCCGGTGCGCCCCTTGCCGAATCTGAAGTCCGGTCCTTCAACGAAGGCGATCGGCGCGAGACGGTCAGCGATCGACTCGACGAATGACTCGGGCGACTGCGAGAGCAGTTCGGACGTGGGTTCGAGGCGTTCGACACGGTCCGCGCCGGCCTGGCGGAGCAGTTCCGATCGTCGCTCGAACGAGCCGAGCCGCGGCGGTGCGGATTCAGGGTGCAGGCGCGTCGCGGGGTGCGGATCGAACGCCAGCACGACCACCTCTGCACCGCTGGCCCTGTCCGCGATGGATCGGGCGCGGGCGATCAGCGCGGCGTGTCCGGCATGGACACCGTCGAACGTGCCGACGCTGACCACCGAGCGGGGCATAAGAGGAGAGCGTAGGCGCGATCATGCCCCGCGACGGGAGGCGCATTGCGGACGACTTTCGCGCCGGAGTAGTCCGGGTTCGTCCGGGCCGTCCGTATACTCCTTCGCCCTCGATCGTGCGATCGTGCCGGCGCGCCCGCCTCCTGCGTCTGGACTCACGCGATGTCGATCTTCCGCCGCAAGTCTGCTTCTGCCGTCATCGTCGAACCTCCGCCCCCGACGGGGGGAGAGGAACGCACCTACCAACTCGGCCGGGACCTGCTGGAGCGTGCCCGTGGGCACCGCGCTGGCCTGCTTTCCGCGAAGTTCTACTCGGACAAGCTCATGGACTGGTCGATGCGCGACCGGGACTTCAAGGTCCAGTTGTTCCGGTTCGTGGACGCGTTCCCGATGCTTCGGACGCCGGACGCGGTGCACGACCACCTCGTCGATTACCTCTCTCAGCCGGGTGTGAAGCTGCCTCCGGGCATGGACCTCGGGCTTCGGGCGGGGGGCGTGGCGAAGGGGCTGCTCACTTCCACGGTCTCGTCGCAGATCAAGGGCATGGCGTCGAAGTTCATCGCGGGCGCCGACGCGGCGAGCGCGCTCCCGGGGTTGCGCGATCTCTGGAAGGAAGGCATCGCGTTCAGCGTGGACCTTCTGGGCGAGGCGTGCGTGTCCGATGCGGAGGCGGACGCCTATCGCGACAAGTACCTCGACCTCGTGACAAATCTTCCCGGCGAGGTCGCCTCGTGGAAGCCGAACCCGAGGCTTGAGTCCGACCATCTCGGCGGCATCCCCCGCACGAACGTCTCCATCAAGGTCAGTTCGCTGAGCGCGAAGTGCGATCCGATCGACACGGAGGGGGCGATCCGCGACTCGATGACGCGGATCGTGCCGATCCTGGAGGCGGCGCGGGAGCGGGGCGTGCTGATCAACTTCGACATGGAGCAGCACTCGCTCAAGGACCTGACGATCGAGTTGTTCATGCGGTGCTGCGAGGCGGTGGACTTTCACGCGGGACTCGCCATGCAGGCCTACCTCAAGAGCGGAGTGGAAGACGCACGCCGCGTGTGCGACTGGGCGAAGCGCACGGGCCGCGTCGTGACGGTGCGCCTCGTGAAGGGGGCGTACTGGGATTTCGAGACGATCCACGCCGAGCAGCAGGGTTGGCCCTGCCCGGTCTGGAACGAAAAGTGGCAGACGGACCGGTGCTTCGAGGAGATGACGGGCGTGTTCCTGGACGCCTGCCCGAGGGCGGAGAGCGGACAGCGGGCGGCGGAGAGCGGGCGGTTGGGGCCGACGAGACTCGCGCCCGGGGCGGGGGGGGTGAAACTGGCGCTCGGGTCGCACAACGTGCGGTCGATCGCCAGCGCCATCTCGGGGCTGGAGCGGCGGTCACTGCCGACGGGCGCGATCGAACTCCAGATGTTGCACGGCATGGCGGACCAGTTGAAGCACGCGGCGGCCGAGACCGGGCTGCGAATCCGCGAGTACGTGCCGGTGGGGGAGATGATCCCCGGCATGGCGTACCTGGTGCGCCGACTGCTGGAGAACACGTCGAACGAGTCGTGGCTGAAGGCGGGGTTCCTCGACAACGCCGACCCGCGGACACTGCTGCGCGAACCCGCGCCGACGCTGAACGGCGAGCCCGCGCCGAAGCCGAACCGGGACCTGTACGAGCTCGCGCCGGAGCGGCATCGGCTGTCGCACGCGGAGCCTGGCGTGGGCGACGGCAAGCCCTTCATCAACGAACCGCTGCGGGACTTCTCCCGCCGCCCGGTGCGAGAGAACTTCGCCGCCGCGGTCGCAGGCGCGACCGTGCCGAACGTGGCCAACGACCGGACGCCGACGGACGCCGCCCGCATGGTGGAGTCCGCGCACCGCGTCTTTCCTGCGTGGCGTGACGCGGACCCGACGCTGCGTGCCCGTGTGCTCGTGCAGGCGGCGGCGGCGATGCGGGCGAGGCGAGACGAACTGGCGGGCATCGTCATCAAGGAGAACGGCAAGTGCTGGCGTGACGCCGACGCCGACGTGGCCGAGGCGATCGACTTCTGCGAGTACTACGCCCGCGAAGCCGTGCGGCTCTTCCGGCGCGAGCGGATCGGTCGGTTCATCGGCGAGCTGGACGAGCAGTGGTACCAGCCGCGCGGCGTGGCGGCCGTCATCAGCCCGTGGAACTTCCCGCTCGCGATCTCGTGCGGCATGGCGACGGCTGCGCTCGTCACGGGCAACCCGGTCGTGCTGAAGCCCGCCGAGCAGACGCCGGGCATCGCGAAGACGCTGTGCGAGGTGCTATGGCGCGCGATGGAAGAGGCGGGTGTTCGTCGCACGGGTGTCGATCCTACGAACGTGCTGCACTTCTGCCCCGCACCGGGCGAGACGACCGGGGCCGCGCTGGTGCGAGACCCGCGCGTGGCGGTGATCGCCTTTACGGGGTCGAAGGCCGTCGGGCTGGACATCATCCGCGCCGCTGGGGTCACGCCGGAGGAGCAGCCGTTCGTGAAGCGCGTGGTGTGCGAGATGGGCGGTAAGAACGCGATCATCATCGATACCTCTGCCGACCTCGACGAGGCGGTTCTCGGCGTTCGGCACTCGGCGTTCGGGTTCCAGGGGCAGAAGTGCTCTGCTTGCTCGCGCTGCATCGTCGTCGATCCCGAGGGGCCGGGCGGCGCGGCGACGCGAACCTTCGTCATGCGGCTCGTGGAGGCGACACGCTCGCTCGTCATCGGCGACCCGACGCGTCCGGGGACCGACATCGGGCCGGTCATCGACGAGGAGTCGGCGCAGCGTATTCGTCGATACATCGAGACAGCCCGCTTGGAGGGATGCTGTGAGGAACTGTCGATGGACCTTCCCGCGCCCGCCGGTGTGGCGGGCGATTCGTCCCCCCGCGTGAGCGGGCTTCAGCCGACGCACTACGTCGGTCCGCACATCTTCAGCCGCGTCGAGCCGCGTCACACCATCGCGCGCGAGGAGATCTTCGGACCCGTGCTCGCCGTCATGCACGCGCGGACGTTCGACCAGGCCCTCGCGATCGCCAACGACCACCCGTACAAGCTCACGGGCGGCGTCTTCAGCCGCAAGCCGGCGCACCTGGAACTGGCCAAGCGCGAGTTCCGTGTCGGCAACCTGTACCTCAATCGCGGGTGCACCGGCGCGCTCGTCGCCCGCCAGCCTTTCGGCGGCTTCGGCATGAGCGGTGTCGGCTCGAAGGCGGGAGGACGGGACTATCTGCTCCAGTTCGTCGAGCCGCGGGCGACTTGCGAGAACACCATGCGCCGCGGGTTCGCGCCGGAACTCTGAGATCAGGCCGGTCAATCGCCTCGCACAGGGACGCACGAACCGCCCGCTTCCGGGATAACTGCGTCTCGGGCACCGAACGTTCCGCGAAACAGGCTCCAGCCTCCCCCCGGGCCGTCCGATAGTGCCGGTATGGCGTCCGCTCGGCCCGACCAGCCCGGTCCGCCCCGCGATCGAGCCGCGCCCGCGTTTCGCGGCGTGGTTCGATCCGCGATCGGTTCCTCGCCGTGGATGGTGCCGATCGGAGTGCTCACGGCCCTGCTCTTCGTCGCGGTCGCAGTCGAGGTCGTCACCGCGTTATTTCTGCCGCAGTTGCTCCCGACCGGCACGCCCTTCTGGGTCGAGGCCGCGATCGACACGGTTGCGCTCGCGGTGCTGGTGGGCGTGACGGCGATCCCGCTCGCGGTTCGGCCCGCCATGCTCGCTCGGAGGCGCATCGCCGGACACATCGGGCTGCTCGAGCGTGTCGCGGCCGGCGCTCACCTTCCCGAGTGCCTTGACCTCATCACCCGATTCATCGAGAGCGAGTGCCCGGGCACAAAGGCCTCCATCCTGCTTCTCAAGGACGGTCGCCATCTCGTCCTCGGGTCCGCGCCGAGCCTTTCCGGCGAGTACAACGCGGCTGTCGATGGGATTGAGATCGGACCATCGGTCGGCTCCTGCGGCACGGCTGCATGGAGCGGGCGGCGCGTGATCGTCTCCGACATCTCGGCCGATTCCCGCTGGGCCGGTTGGCGCGATCTCGCCCTCAGGTACGGGCTGCGGTCCTGCTGGTCGCAGCCGATCCGATCGTCGAAGGGGGAGATCCTGGGTACGTTCGCGATGTACAGGCCGGTCGTCCATCGGCCGAATGCGGCCGAAGCCCGCACCGTCGAAGAGGCGTGCCATATCGCGTCCATCGCCATCGAGCGGCATCTCGCTTGGCAGGCGGAGCGGCGAAGCGAGGCGAGGCTGCGCGCCGTCGTCGCTTCTGCGCCCGACGCGATTCTCACAGCCGATGGGAGCGCGGTCATCACGTGGACGAACGCGCAGGCGGAGAGGCTGCTCGGCTACGGCCCGGGCGAACTCCAGGGCGTGCCGCTCGGGCGACTGATCCCGGACCGGTTCCGTGCCGCCCACCAGGCGGCCTTCAGGCGAGTCGTGCAGTCAGGCGGAGAACGAACGCTCGGCGGCCCGCGCGAGGTGCGAATCCTCGGCCGCGACGGAGAGGAAATCCCGGCCGAACTCTGCCTCGGGTTCGGGAGCGCGGGCGACGAGGCCGTCGTTACGGCCGTCATCCGCGACGTGCGAGAGCGGCTCGCGCGCGAGAGCAAACTCCGTCGGCTCGCGCGCGTCGTCGATGCCGCCGATGACGGCATTCTCCTCACCGACGCCTCGGGCGCGGTCCTCGACGTCAACACGGCGTTCACGCGCATCACCGGGTACAGCGCCGACGACGTGCGGGGCCAGACCCCGCGCTTTCTCAAGAGCGGGAGACATGCGGACGACTTCTACCGGGAGATGTGGGAGACCATCCGAGCGGGCAGGGCGTGGTCAGGGCGCGTGATCGACCGTCGCAAGGACGGCTCGCTGTATCACGCCTCGCTGAGCATCTCTCCGGTCACAGGCGAGGACGGCCGAATCGAGGGCTACGTCGGCATCCAGCGCGACGTGACCGCGGACGTGGAGCGTGAACGCGTGCTGCTGCTCGCGACAAGGCAGGCCGAGGCGGCCAGCAGGGCAAAGACCCGCTTTCTCGCCAACATGAGCCACGAGATCCGAACCCCGCTGACGGCCATCCTTGGCTACGCCGAACTGCTGGAGATCGAGACTGACGACCGGATGCTCACGCCCGAAGCCCGGCGGGAGTACGTCTCCACCATCAAGCGGCAGGGAACGCACCTCCTCTCGATCATCAATGACGTGCTCGACCTTGCCAAGATCGAGGCGGACAAACTGACGGTCGAGCGAGAGTCCGTCAGCCCGGCAGGGATCGTCGACGAGGTGCTCGCTCTCATGCGCGTTCGGGCCGCGGAACGAGGCGTCGAGCTGCACGCGGAATACCTCTCCTCGCTCCCGCGGTACGTCAGCACCGATCCGGTCAGAGTCCGCCAGGTGCTGCTCAATCTCGTGGGCAATGCCATCAAGTTCACCATGCGCGGCGAGGTTGTCATCCGTGCTTCGTTCGACGCTGCTGGCGCCAAGAACCCGGTCCTCCGCATCGCCGTCCACGACACAGGGATCGGCATGGACAGAGCGCAGGTCGAACGCCTGTTCACGCCGTTCGAGCAGGGTGATTCCTCCACCACTCGCCGATTTGGCGGAACTGGACTCGGCCTCGTCATCAGCCGCGGGCTGGCGCACATGCTCGGCGGCGGAATTTCCGTCGAGTCTGAGCCGGGGCGAGGAAGCGTCTTCACGCTCTCGATCCCCGCCGGTCCGCTCGACGGCGTCGAACTCGTGGAACCCGCGGAACTCGCCCGCCTGACAAGCGACACGGCGTCCAGAAACCTCGCCGCCATGCCACAGGGCGCAGCGCCGACCCTCGCCGGCGCCCGCATCCTGCTCGCCGAGGACGGACCCGACAATCAGCGGTTGATCTCGGCGTTTCTGCGCCTCGCGGGTGCGGAGGTCGAGATCGCTTCCAACGGGCGCGACGCTGTCGATCTTGCCACCTCGGGGCCATCCCGCGACGGAAAGCCGTTCGACCTCGTCCTGATGGACCTCCAGATGCCGGAGCTCGACGGGTACGCGGCGACCCGGCTGCTCCGGCAGCGGGGATACCGAGGGCCGATCGTCGCGCTGACCGCGCATGCGATGGAAGGCGACAGGCAGCGGTGCCTCGACGCCGGATTCGATGATTACGTGCCCAAGCCCATCGATCGGGAACACCTGATCAACGAGTGCGTGCGACGGACGCGGTCGGCGCGGCCTGAAACCGAGCGCAAGACCGCCGCATAGCGATCAAGCCTTCGCCGGCGTGCCGCATTCAGGACAGGTCGCATCGGGCGCAAGCCCGGCGCGGGGATATCCGCACGCCAGGCACCTCCCGCGCAAGCGCCGAACCACCGGCAGCGAAAGCGTGACACCCGGCAGGATGAGCAGGAGGAACGCGACGCTCCACAGCGGCACGCGGAGGGCGTAGAAGCCGTGCCGGTCCGGGAGACTGGCGGAGAACCACCAGCGAACCGGCCCGTCGATGGGTCCGAACGTCCAGGATCGGTGTATGCCGAAGAAGCGCGTGGGGTGGTACGTGCCATAGATATAACCGCGGCCGAGCCCGATCTGCACCGTCGGCCCGTCGCCATCCGCGCGGGGCTGGGAGTTGTAGACCACGCCTCGGAAGAGGCTCACCCCCCACGCGACGGCGACCAGCCCGCACAGGACGAGGCACGCCAGACACAGCCGCGAGACTCGTGGCATGATTCGCGATGATACAGAGAGGCCGAGCGAGCGTTCAGCCCTGCGTGATGTACGCCTCCATTGCACGGACGGTGACCATGAGGTCCTGGTTCAGCGCGGCGTTGAGGTCGCCGATCGAGACCATGCCGATTGGCCGGCCTTCATCCAGCACAGGGACGTGGCGGATGCGTCGCTCGCGCATCGTCCGCCGAACCTCGTCGAGTGTCGTCTGCGGAGTGCAACTGAGCACCGCCCGCGTCATGATCTCGCCGACGGTGGTGGAGTCGGGAGGCTTGGCGACGGCCACGAGCCGGCGCAACACGTCGCGTTCGGTGACAATCCCAACCATCCGTCCCGCCGGGTCCGTAACGACGAGCGCGCCGACATGGCGATCGCTCATCAGCCGGGCCGCATCGCGAGCGGTGGCCTCCGGTTTGATGGTCACCACCGCCTCGACCCGGTCGTACGAGTCGTCCCAGTGCTGCTTGGCGGTGAGCAGGTTCGCGACGGTGTGCATGGCGATCTCCTTTCGCATGTCGGGCACGAGCGTCCCTGACCCGCGGGCACGATCCGTGCGCCACCCCCAGTATGCCAAGACGGGCCTTTGAGGGGAAGCCCTTTTCGGCAACAATGCGGGGAAAACCGGCTCCCGGGGCCGTGCAGGGGTCAGGACCAGCGCGACAGGTGCCAGGTTTTCTTACCCCGGCGCAGGGCGAGGAAACGTCCGTGGAGGAGGTCGCCCGTTGTCAGGGTTCGGTCTCCCCCTGCCACCGTGCCGTTCACGGAGACCGACCCCGAGGCGAGGAACTCGCGGGCCTCGCGCTTGCTCTTGGCCAGGCCCGTCTCGACAAGGAGGTCGAGCAGGGCGACGCCCCCCCCCGCGAGGCGATCGCGCGGGTGGTCGCTGGTGGGCGCGCCGGCGAGCGCCTGCTCGAGCGTCGCGGGCGGGAGTCCTGCGATGTCGCCGGAGAAGAGGGCCTGCGACGCGCGCTCGGCGAGGTCGGCCTCGGTCGGGCCATGCACGCGCGCCGTCACCTGTCTGGCCAGCGTCCGCTGGGCCTCGCGCGCCCCGGGGTTGCTCGCGTGCGCTACCGAGAGGGCCGCGATCTCCTCACGCGAAAGGAACGTGAAGAGTTTGAGGTAGCGGACCACGTCGTCATCGGTGGAGTTGAGCCAGAACTGGTAGAAGGCGTACGGGCTGCTCCGTTCGGGCGTGAGCCAGACCGCGCCCGCCTCGGTCTTGCCGAACTTGCCTCCGTCGGAGCGGGTCACGAGCGGGGCGGTCAGGCCGAAGGTTTCGACGGTGTGATCGTGCGCCATGCGGCGGATGAGGTCCGCGCCGCAGACGATGTTGCCCCACTGATCGGAGCCGCCCAGCTGGATGGTGACGCCCATCCTGCTGTGCAGATGCCAGAAGTCGTAGGCCTGCAGGATCATGTAGCTGAACTCGGTGTACGAGATGCCGTGGTCGCGGTTGTGCAGCCGCTCGCGCACGGACTCCTTCTGGATCATCATGTTCACGGAGAAGTGCTTGCCCACGTCGCGCAGCACGTCGAGGTAGCCCAGCCCGCAGAGCCAGTCCGCGTTGTTGACGATCACGGCCGCGTTCCGGCCGGAGAAGTCGAGCAGCGCCTCGAAGATGCGCCGCTGGCAGTTGACGTTGGCATCGACCTGTTCACGCGTCAACAGTTGGCGCTCGGCGGACTTGCCGGAGGGGTCGCCGATCAGGCCAGTCCCCCCCCCCATGACCACGACCGGCGTGTGCCCCGCCCGCTGCAGGTGCGCGAGGGCGGTGATCGGCACGAGGTTGCCGATGGTCAGCGAGTCCGCCGTCGGGTCGAAACCGGCGTAGGCGCGGCGCGTGCCGGTGGCGAGGTGGCGACGCAGGCCGGCTTCGTCCGTGCACTGGTGGAGCAGGCCGCGCCAAGCGATCTCTTCGAGAAAGTCCGGTCGTGCCGTCATCGGGGCGAAGGGTACACCGGGATCGTGCCGGTCGCGTCGCGGTCTTGACGACGAGGATGTCCACGGATACGGTTGGGCGCAGTTGCGAATCAGTCTCATTTGTGACGGGGTACGCCATGAACGACCAACCACGGCAGGCCGCGCCCGGGCAACCTTCCCCGAAGCCGGGATTCCGGGGCTGGGTCGCCCGGTTCGGCGTGGTCGGGCTGATCTTCTTCACGCTGAAGGGGCTGCTGTGGCTCCTCGTTCCCGCGCTTGCCGCCGCAGGCATCTTCAAGTCCGTAGGTTGATGGGAGAGGGGCGTACGGATGCACACAACACCCGACGTGATGGACCGGTTGAAGCAGGAGACGGCCGACCTGCACGCGGCCGCTGAACGGCACCCGTTCCAAGCCGCCATGATCCGTGGGGCACTCGGCCGCGAAGGGTACGCCGCCTACCTCGGCCAGATTCTGCTCGTGCATCGCGCGTTGGAGGACCGGCTCGGGTCGCTCCGCGCCGACGCGCGCGTCGCGGCTATCGCTACGGACGCCAGATTCCGAACCGCCGCGATCGTCGAGGATCTCGCGGCTCTCGACGGGCGCGACACCGACCATGCTGCAACACAGGGGACGGCGCGACTGATTCAGTCGATCGAGGTCGCCGAGATTCCTGAGTTGCTGGGGATGCTGTACGTTCTCGAAGGCAGCACGAACGGCGGGCGGTTCATCGCCAGGGCCGTTGGCCGGTCGTTGGGCCTCTCGCCGGGTCCGGGGCTGCGCTATCTCGACCCGTACGGCGACGAGCAGCCGGCGCGATGGGAGGCGTTCAAGGACGATCTCCGTGCCGCAGCCTTCACCCCCGCCGAGCACGGCCGCATGGTCGATGGGGCGAAGGCGATGTTCAGGGGGCTTGTGCGCGTGTTCGACGATCTCCAGAAGGTATCTGCCAGACCGCTCGCCTCGTGACCTTGAGCGGGACAGGATCGTCGCCCGGGGACGCGGAGTTGCGTCCGGGCTGGTGATGCCGAATGTGGATTCAGACACGATCATCCGGTCGGGCGCGAGCGAGTGTTTCGGGCTCGAGACCACACACCCGGCTCTCGCGTCCCTCGACTGTCAGCGGGACCGTGCCGTAGAGGTCGGCGGTGACGACGGGTTTCTGCACGCGGATGCGCCGGTCGGCATCGGGATGGTCGCGGTCCTTCATGATGCGTCGCAGGTTGCCGGGGAGGGCGAACTCGACGTCCTCGTCGAAGACGTCGCGGGTTTCGATCGTCGCCCCGTAGCGTTGAACAAGGGTGCGGCAGACGCCGGCGACGAGGTCCTCAGGCGCTGATGCGCCGGCGGTGACGAGGACGGTGAAGCCCTCCGAGTTTGTGAACCACTCATCTTCGACACCGGAAGCGTCGTCGATGAGGCGGGCGGGGGCGCCGGCGTTTTCGGCGATCTCGGTCAGGCGGACGGAGTTCGAGGAGTTGCGGCTGCCGACGACGAGCACCAGGTCGCACTCGGGGGCGAGCATCCGGACGGCGTGCTGGCGGTTCGTGGTCGCGTAGCAGATGTCCTCGCTCGGCGGGGCCTTGATGTTGGGGAAGGCTTGTTTGAGGGCGTCGATGATGACGGCCGCGTCGTCGGTGGAGAGCGTGGTCTGCGTGAGATACACGAGGCGGTCGGGGTCGCGGATGGTCAGGTGGGGGATGTCGTCCGGGGTCTCGACGACCTGGGTGGCGTCGGGGGCCTCGCCGGTGGTGCCGATGACCTCCTGGTGGTTGCGGTGGCCGATCAGGAGGATCTGGTACCCCTGGCGGGCGTAGCGGATCGCTTCGGAGTGGACCTTGGTGACGAGTGGGCAGGTGGCGTCGATGGCGTGCAGGCCGCGCTCGGCGGCTCGGGCGCGAACGGCGGGGGGGATGCCGTGGGCAGAGAAGACGAGGATCGAGCCGGGGGGCGGGTCCTCGACGGACTCGACGAAGACGACGCCGCGGCCGCGGAACCGGCCGACGACGTGGCGGTTGTGGACGATCTCGTGGTAGACGTAGATGGTTTCGCCGGGGAAGAGGTCGAGGACGCGGTCGACGACGTCGATGGCCATGCGAACGCCGGCACAGAAGCCGCGGGGATTGATGAGGAGGAGGCGCACCGGGGGAGGATAGAGGGCCATGCCCGCCTCCGAGCCACGACCGTGAGGGAGTGGCGGGGGTTCACAATCGCCCCACGCCAGGAGGGGGAGACCGCTCCCTGACGGTCGCGGCTCGTTGATCCCACCCCGCCCCCGATGCCCCCCCATGAAGACTGCGCAAGCGGCGTGCGGCGGCCGGGCGGGGGTCGGAGGCGGTCGGTATACTGCGGCCGCGTGGGGTCGCCCGGTTGCGGGCGGCGAGTCTCAGGCCCCGGTTCGGGGCGCGGGTCGGGATGGGAATCGAGCCGATGGGACAGAAGGTCAAAGCGTGGCAGATCGCCCTGTTCGTGGCGGCGGCGGCCGTGCTGGCGGTATCCATCGCGTACACGTTTCGGGGGTCTGGTGTCGAGTTCGCAGACAAAGTGATGCTCGTTGACGTGAAGACCGGTCAGGTGTTTTCCGTCGACACCTCGAAGCGCACCATCGGCATTCCTGCCCGTCACCCAGAGACCGGCGAACGGACTCTGTACCCGATCAGACGAGAGAATGGCGGTGAGTGGGTCATCGAACCGAGAGCGCTCGGCGCTCTTGTGAGCGCTGGGGTGGCAGCGCCGGACGTGGTAGACCCAAACTCTGGGAAAGTGATCGGAGCAACCAGCAGGGTTCGGAGTCTCTCTCCCAGAGACTTGATGTCCAAGAACAGTCCAGGGGTGATCGGAGGCTGATCGATGGCAATCACTCGTGTTCAGGCCGGGCTTCCCAGGGCGTTCACCTTGATTGAACTGCTCGTTGTGATCGCGATCATCGCGATGCTCATCGGTCTCCTGCTTCCGTCGCTCGGCAAGGCGCGAGAAGCGGCCCAATCCATGGTGTGTTCTGGAACGCAGCGGTCCTTGGGACAGGGCCAGCAGTACTACATCAACGACAATCAGGGGTACCTCGCCGGGCCGCACACTTCGTCGTTCAAGTATGCGCTCATGGTCGCCAGGAAGCAGGCGACGCTGAAGTCGATATTCAACTTTGAGACCTCGTCGGATACGCCGACAACCAACTGGGACTGGGTCAGCCCAACCATCGGACAGGGGGGGGTTTTCTCGTCCAATCGTTCGCAGCGAACGCTTCAGTTGCTCAACATGTACGGCTGCGCCTCCGCGAAAGTACTGAATGACGAAGTGTGGCCGGGGCCTTCCGCCGCGGACGACTTCGACCAGTTCGATGACGTGGCGCTGAGCACCGGCTACCGCCAAGTGAGTTTCATTGCGCCAGCCGGCTTCTTGCTCGACTCGCACGAGCGATGGAAGGCGACATTCGACTTTTATCTCAAGTCAGAGCAGATATTCCTCACGACGACGATCTACCCGAAGATGCAAGGTGACGGACCGCAGTTCCAGGTCATTCGTGACCGAAACTACCGTCCGAGAGAGGACTTCCTCGGTGTGCAGGTGAGCAACAAGGTGCTCGTCGCGGACGGAACGAGATACTACGATTTCCCGCGCAGAGTACTCGACTTCGACGTGTCTCCGATGGCCGAGAACTTCAGTTTCTTCTCCGACGGTGGCCCCATCTACCACGGCTCAAGAGTCTACGGCCGGGAACCGCTTGGTCACGATGGAACCGGGTACAACATCAAGCTCAGCGCGCGCCACTCCCGGTCGAGCATCAACGCGACATACTGGGATGGTCATGTGGGTAGCATGACAATTCAAGAGGCGTGGACGGACCCCGTCCCGTGGTACCCCGGTCGTACGCAGTACATCGGGAACTCCGCAACGCCGGAGTCGAGGGCGTACTTCAAGGCAGGGGAGTTCATTCCCTGATTCAGCGAGGCGGAGCAAACTGCTATAAGAGAGGAGATAAGCATGTCGACCGCACGCGTGTTGGTTCTTCTGGTTGCGGCCACACTTGCTATGACGTTCTCGACAGCCTGCAGAGCCCAGGATTGCATCTACGGGTGGACGTTCGCAGACATCGACGTCACTGCTCACACAGGGACGACCTTCGTGCTGGACGAGGCGTACTCGATCGCCTTCGCTGCTGGTGTCGCGGCCACGTTCGGTGAAGACTGCAACTGTCCCTGCGTGCTGTCCGCTGCAGACGCCGAGGTCGATTTCGACCCCGACCACGACGGCTTCACAGTGGCGCGAGCAGGGGTCTCGCTCGGCGGCGTTGACAGGGGGTTCCGTCATGAGGTGTTTTCGGAAGCCGCCACCTGGTTCGGGTCTTGGTTTGCCGGGCTCCATCTTCACGGTTACATCGAGAAATGCGACGACGGGCTTCCACACTGCTGGACGTTGGCGGGACTTGTGGCGCACGCGGATCCAGCGATCAGTTTTACGGTTGATGGACCCTGGGATGCAACCGTGACAATCACGCTCGGCGGTGGGATGAGCGCGCCGCTCAGCAGACCCCGCCGGGTGTCGGGAATGTTCGGACGGATTGGTACGGTTGGATCGACGCAGCCGATCGCGCTCGTCCTGATCGAGACGGACGCTGGCTCGAACGGCATCGGAGTCACGGAGGATTCGCCAGGTGAGTACATCGGCGAGATGAATCTCTCCGGCGGGGCTGGGGATTTTGTCGCATTCACGTTCATGGCATCTTTTTCTGACGGCGATGTGGATGTGGACGGCGACGGCAGGTTCTCTCAGTCCGATGTGGACGCGCTCTCTGACGTCGTGGGCACTCAGGATGCGACGAACCCCGAGTACACTGACTGGTGGGACTTTGACCGCGATGGAGAGATTACAAGCAACGATGTCGAGATCATGCAGTCCTTCATCGATGCCGGGTGTGGCAGCGGCATCCTCGGTGACTTCAACCTCGACAATGTCGCCGACTGCGATGACCTGGCGGCGATTCTCGACGCGATCGACAACGAGGAAGACCCCTTCGACGACTACGTGATCGGCGATGCGGAGTATCGGATCGAACTCGATGCCGATCTCGACGGCGACAACGACGCGGACGATTGGAACATCATCTACGGTTTGCTCCAGCCTGCGGACATCAACCGTGACGGCGAGGTCAACAGTGTGGATTTCGTGCAGTACCTGAACCTGTACAACGCGCAGGACCCCGCGGCCGACATGAACGGCGACGGGCAGGTCAACTCCGTGGATTTCGTGATCTACCTGAACTCCTACAACAACCCCTGCTGACGAGCAGCCCTTCGGGCTGCCGAGGGAACGTGGGTTTTTTCCGGGGGTCGCTGGCGCGACACCCCCGGCTACTTACGAACAGCCCTTCGGGCTCTATCTGCTGACGGACCTTCGGGATCTACTTGCTGACGGCCCTTCGGGCTGAGGGCAACGAGCAACGGGTGCAACGACCTTCGCCGGGAGTGATCCATGTCGTCCGAAACTGCACTAGCGTGGCTGGGGGCACACGAGAAGGAGTCGATTTCCCGGCTCGTGGACTGGCTGCGCATCCCGAGCGTCTCGACGCAGCCGAAGCACAAGGGGGACTGCGAGCGGGCGGCCGCGTGGGCGGCGGATCGGTTGCGGGAGTGCGGGCTGAGCGTCGAGGTGCTGCCGACGGGGGAGCCGCCCGGTTCGGGGCATCCCGTGGTGCTCGCGGAGGCTCCGGGGGCTGCTGGGTATCGCGGGCCGCATGTGCTGTTCTACGGGCACTACGACGTGCAGCCGCCGGAGCCGCTGGAGTTGTGGGAGAGTCCGCCGTTCGAGCCTGTGATCCGGCCCGCGTCGGGAGAGGTGGGTGAGCGGATCGTCGCGCGCGGGGCGGTGGACGACAAGGGGCAGGTGATGACCTTCCTTGAGGCGCTGCGGGCGTGGAAGGAGTCCGGGGGGGCTGCCGCGGCCGGGGTGCGTCTCACGGTGCTGCTGGAGGGTGAGGAGGAGTCGGGCTCGGTGAACCTCGAGCGGTTCGTGCAGCAGCACGCGGAGCGCCTGGGCAAGTGCGACGTGTGCGTGATCAGCGACACAGGGATGCTGGGACGCGGGCGGCCCGCGATCACCTACGGCGTGCGTGGGCTGACGTACACGGAGGTCGTGCTGCACGGGCCGAACCAGGATCTGCACTCGGGGCTGTGGGGCGGGCGGTGCCCGAACCCGATCAATGAACTGGTCACGGTGCTCGCGGGCCTGTGGGACAAGGACCGGCGCGTCACCATCCCCGGTTTCTACGACGACGTGCGCGAACCGACGGCCGAGGAGCGGGAGGCGTGGCGGCGGCTGGGGTTCGACGCCGCGGACGCGCTGCGGAAGATCGGCCTGCCGCCGGAGGCGGACGTGGGCGAGGCGGGATTCACGGCGATGGAGCGCGAGTGGGGCCGGCCGACGTGCGACATCAACGGCATCGTGGGCGGCTACACGGGCGAAGGGGCGAAGACGGTCATCGCGTCGCACGCCTCGGCGAAGGTGAGTTTCCGGCTGGTCGCGGACCAGGACCCGGCGAAAGTGACGGCGGCGTTCTTCGCGTGGCTGCGCGAGCGCACGCCGCCGGGATGCCGGTGGGAGTTCATCGAGCACGGCGGCGGGTTCCCGGCGACGGTGCCGACGGACTCGCCGACGCTGCGTGTGGCCCGGCGTGCGCTGGAGCGTGCGGCCGGGCGCGCCCCGGATCTGATCAAGTCCGGCGGGTCGATCCCCGTGGCTGGGCTGCTCAAGCAGCGGCTCGGGCTGGACACGGTGTTCATGGGGTTCGGGCTGGATGACGACCGGGTGCACTCGCCGAACGAGAAGTTCGAGTTGGAGTGCTTCAGATTGGGGGCGCGGGCGCATGTCGCGCTGCTGGATGAGTTGGCGAGGATGGGGAGGGAGTGAGCGGCGGCTGCAACGCCTCGCCCCGAGTCGTGGAGCGGTCAGGCGGCGGCGCGGGTGGCTGGCTCGTCTTCGAGAATGATGACGTCTCCCGGCTCGTCGTCGTCCACGATCGTGATCGAAGCGTTCAGGTGTTCCTCGGCGCGGCGCTTGAG
Source organism: Synechococcales cyanobacterium CNB (assembly GCA_030263455.1). Classification (NCBI taxonomy): domain Bacteria; kingdom Bacillati; phylum Cyanobacteriota; class Cyanophyceae; order Synechococcales; species Synechococcales cyanobacterium CNB. Next base: position 210,938 of record SZOZ01000001.1, read on the forward strand.
GTCGGCCACGCGCCTGCGGAGGGTGATCTCGGCTCGGGTGTCGCGGATCTGGCCGGCGATCGCGTTGAGCATCCCCAGCACGCACAGCCCGATGATCAGGGCGATCAGGATCAGGCTCTCGGAGGGAATGGCAGCCACAAGGGGGAAATCGGCCGCAACCGGGCGGGGCTTGAGCCTATTAGAATCCTGACAATGACGGATTCCCTCGGGAACCTGGTGCGGGCGGTCGTGTGGTCGCTAGCGGCACTCTTGGCGGTCGGCCCGGCGGCGGCCCAGCGCGACCTGCTCGCGCCCGAAGGGGCGGATTCAGTCCCGGCCGCGCCGATGGGCGAGGTGCAGGTCGATCTCGACCGGTTCGGCTTCTCCGGCGCGGCACGAGCGGGGGAGTGGACCGGAATCAGGCTGCGGGTCTTGGACCGGGCGGAGCGGCAGCGTGACGTGCTGATCCGTGTGTCCGTGCCGGACCCGGACGGCGACGTGACGCAGTACCGCGTTGCGATGACGACGAACCCGGGGCTGTCACAGCCGGTGTGGGTCTACCTGCGTCTGCCGGGACGGTTCGAGTCGGCGGACCTGCTGAACGTGACGGTGTTCGAGGCGGAGGAGGGTGGCGGCGGCGAGGTGCGCGAGGGGCGCGTGATCGGACAGACCAGGGTGACTCCGCCTCGGCTGCTGGAGGCCACCGAGTCCGTCGCGGCGGTGATCGGCGACCGCTCGCACGGTCTCGGGCAGTACGGGACGCGGTACCAGAACTCGTCGTATGCACCGCTGGGGCATGAGCTGCTCGACGCGCGGACCGGGAACACGCCGGACGACGTGCCGGACCGGTGGCTCGGGATGGCGCCGGTGGAGGCGGTGGTGTGGACGCGCGGCTCGCCGGGCGACCTGACGATCGAGCAGGTGCGTGCGCTGCGGGAGTGGGTCGAGCGGGGGGGGCACCTGATCGTGTGCCTGCCGCCGGTGGGGCAGGACTGGATCACGATCGCGAACCGCGAGTTGGCGGAGATGATGCCGGCGGTGAGCATCGGTCGGCGCACGGGCGTGGACCTCGGCGCGTATTCGACGCTGCTCACGTCGCGCGCGGACGCCGTGCTGCCGCAGGGCGGGACGGTGCATTCGTTGACACCTCGCGCGGATACGGACCCGGGGCAGGCGATGCGCGTCCTGAACGGGCCGGATGGTGAGTGTGTGGTGGCGCGTCGGCTGGTGGGGGCGGGGGCGGTGACGCTGATCGGGATTGATCTCGGGCATCCGGGGCTGATGCAGGCGGGGTTGCCGGAGGCGGCCGTGTTCTGGCATCGTGTGCTCGGGCGGCGCGGGCAGGTGATGTCGCAGGCGGAACTGGCGCAGTTGGAGGCGCGGAGCAGCCGGCCGCTGGGGTTCCGGACGACGGTGGACTATGACCAGGACCTGCCGTCATCGATCGCGAAGTCCGGGCGTGCCGTGGCGGGCGTCTTCCTCGGGTTCGTGGTGTTCGCGGTGTACTGGATCGCGGCCGGGCCAGGCGGGTTCGGCCTGCTGAAGCGGCGGCAGGCGGTGCGGCACGCGTGGGTGGCGTTCCTGGCGACGAGCCTGGTGTTCACGGGGTTGGCGTGGGGTGGCGCGCTGTTGCTCAGGCCGAAGCGGCTGGAGGCGACGCACCTGACGTTCCTCGACCATGTCTACGGCGAGCGCAAGCAGCGCACGCGGACGTGGATGAGCCTGCTCGTGCCGAGTTACGGCGAGGCAACCGTGACCGTGGGCGAAGAGCCGGATGTTGTCGGGGGGCCGCGGGTGCATCAAGCGATCGCGCCGTGGGATCAGCCGCGCACGCTCGGCATCTCTGGCCGGGGCGGGTTCCCTGACGCGAGAGGGTACACGGTGGACGGCCGCTCACCGAACTCGATGACGTTCCCGACGCGTGCGACGGTGAAGCAACTTGTGTCGGACTGGTCGGGCGGCATGGCGTGGCGATCGATCCGGCCCATCGTTGATGCGACTGGCAACCCCGACACGGCGATCCGGTTCCGGCGCAGTGACATCGGCAACCACCTGCTCGAAGGCGTCCTGACGCATGAACTGCCGGGTGTGCTGGAGAACGTGGTGATTGTGGTGGTGCGTCGGCAGCAGCCGATGTGGGTGCCGCCGGGCGACCAGTTGATCTGCACGGCGTATGCGTTCAAGCGGACCGGCGTCTGGCAGCCGGGCGAATCGCTGAACCTCGAACTGGCGACGGTGCTCTCGGGCACGGACGTGCTGGCGCAGAACTACCTGGGCGACCTGACGCGGATGTCGTCGAGCGTACCGGGCGGGTTCGGCGAGCAGACGGCGGACCCGCGGCGTGCGCCGGATCGTCTGGCCGCGCTCGCGCTGTTCAGCCACCTCGCGCCCCCGGACTTCAGCCGCGGGGTGACGGACACCTCCGCGCCGGTGTTGGCGAGGCGGGCGGGGGCGCAGCGGTGGGATCTGGGGAGGTGGTTCACGCAGCCGTGCGTGATCGTGATCGGGCACCTGAAGGCGTCGGGGAAGGACGCGTGCCCAACGCCGATGCGTGTGTCGATCGGCGGGCAGGAGCGGACGGTTCACTTCGACGGGACAACGGTGGTCCGCTGGATCTATCCTCTGCCCGACGATCCGCCGCTGGTCGTGCGTCCGGCGCGAGGGGATGAGCCCGCGGCGGTCGGCGGAACGGAAGGCGGCGGTTGATCGGCGAGGGAGACACTGCGTGCGGATGATCGAGACGATCAACCTGACCAAGCGCTACGGCGAACTCGTCGCGCTCGACAACCTCAACCTGACCATCGACGAGGGGGACTGCTTCGGGTTCATCGGCCCCAACGGCGCGGGCAAGACGACGACGATCAAGATCCTGGCGACCCTCCTGAAGCCTTCGAGCGGGCAGGCGCAGGTGTGCGGGCTGACGATCGGGTACCAGAACCGCCAGATCCGGCCCATGATCGGGTACGTGCCGGACTTCATGGGCGCGTACGAGGACATGGTGGTGACCGAGTACCTGGAGTTCTTCGCCGCGGCGTACAACATCCACGGGCAGGAGCGCCGCCGGGTCGTGAACGACGTTCTGGAACTCACGGACCTGACGTACAAGGCGACGGCCGAGGTGAACAGCCTGAGCCGCGGTATGCAGCAGCGGCTGAGCATCGCGCGGGTTCTGCTGCACGACCCCAAGGTGCTGCTGATGGACGAGCCGGCCTCGGGGCTGGACCCTCGGGCGAGGATCGAGATCCGCGAGTTGCTCAAGGAACTGAAGCGGATGGGGAAGACCATCCTCATCAGTTCGCACATCCTGCACGAGCTGGCGGAGTTGTGCAACGTCGTCGGCATCATCGAGCGGGGCAAGCTGCTCTACAGCGGGCCGGTCGCGGACATTCTGCGCAAGGCGCGCGTGGGGCACGTGATCCACGTCGGTGTCGTGGGCGACCCGCAGCGTGCGGAGCAGGTTCTGCAGGCCTACCCCGGCGTGAAGAAGGTCGCGATGGCCGACGGCACGGGGAGCGTCAACGGTCAAGCGGGCACACTCTTCCATGTGACATTCGAGGAAGCAGGCGGGCGGTCCTACACCGACCTGCCGAACCTGCTCATCAACGGTGGATTCAGGCTGACGCAGTTCACCGAGGAGCCGGTGAACCTCGAGACGGCGTTCATGCGGCTGACGAAGGGCCTGGTGCAATAGGCGAGCATCCCCGATCGGGGTGTAACCGGGGTGGGGTGACCGTTGCACGGCGGAGTTGGGATCAGCCCCGTGACAAAGATGCCCCGGGGCTTGAATCCCGGGGCTTCTCTCTCTCTCTGCCTCCCGCGCGGTCGCGCCTCAACTAGACTGGCGCGAGACCATTCGCCCTAGCACAGGGCGAGAAAGCTGAGCAGCGCCAGCAGGGCAACGCGGCGCTGGTTGGGTGTGATCGTGAGAAGAGACTTCACCGTGCGCTCTCCCGCTGTCGATCCGTCACTCACGCTTCAACGCGCGTGCCGGACCGATGTGCGCGGGGCCGATCGCCCTTTACAGTGTGCCAGCGACATCCGGTCGCCCGATAACGCTCGGCGCTGGTCGCGGATGTTGCCGGTTCGCAACGCGGTCCGTTGCGTCGTCGCAGCGTTGTGCGTGGCGGCAGTCGGCATGGCTGGGGGGCGTGCGGCCCAGCCGACGGGGCAGCGTCATGGTGAGCCGACGCCGGCAGAGGCCATGAGAGCGTTCCAGCAGGTGGAGGCTTGGTTTGCTGCGTGGGCTGTGCCGAGGCAGGGAGAGGTTGAGCGGGGCTTGGAAAGGCCCCGCCACGAAGAACGGGGAGGCGTGGAAGGGGGCCAGCAAGTCACTGCTACGGGAGGGCGAGGAGGGGGGGTGTGCGTCACGGTGCGGCTCGGTGGGACGGTGCTGGCGAGGGAGGTTTCGCTGGTGGAGGGCGAGGATGGGATAGCGCGGGCTGCGGCAGCGGCGATGTCCGCGGTCGAGGAGCGCCTCGCGGTCGTGCGCGACGCGACATGGCGAGAACGGATGACCGCGTTTGCTCCGACCCTCGAAGTGACGCTGGAACTCGCAGGGCCGCTTGTGCCGCTGACGCAGGAGGAGCTGGCCCGCCCGTCGTCGATGCTGTCGCCCGGTGTGCACGGCGTGGCGGTGAGAGTGGGGGATTCGTGGCGGGCGACGTTCCCGGCCGAGATGCTCGCGTCGGGCGCACCGTTCGAAGTCGAGCTCTCGTCGCTCGTGGCGCGTGCGGTCGGCGATCCGCAACTCGGGGCGCGCACACCGACCGATCTTGCACGCTCGGAGGGGGTTGTCTTCTACCGCTTCCGTACGGTGCATCTTGCACATCCGGCGCGGGGCGAGCCGCCGGTCTTCCTGTACCGGGGCGCGAGGCTCGTCGATCGGGCATCGCTCGGCACGGGCGACCTGCGTGCGCTCGCGGATCGCTACGCGGATCACTTGATGGCGCGGCGGTGGCGCGACGCGGGGCGGTACGGGATGGTGGGGACGCTGTTGCCGGTTGCCGGTCGGGCGGAGCCGCCGTTCGCATCGCCGTTGCAGCAGGGGTTGGTGGCGTTCGCGCTGGCGGAGTATGCAGCGGGAGCGAAGCCCGACCGATCGGAAAGGGCACGATCTTTCGCGATGTCGCTCCTCGAGGACCTGGCCGTGGTTGAGCCTGGGGAGACCGACCCGCTTCGGGACTCGGCGTCGGTCGCCATGCTGTGGGTGGCGGTACATCGGCTCGGAGCACGCGCACACGCAGACGACGACGTGCGGGGTTTCCTTGACGCGCTGGACGCGGCGATGGCCGAGTTGGAGCGTGCGCCGCTCGGAAGTCCGCCTTCGGCGCGGGACGCGGTGGTAATCTGGGCACGGGCGGTACGGGCTGCGGCCGGGCACGGGGATGCGGGTGCCGCGGAGCGAGACCTGCGGGCTGTGTATGGAGCGATCGGTACGGCGAGCATGGTGTCGCTGTTGCCGTGGCTGGGTTGGGCGGAACTGGCGCTCCACCCTGCGGGCGAGGTGCCGGCCGCGCAGGCGATGTGGGACGTCCGCGACCTGGTGTGGGAGCACCAGCTGTCGGACAGAGACGCGACGGCGGATGCTCTGGACCTCGTGGGGGGCGTGGTGTTCACGCGGTCGGAGAACCCGTTGCCGACCTGGCATACGGTGCGCGTGCTGCCGCTCATGGCGACGATGCTGGCGGACGAGCGTCTGACAGAGCGTGAGCTGGTGCTGCCGGAGTTGTCGCGACTGCTGGCATCGCTGCGGTTCGTGCGCCAGTTGACGGCGGATGAAGCGGTGTGCCATCTGTACGCGGACCGTGAACGGGCAGCGTTCGGCGTTCGGAGCGCGCCGTGGGACCAGCGGATGCCGCCGGAGGCGACCGCGCTGGCTTTGTTGACGCTGACGGAGGTGTTTCAAGCCATGGATGCGCGTGCAGAGAAGACGCCGTGAGCGGGTTTCTCCCGAGCACAGGCGGTGGTCCGTGGCGCGGGGAAGGGCGGCTTGCAGCAGGAAACGAAGGGCGGTTTTGCCTATGATTTCCCGTCCATCCCGGCGCCTTCCGACCGCACCCCGCGACGCCCTGAGAGACCTCCCGAATGGCTGACGACACCACCGCTTCTCTCCCGCCCGACGAGACCCCTCCGGGCGGGCACGACGCCGGTAACGTGGTCGAGTTGCAGATCGAGGATGAACTCCGCGACTCGTACCTGACGTATGCCATGAGCACGATCATGGACCGGGCATTGCCCGACGTCCGTGACGGGTTGAAGCCGAGCCAGCGTCGCATCCTGGTCGCGATGAACGACCTGAACCTGCGGCCCGGCCGCAAGCACCTGAAGTGCGCGAAGATCTGCGGCGACACGAGCGGCAACTACCACCCGCACGGCGAGTCGGTGATCTATCCGACGATGGTGGGGATGGCGCAGCGGTGGCGTATGCGCGTGCCGCTGGTCGATCCGCAGGGGAACTTCGGCTCGATCGACGGCGACCCGCCCGCGGCGATGCGGTACACCGAGGCGCGGATGACGCACGCCGCGGTGGACATGCTGGCGGACATCAAACTGGACACGGTGGACTTCCAGCCGAACTACGACGATCGCCTGCTGGAGCCGCTGGTGCTGCCCGCGAAGTTCCCGAACCTGCTGATCAACGGGGGGATGGGAATCGCGGTGGGGATGGCGACGAGCCTGCCGCCGCACAATCCGACGGAGATTTTCGACGCGATCACGCGGGTGATCGACAACCCGGAGATCACGCTGCGCGAGCTGATGCAGGACGAGACGAACGCCGAGGGGAAGGTGACGCGACTTGGGGTGAAGGGGCCGGACTTCCCGACCGGGGGCGTGATCCACGGGCGAGCGGGGATCGTGGAGGGGTACGACACGGGGCGCGGGCGGCTGGTGCTGCGCGGGCGGACCCACGTCGAGGAGGTCGGGCGCGGCGACCGTGAGCTGCTGGTGATCGATGAGATTCCGTACTCGCTGATGCAGAACACGCTGGTGGAGCGCATCGTCGAGGCGATCCGGGACGAGCGGATCAAGGACGTGTCGGACGTGCGCAACGAGTCGGGGCGCGAGGCGCAGACGCGGATCGTGATCGAACTCAAGAAGGGAGCGGACCCGCGCGTCGTCGAGAACCAGTTGTACCAGTTCACGCCGTTGCAGCAGACGTTCAGCATCATGAACATCGCGCTGGTGAACCGCCAGCCCCGCACGCTGGGGCTGCGAGAACTGATCGACTGCTACGTGCGGCACCGTGCGGACGTGGTGCGACGCCGGACGACGCACCTGCTGCGCGAGGCGAAGAAGAAGGCCCACGTGCTGGAGGGGCTGATCTTCGCGGTCTGCGACGTGGACGAGGTGATCCGGCTCATCCGCGCGTCGCGGACGCGCGAGGATGCGATCGCCGCGCTGATGGCCCGGCGCTTCCGCATCCCGGCGGGGCACCCGTACGCCGCAAAGATTCCTTCGCGCCTGCTGGAACTCGCCGAGCGGAGCGGCTCAGCGGGCGTCGCGCTGACTCGTGTGCAGGCGGACGCGATCGGCGCGCTGCGGCTGATCCAGCTGGTCGGGCTGGAGATCGAGCGGCTGGTGGCGGACTATCGCGCGCTGGTCGAGGAGATCGAAGGGTACGAGGCGATCCTCGCGGACGACCAGCGCGTGCTGGACATCATCAAGGCCGACTGCGAGGAGATGAAGGCTCGCTACCGAACAGAGCGGCGGACCGCGATCGAGGACGCGGAGGGCGACATCAACATCGAGGCGCTGATCCAGGTCGAGGACATGGCGGTCACGATCTCGCACCATGGGTATGCGAAGCGCGTGCCGCTGAACACGTACCGCTCGCAGGGTCGTGGCGGGGTGGGCGTGCGTGCGTCTGACTTCCGCGACGAAGACTTCATCGAGCACCTGTTCGTGGCCAGCACGCACGACGACCTACTGTGCTTCACCGACACCGGGCGGGTGTTCAAGCTGAAGGTGTACGAGCTGCCCGAGATGTCCCGCACGAGCAAGGGGCGGGCGATCGTGAACCTGCTGGATCTGCGCGAGGGGGAGCGGACCTGTGCCTATCTTGCCATCAGCAACTTTGAGGCGGGGAGCAACTACCTGACGTTCCTTTCGCGCGGCGGGATCATCAAGCGCACGCCGCTGAAGGCGTACTCGAACGTGAACCGCGCGGGGATCATCGCGGTTGGACTGAAGGATGGGGACTCGCTGCTGGACGTGCTGCTCACGTCGGGTTCGGACGACTTGATCCTCGTGACGGCGCATGGGATGGCGATCCGCTTCAACGAGGACGATGCCCGCGACATGGGCCGGCAGGCCGCGGGGGTGAAGGGGATCGAACTCGGCGAGGGCGACGCGGTGATCGGGGCTGTCCGTGTGCCGATGGTGCGCGACGCCGAGGGCGACCTGATGACCGACCCTGCGTACCTCGAGCGGGGCCTCGCGCTGCTCACGGTGACGGAGAACGGCTACGGCAAGCGCACGGCCGTGGACGAGTACCGCGTGCAGCCGGAGACCGGCAAACCGCGCTCGCAGTCGCGCGGCGGGAAGGGCCGTGTGGACATCCGCACGTCGGCCCGCAACGGCCCGTCGGTCGCGGCCGTCGGTGTCTGCGAGGGGGACGACGTGGCGGTCATCACCCGTGGCGGGCTGCTGGTGCGGATGCCCGCCGCCTCGATCTCGATGATCGGCCGAGGCACGCAGGGGGTGCGGGTCGTCAGCCTCAAGCCGGGGGATGCCGTCGTGGCCGTCGAACGGGTCGAGGAAGGCGACGGGGAGGAGACCCCCGCCTGACCGGGCGGACCCGATGCGGTACACTGCGGCCCATGCCCATCGACTGGTCCGACACGATCGTCGTCGCGGAACTGGCCGACGAGCCTGCGCTCTCGGACGAGTTCAACGCGCTCTTCGAGCGGCTGGGCGACGCCCCGCCGAACAAGGTGCCGCACGTCGTGCTGAACTTCGCGAACGTGACCTACGTGAACAGCTCGAACCTGGCGCAGCTGCTGCGGCTGCGGAAGATGCTGGCGGACGCGGGTCGTTCGCTGCGGGTCTGCTCGGTGACGGACGAGGTGTGGTCGGTGCTGATGGTGACCGGCCTGGACAAGGTGTTCAAGTTTGCGCCGGATCCGCTGACCGCGCTGGCAGGGTTGCAGTTGGAGGATGCGGAGGGGTGAGCGGCCGCAACCTCGGCGGCTTCGACACCTACACTTCAATCCCATGCCCGATTCCGCAACCGCTCCGCCCGTCGCTGAACTGATCGGCGTCCGGAAGACCTACTACAAGCCCGACGGCTCGGTGATGGTCGAGGCCCTGCGCGGCATCGACCTCGCCATCCGGCGGGGTGAGTACGTTGCGATCATGGGGGCTTCAGGGTCGGGCAAGTCCACGCTGATGAACGTGCTGGGTTGCCTCGACCAGCCGACGGAGGGGCGGTACCACCTCGCGGGCAAGGACGTCCAGAGCATGAGCGACGAGGAGCTTTCGGACTTCCGGGGGCGTACGGTCGGGTTCATCTTCCAGGCCTTCAACCTGATCCCGCAGCTGACCTTGGAGGACAACGTGGAGGTGCCGCTGGTGTATCAGCGCGTCCCGAAGATGGAGCGGCGGCGCCGCGCGCTGGAGGCGATGGCGCTGGTGGGGCTGGCGGATCGCGTGGGCCACCGTCCGCGAGAACTCTCGGGAGGGCAGCAGCAGCGGACGGCGATTGCGCGCGCGCTGGTGACCCGACCGGTGATCCTGATGGCGGACGAGCCGACGGGGAACCTGGACTCGACGACGGGCGAGGCGATCCTGCGGGTGTTCGAGAACCTGCACGCGCAGGGGATGACGATCCTCATGGTGACGCACGACGACAGCATCGCCGACCGGTGCGAGCGGATCGTGCGGCTGCGGGACGGTCTGATCGAGACGGACACGGTGCTGCGCAAGCGTGCGCCTGTGCCGGCGTGACCTGAGGAAAGCGGTTGAACGCGACGGGTTTGAAGAGCGCGAAGTGGCGAGCGTTTCGAGCGGGCTTTATGCGGCTGCGCGGTGCTGGACAGCCGCGGCGTCAGTTCGCCGGATGGCAAGAGCCGTGACATCGTCCCGCTGGTGGAGCGAGCCGGACTGGGCGTCGAGGAGGCCGGTGAGCTCGAGGAGTGCCGCGCCGACGCTTCCGGTTGCATCCGCGCGGTTGCCGAGGCTGCCGAGGTGGCGCAGGTAGGCGGAGGTCGGCTTGCCGAGCGATCGGCGGTCGGCGCCGGTGGGGAACGCTGTTTCGAAGCCGTCGCTGTAGATGAGGAGCGTCTCGCCCGGGGCGAGGCGGAATCGGGACTGCTCGAACTCGGCTGCGTCGAAGACGCCGAGGAGCGGGCCGTCGGCGGGGATCCGGTCCACCGTTCCTGCACGCAGCCGCAGAGGGGACGGATGGCCTGCGACGCAAGCGGTGACTTCCCATGTCTCGGCATCGACGACGCCGAAGACCGCGGTGGCGAACTGGAAGGAGCCGGCGCCCGCGCCGCAGAGATCTCGGTTCAGGCGGCGCATGGCCTCGGCGGGATCGACCGCGCCGCTCGGCCCCGCGTCGTCGAGCGTGCGGCGCAGCGAGCGGCTGATGACCATGGTGAGGAGTGCGGCGGGCACGCCGTGGCCGACCGCGTCCGCGAGCAGGAAAGCAACGCGGCGTTCGCCGATGCGCACGCAGTCGTAGACGTCGCCGCTGACGAAGCCCGCCGGACGGAAGAGAACGCCCAGGTCCAACCCCTCGACCCGGGGCAGTTCGCGCGGCATGAGTTCGCGCTGGACCGAGGAGGCGAGGTTGAGTTCCTCGTGGAGTTGAGCCATTTGTCCGCTGAGGCCGCCGTGGGCGGCGCGGGTGAGGTTCAGTTCGCGTGAGAGGCGTTCGATCATGCACTCGCGCTGGCAGAGGGCGTGCAGAGCGGCGGCGAGGGTTGCGGGATTGGTATCCCACGATTCGATGAGGACACCCTCGGCTTCGAGGTCGTGCGCCTGGAGCGCGTTCTCGGCGGGAAGGAGGATGAATCCGGCGGTCCGCGCGGCGATGAGGTCGTCCACGAGGCGTGCGACGCCGGCTCTGCTGTCATTCTTGTCGAGGACGGCGAGCGCGAGTTGGGCGATGGGACGCTCGAGGAGGGCCTCCGGCAGGTGCTCGAACTCAACGTCCACGATGGTGGGACTGTGGCCGGCTCTTGGCCAGGATTCGAGAACGGCTGCGCCGAGATGTTCCCGGACCTTTGGCGGAACGGAGGGCGAGGCGACGAGGAGAATCCTCTGCTGGCGCATGTCGGGCGACCTCCGGCGCGCGGCCGCCTGCGGCGCGCCGTGACGCCGCCCGGGGCCGACCCCGGAGCGACTATCGGTCTATTTCGCCCGTGCCTTCAGCCTGGCGGTGTCGAGTGAGATGCGGTCGCCGGCCTTGAGTTCGAGGGTTTCGAGCGTGCCCCCGGCGAGTTCGATGACGAACTGGCAGTCGAACCGGCTGGAGTAGCGTTTGAGGCGTTCCTCATACTGCCAGTCAGACTCGCCCTCACGCCGCGGTTCTTCGGCCTCCATGTGGTGCATGGCGACGACGCGGCCGCTGGGGTCGAGGAAGATGATATCGATGGAGATGGGGCAATCGCGCATGACGAAGGAGCGCTTGGCGGCGGCGGGGAAGACGAAGAGCATGCCGCCGTCCGGCTCGATGAACCCGCGACCCCCAAGTCCTTTCATGCGTGTCGGTTCGTCGAGAGCGAGTTCGAGGTGGAACCACTTGCCGGCGATCTGGACGCTCTCGACGTTCGCGCTGACGGCCTTGTCGGAGCAGGAGGCAAGGGCCAGGCCGATGGTGCAGAGCGCGAGGACCATTCCACCAATGCGATTCATCCTTTCAGGAGCCATCGTTCGTCCTCCGGGCGCATGACGGCCGCCGACCCGGGCATGGTAGCAGGATCGAGGCGGTCGCTGAACTCTCGTGCGTCCATCTCGTCGGCGTCGATGCCGCACCAGCGAGCGAGGAGGCCGATGATGCGCTCGGGTGAAACACCGCGCGCCCGATAGGTGTCGAGCCGCGTGTCGCCGTGGCGTTTGGCGAGGCGTCGGCCGTCGGGGCCGACGACGAGGGGGAGGTGCAGGTAGCGTGGCTCAGGGGCGAAGCCCAGAGCACGATAGAGCAGGAGCTGGCGAGCGGCGGAGTCGAGCAGGTCGTTGCCGCGGATGATGTCGGTAATGCCCTGACGGTGATCGTCAACGACGACGGCGAGCTGGTAGGCTGGCTGGGCGCGCCTGGTCCAGACGACGAAATCGCCGATGGTGTCTGCGGGCGAGATCGCCCGTGGGCCTGCAATGGCGTCGTGGAAGCGGACGACGCCGTCCGCGCCGGTGGGCACGGCGAATCGCCAGTTGGTTTCGCGCTCGTCAAAGTCGCGCGGCGTGAGGGGGGGGCGGAGTTCGGGCGGAAATCTCACCTCTCGTCCACCGAACGATGGGGAGGGTGTCTCACCCGCCGCGCGCATCGGCTCGTCGTGCGGGGCCGAGGCCGCGGCCTCGATCTCTGAGCGGCTCAGTTCGCAGGGGTAGACGTGCCCCTCCTTGGCGAGCAGGCGCATGGCTTCGACGTGGGGTTCGAGGTCGTGCGACTGCACGATCGGTCCCACGTCCCAGTCCATACCGAGCCATTCGAGCAGCGAGATGCAGGACTCGGTCGCGCCCGGCTTGACGCGCGGGCTGTCGAGGTCCTCGACGCGGAGGACGATCCGCCAACCGGCGCGGCGTGCGATGGCCCAGGTGACCAGAAACGTGCGGGCGTTGCCAAGGTGGAGCGCGCCCGTGGGCGATGGCGCAAGGCGAGTGACCCCGGAGGCGTGGCGAGAGACGGGTTTTCCTCGGGTATCGTCGCTCACGGGCCGGGCATGGTAGACTGGTGTTCCCGCCCATCGAACCGCAGGGGAGCGCCGCGTGACGACGAAACTGAGCGAATCGGAGATTCAGGACGCTCTCGCAGAGACGCCGGAGTGGTCGGAAGTCAGCGGCGCCATCCAACGCACCTACGACTTCAAGGACTTCGTCCAGGCGATGCGGTTCGTCAACAGGGTGGCGGAGTACGCGGAGAAGGTCCAGCACCACCCCGACATCCTGGTGCGGTACAACAAGGTGACGATTTCGGTGAGCACACACGATGCGGGGGGCATCACCGAGAAGGACTTCGCGCTGGCGAAGGCGGTGGATGGAATGCAGCGATGAAGAGGGCTGAGCGGGGACTGCAAGGCCCCGCCCGGAAGGGACGGAAGGAAGGGCTTTGAAAGGCTCCGCGGCTAGCGGAGTTCGACGGACCAGTAGGCTTCGTCGAGGAAGGCCTTCCACGAGGCGTACTTCTCGCTGCCGAGGCGGAGCGAGATCATCGGGTTGCGCTTAGGGCGAACGACAGGCCTGACCAGCCGCATGTGGGCCTGCTCCGGGGTGCGTCCACCCTTGCGGGCGTTGCAGGGGACGCAGGCGCAGACGAGGTTCTCCCAGGTGTCGCCGCCGCCTTGGGCGCGCGGGACGACGTGGTCGATGGTCAGTTCACTGGTCGGGAAGAAAGCCCCGCAGTACTGGCAGCGGTTGCGGTCGCGGGCGAAGAGATTGCGGCGGTTCAGTTTCACCTGCTGCACCGGCAGGCGGTCGTAGCCAAGCAGGCGGATGATGCGGGGCACGGCGAGATCGCAGCGGACGGTGCGCACCCAGTCGTGCTTGGCCGGCTCGAACTCGCGCTGCAGCTCGGCGATCTCCGCCCAGGTGGCGAAGTCGTAGTTCAGGTACTTGCCGTTCTCGACGTGGATGACCTCGGCGTGGTTGCGGAAGAGGAGGGCGAAGGCCCGACGCGCGGAGACGACGCGCACGGCAACGTACAGCCGGTTGAGCACCAGCACCTTGGCCGACATGCCCTCGTTTCGCGGCAGGGAGAGCGATACCCCCGAAGGCAACCCGTCCTCCGAAAGCCCGTCCGCTTCGTTGAGCGGAACACCGACAGTCTGGTCCAGGTACCGGCTCATGCTCCCTCGGGCGGTCTTGACCCGTTCGGCCGCCCCAATGTCATAGTAGGTCGTCCCGGCCCGATCAACACTTTCCCCGATGTTGGGCATCAGGGCGAGGCGGGGATCTCGTCCTGTCTCTCGCCTTCGGCCTGTGGCCATGGGCCTCAATGACGGAATCGCCTGATGCCGGTCGTCACGCACGTCACGCCTCGGTCTTGACAGAGCGTGAACGTCTCGGCGTCGCGTCTGGAGCCGCCCGGGTGGACGATCATCGTCACGCCGGCGTCGATGAGCACGCGCGGTCCGTCAGGGAAGGGAAAGAAGGCGTCGCTGACGGCGATCGCGCCACGGGAGAGGACGCCCGCCTTCTCGGCGGCGATGCGGCAGGAAGCGAGGCGGTCCATCTGACCCGCGCCCGCACCGAAGAGCCGCACCCCCCCCCCTTCAGGGGCCGTGCCGCCGATGGCGACGGCGTTGCTGGACAGAGCGCGGACGACGGCTTCCAGGGCGCGGGCCTCGGCGAGGCGCTCTGGCGTCGGGGACGGGCCTGCGGCGTGGACCCACGAAGTGGTGTCGCCGGGCCTGTCGTCGCGCTCCTGCAGCAGCAGCCCGCCGGCGATCGATCGGGCCTCGAGCGTGCCGAACGGGCGCGCGCCACGGCCGGTTTGCAGGATGCGGAGGTTCTTCCAGCGTTCGCGGAGGCGTTCGAGCGCGGCCCACTCGAAGGATGGCGCGACGACGACCTCGAAGAAGGCGTCCTCGGCGCAGAGGCGCTCCGCGGCCGCGGCGTCCACCTCCGCGCTGAGCGCGACGATGCCGCCGTAGCCCGCGAGGGGGTCGCCGGCGATCGCGAGTTCGACGGCGAGCGTGGCGTCGTCGGCGAGGGCCGCGCCGCATGGGTTGGTGTGCTTAACGACGCACGCGCCGACACGGCCCGAATCGCACGCCGCGAGCATGAGCGCAAGGTCGAGGGCGGCCGCGGCGTCGAGCAGGTTGTTGTAACTGAGCGGCTTGCCGTGCAGTTGCTCGGCGGTGACCACGCTCGGACCGGTCCAGGCCGAAAAGGCGTATGCGGCGGCGGCCTGGTGGGGGTTCTCGCCGTAGCGGAGTTGGGCGCGCCGCTCGTAAACCAGCCGGAGTTGGAGAGGGAATCGCTCGCCGCTCGTGCCGAGCAGGTAGGCCGCGACCGCGGCGTCGTACGCGCTGGTGTGGGCGAAGGCGGTGGCAGCGAGGTCGGTGCGGAGGGCACGGGTGGTCGCGCCACCGGTGCGTTCGATGACGTCGAGCACGCGCCGGTAGTCCGCGGGATCGGAGACGACTGCGACCCACTCGTGGTTCTTCGCCGCCGAGCGGACCATCGCCGGGCCGCCGATGTCGATTTGCTCGACGGCTTCATCCCGCGCGACGCCAGGTCTGGCGATGGTTCGTTCGAAAGGGTAGAGGTTGACGCAGACGAGGTCGATGGGGCCGATGGTGTGGCGGCGCATCGCTTCGGCGTGGTCGGGGTTGTCGCGCAGGGCGAGGATGCCGCCGTGGATGGCGGGGTGAAGGGTCTTGACTCGGCCGTCCATCATCTCGGGGAAGCCGGTCACACGCTCAACGGGTGTGACGGTGAGGCCGGCGTCGGCGAGTGCGCGAGCGGTGCCGCCGGTGGAGACGAGTTCGACGCTCAGGGCGGCGAGGGCGCGTGCGAACTCGACGATGCCGGTCTTGTCGCTGACGGAGAGCAGCGCACGGCGGATCGGGACGAGGTCGGGCATCGCGCGGATGATACCGTGGCGAGAATCAGGAGCGCGGGACGAACTTGGCGACGACTCCCTGCGCGCTGACGGCGTAGAGGTTGCCGTCCACGAAGGCGTCGGGCCGCAGGATGGCGACCCCGGGGAGCGCGGCCCGTTCCACGACGTCGCCGGTGTCCGGGTCGAGGGTGAGGGCTTCGCGGCCGTTGAAGACGAGCAGGCGGCCGGCGCGGACGCCGATGACGGTGCCGGTGACGCCCGAGGCGGCCCAGCGTTCCGTGCCGGTTGCGGCGTCGAGGGCGAGCAGGCCGCGATCCTCGGTGCCGACGTAGACGACGCCCTGATGATGAGTGGGCTGTTGGCGGAGCGGCCGCGCGGTGCGTACGCGCCAGGCGAGTTCGCCACCGTGGGCGTGGAAGGCATAGATGGACTGGTCGAGGCTGGCGATGAACATGGTGGAGCCGTCGGCTGCAGGGGTCGCGTCGCTTCCTGCGAAGATGCGTGCGCGGCCGACGAGGCTGCCGGAGGCGGCGTCGAGGAAGGCGACGTTGCCGGAGCGAGAGACGAGGCCGACGGCATCGCCGACAATGACGGGGTCGGTGTCGATCGGATCGCCCATGCCGAAGGCCCAGGCGCGAACGGGCGCGCCGAGCAGGTACGCCGAGGCCTCGCCGGCGGGCGTGCCGTTGATGATGAGCCCCTCGGCGAGCATGGGGCTGGTGCTGGCGACTTTGGCGAGAGGCTTGCGGTCGAGGAGGTTGCCGGTCGTCACGTCGATGGCGAAGAGTTCGGATTCGCTGGAGACGATGACCCGTGAGCCGTCGCGGACGTGGCCGAGAAAGCGCGTGAGCGGCGTTGCGAGTTCGTTTGCGTTGCGGAGCGCGCCCGTATCGGCTTCGAGAACGCTGAGCACGCTGCCGGACTCGTGGACGACGACAATGTCGTCGTAGGGGGTCAGGTGGGTGACGCGCTGGCGCGGGCCGACGTGGGCGAAGCCGCGCCAGTCGAGGCGGTAGCCGAGGCGGCCCCAGTCGTCGTGATTGACCTGGAAGGCCCTGCGCCTGGCTTCGATTGTTGACGCGCCGGGCGAACGAGCGGAAGTCGTGCGGGTAGTCGAGGCGGATGACGACGGCCCTTCGTCGCTCGTGCAGGCTGCCGTGCCGCAGAGTGATGCGAGCGTCAGCAGGCCCCCCAGCCCGACTGACAGAGCCATCCGGGCCGTCCGCTTCCGATCGCCACGCTGTGCCATCCGCATCAGCCTCCCGGGTGTCCGAGGGTGGAGGGTCGGGGGACCGGTGGGCGTTCGCACGCCCCGGCCCCGCCCGCAGGGACCGGCAGTATCCGGCCTGACCCTCCGTTGGTCAAGCCTAGGACGGGTTGGCGCGTTCGCTCGGCGAGGTTTCTACGCTGTCGGCGTGTTCACCGGCATCGTTCAGGCTGTCGGGCGGGTGGATGCCCTCACGCCGATCCCGGCGGGGCTGCGGATCCAGATCGACCCGCAGGGGTGGGCGTGCCGGCCCGAGCCTGGGGAGTCGATCGCGGTCAACGGGGTGTGCCTGACCTGCCATGCCCTTCCGGACGAGTTGCCGATGCTGGTCTTCGACGCGGTTCCTGAGACGCTGACGCGGACGACTCTCGGCTCGCTCGCTCCCGGGTCGCGGGTGAACCTCGAGCGATCGCTGCGTGCGGACTCACTGCTCGGCGGGCACCTCGTGCAGGGGCACGTCGATGCGCTGGGGACGGTGGAGCGCATCGCGCGCGAGCCGGAGTGGCGCGTGCGAATCCGCACGCCGGAGTCGCTCACGCCGCTGGTGGTGCCGAAGGGGTCGATCGCGGTGGACGGCGTGTCGCTGACGATCGCTTGCACGGAGCCGGGACGGGCGGCGTTCGAGGTTGCGCTGATCCCCGCGACACTGGAACGGACGACGCTCGGTGGCCTGGTCGAGGGAACGCACGTGAACCTCGAGACGGACATCATCGCGCGGACTGTGGTGCACGCGCTGGCGCGCATCCGCGGATGACCGCACTGGGTGGCGGGTGCGAGCGAGTGTGATGAAAGCCGGCGCACCCTTTGATGGGGTGCGCCGGCGAGGCGTGCGGGGCGTCTCTCTCGTGTCGCCCCGGGGAGCCTCAGGCGAGGCGTCGGCGGCGTACGGGGATGAGGAGCGTGCCGCCGAGGAGCGCGAGTGTCGCGGGGCCGGGGACGACGTTGAAGCGGTCGAAGGCATCGAGCCGGCGGGTGAAGTAGTCATCGCCGTCGTAGTCAGCGACGAGCCAGTAGGAGCCCATCTCGCTGAGGGGCGAGAGCGTGTGATTGAAGAGTTCGCCCTCGCTGTCCATCGGGGCGTAGGTGAGGATTTGTCCCTGGAGAGAGAGGGGGAGGTCGCGGTCGGGGCGCGCGGTGAGGAGCATCAGGGGAACGCCGGCGTCGGGGAGGAAGTTGAGCATCGACTCGATGATGAGCGGCTTGCCCATGGCGTAGTTGGTCTTCTCGAGTTCGACGGTCTGGATGAAGTTGTCGAGAAGGATGCGTTGGACCTTGGTGTTCTTGTTGCCCGAGTAGTCCTCGACGGTGATCGTGACGTCGTAGAAGTCGTCGGGGAAGAGGGCGTGCGCGTTCTTCGCGGCGTCGTTGGCCTCGCTGCTCGGCGTGTTCCACTTCCGACCTTCGCCCTTCCTGACGTTGGAGTTCCAGTAGAGGTCCATGTTCGCCTTCTTGACGACACCCGTGCCGTCGGCGTTGGTGACGGTGAAGCAGTGCACGAGGTCCTTGTTGTCGCCGCTGCCGTCGTTCGAGTTTGCTCGCTTGTCGTTCGAGAAGAGTGCGCGGACGAGTTCGTGGTTGCGGAAGTCGTCGTAGTCCTGGCCCGCGCCGAGGAACTGTCCACGGAAGTCCACGGTGTTGACAGCCCCGGTGTCGCCGGCGGCGGTGACGCCCTTGGCCTGGAATCCGATCTTGCGGACACCTATGTAGCGTCCGTCCTTGTGCCACTGGTCCCACGCTGAGGCGACGATGTCGAAGTCGGCCGAGCCGTCGTGGTCTTCCTTGCCGGCCTTGATGCTGCGGGTGGCGGCGCGAGCGCCGACGATGGCGGCGTCCTTGCCGGGGCCGCCGGGAACCTTGAGGAAGAAGTAGTCGTTGTCGTCGCGTTCGGTCTCGTCCATCATGCCGTGGGTGTTTTTGGTGTGAGTGCCGAGGCGGTCGTGGGCGGCGACGCGGAACCGCACCGCGCCGACAGAAGGCTTGTGGGTGTCCTCGTTTCCCTTCGCGGGCGTGACGTGGGCGAGCAGGTCGTCCACGGGCTTGCCGATCTTGGTCCACGCGCTCTCGTTGTTGGCCCAATCGAAGTGGAGGTGGGCGGGGTGACCCGTGCCCTTGCGCACCTTGCCGAGGGTCGTGCCTGCGGCGATCTTGTCGCCGACCTTGAGGTCCTTGTGCGGCTCAAGGTGGACGAGGTTGAATGTCTGTCCATAGGCGCCGGCCTTGTTCTCCGCCAGAACGAGGTAGGAGTTGTATCCATCGCTCTTGATCGCGCGGACGAAGTAGTCCTTCATCCACGCGGGCGCCTTCATCTCGTCGCCGGCCTTCACCTCGATGTCCACGCCCTCGTGGAAGTGCAGCCCGCCGGCCCTTTCCTGGTACTGGCCGTAGCCGTTGTAGAGCGGACTCTTCCAGTCGTTGGGCGTGATGGGCCAGTCGTTCTGGGCCTTGGCGGAGGAGGTCAGGGCGGAGGCCGCGGTCAGGGCGGCTGCGATCACGATCTTGCTCACGGTTCGCATGTCTGGACTCCTTGTCGTGTCGGCCGCACGCCGGCCGGGGTGGTCGATACCCGATGGCACGAACGGAGCCGCACGTGAACACTCACGCTGGGAGTTTCCGAGGGTTGTCCTCGAAGTGCGTGTTTCGGGAGTTGGGGAGGCTCTCGGCCCTCGTTCCGCGAGGGACGCTACTCTGATCTCGTGCGCGTTCTGGGCGTCGATCCCGGCCTGCGGCTGACCGGCTACGGGTGCGTGGACGGGCTGGGTGAGCGGCCCGCGCTGGTCGAGGCGGGGGTGTTGCGGCTGGGCGCGCCGCGGCCTCGCGGGGCGGATGAGCCGCGTCGTCCGCCGGACGCTGTGAGTGTGTCGGCGAGACTGGCGGAGCTGGACGGGGACTTCCGCGAGTTGTTGGTACGGCTTCGGCCTGACGTTGTGGCGGTCGAGTCGCTCTTCGCGCACTACAAGCACCCTGCGACCGCGATCGTGATGGGGCACGCGCGGGGGGTGCTGCTGCTGGCGATCCGGTCGGCTGGCGTGCGGCTGGTGGAGTACAGGCCGAACGAGGTGAAGAAGTCGCTGACGGGGTTCGGGCACGCGAGCAAGGAGCAGATGCAGGCGGCGGTGCAGGCGTTCTTTTCTTTGGCTGAGCCGCCCGAGCCGCCGGACGTGGCCGATGCGCTGGCGGTGGCGCTGTGCGCGGCGCGGCGTTTGGCGGTCGATCCGGTCAAGACGGGGTGGTGAGGGGCAAACCGGAACTCGCCGATCGTCCTGCCCTCTAGACTGTGTGCCCATGACGGAGCGCGACAGACAAGGCGGAGGGCGGCTGGTCGCTCAGGTGCTGATCGTGGAGGACGAGCCGGACCACGCGGAGGTCATGGCCGACGCCCTTCGCAAACCGGGGCACGTCTGCACGATCGTCGGGTCGGTGGACGCGGCGATGGCGGAACTCAGGGGGGGGGCGTTCGACGTCATCGTGACGGACCTGCGGATGCCCGCGTCGGCGGGGCAGGCAACGCTCGGCGGCCGGCGCGTCGGGCCGGACGGAGCGGACGCGGGGCTGCTGGTGCTGGCGGCGGCCCGGGAACTTCAGCCCGCGGCCGAGACGATCATGGTGACGGCGCACGGCGACGTGCCGACGGCGCGGGCAGCGTTCAAGGAGGGGGCGTACGACTTCGTCGAGAAGCCGCTGGACCTCGAGGTCTTCCGCGGGGTGGTGAATCGGGCGGCGGAGACGGTGCTGCTGCGGCACGAGTCCGGCCCGCTCGACGACTTGGTGCAGCACGGCGGGTTCGAGGGGATCATCGCCGGGTCGGAGCCGATGCGGCGCATCCTGCGCACCGTGAAGACGGTCGCGGCGAGCAACATCCCCGTGCTGATCACGGGCGAGAGCGGGACGGGCAAGGAGCTGATCGCGCAGGCGGTGCACCGCAACTCGGCGCGCGCGAAGGCGCGGTACGTGGCATTCAACTGCGCCGGGCAGGCCGAGAGCCTGCTGGAGGACCAGCTGTTCGGGCACGTGCGCGGAGCGTTCACGGGTGCGGAGCGTGACCGCGAGGGCGTGTTCGAGTACGCGAACGGGGGGACGCTGTTCCTCGACGAAATCGGGGACATGCCGCTCTCGATGCAGGCAAAGCTGCTGAGGGTGCTGGAATCGGGCGAGGTCGTTCGGCTTGGCTCGAACGAGCCGCGGAAGACAGACGTGCGGTTCGTGAGCGCGACAAACCAGGACCTGCAGAAGATGGTGCGTGAAGGGACGTTCCGTGAGGATCTGTTCTTCCGCATCAACGGGGCGCACGTGCATCTGCCGCCGCTGCGGGAACGACGCGAGGACGTGCCTCGGATCGTGCGGCACGCGATCGCGAAGTACGCGTCGCAGCTCGCGCCGGACCGTCCGACGCCGGGGATCACCGACGCCGCACTGATGCGTCTGACAGCGTGCCCGTGGCCGGGCAATGTTCGGCAGTTGCTGAACGTGGTGCAGAACATGGTGGTGACCGCGCTGGGCGAGGCGGGAGAGAAGCGCGGCGAGGTGACGCTGGACTCGCGGCACATCCCGGACGAGGTGCGCGCGGCAGAGACGGACGACGCCGACGAGAGCTCGGGTGCGGCAGGCTCGCTCGCGGGAACGAGCCTCGAAGCGATCGAGAAGAGAGCGATCCGAGAGACGCTGCGGCTGACGGCGGGGAACCGCGAGCAGGCGGCGAAGTTGCTCGGGATCGGGGAGCGGACGCTCTATCGAAAACTGAAGGAGTACGGGCTTCGGTGACGGCTACCGACCGGCTCGCCGTGCGGACTCGGAGACGGCATCGGCGAGGGCGGCGACGCCTCGTTTGGCCATCTGGATCACCTTCGGTCCGGAGTAAAGGCTCGATACTTTGTGAGCGAGTTCGGTGCCGCCCCAGAGGACGACGCGGTCGGCACGGGCGATATCGTCGCGGGCCTGGCGCGCGCTCCGAGACGACGTGCCTTCGACGAAGGTAACGTCGAGGCGACCGGCGACGGCTTGGCGTACGTCCTCGCGCGTCGCGGGTGAGCCGCCGACGATGCAGAGGCGCGTCCAGCCCGCCGCCCGACAGGCCTCGATCATGCGGTCGATGGCGGCGGTGTTGGCGGAGCCGCCACAGATTTCGCAGGCGTCGGGGCCGGCGGCGGGGGCGATGGCGCGCCCGCGTGCGAGCCGCTCGGCGGCGGCTCGGCAGTCGCCGCGCGTGCAGACGGGCATGAAGCGTTCGCGGAGGACTCGCTCGACGTTGTCGCGTTTCGCCGACGAGATGGCGCGTTTCTCGGGGCGAGAGAGGCCGGCTTCGCGAAGGGCGGCGTCGTAGAAGGCTGGATCGCCGCCGAAGCCGAGCGAGCGGAGGAGTTCGTCCTTGGGCAGGTCGCGGTGCGGTCCGGCGGTCATGGCGCCCCCGGCGGGAGTGTACCTCCGGTCGTGGGAGATCGAAAAGAGAAGCCCGGGGCACAGGGCGCGCCGGGCGTCGGAGGGGAGAGCGGGGGTGGCGGTGGTCAGATGTCGTCGCTGACGTCGCTGACGAGGAATGGCTGTATGGTGATGAGGAGGCTGGAGGTCGTGTCGCTTTCGGATCGGGCTGAGAAGAGGCCGCCGAGAACGGGGATGTCGCCGAGGACAGGGACGCGGCCGCGGTAGAGGAGGTTGCCGTCGGATCGTCCTATGAGGCGCGTCTGTCCGTCGGGCACGACGACATTGGACTTCTGGAGGTCGCCGCCGACCGTCTGGTGCGACCAGTCCTGTGCGAACTCCCATCGGAAGATGGAGATGTCGGAGTCGTCGTTTCGGATTGCGAAGTTGTAGAAGTCGCCGGTGACACGGTCGAAGTGGAGGGCGGTGGAGTCGGGCCGGAGGTTGGTGGCGGGTTCGCCGAAGATGCCCGAGAAGTCGGAGGCGACCCAGTTGCCGATGAGTTCGGGCGCCCACCAGACGTGCCAGAGGGTGCCGCCGACGGTGAGGCTGACGTGGATGGCCTGCCAGTCGGTGGTGATGGCGCTGATGCCGGTGGCGTCGATGTTGCGCAGGCCGGAGTTGGTGGAGAGGTTGTTGTTGAAGTAGTCGTTGAGGCCCGGCGCGGTCCAGACGACGCGGAGGTCGCCGATCCCGTCGATGTAGAAGAAGTGCCAGGCGTTCCAGGGCGTGACGTGCATGTCGGCGACGGCGGTGGGGGCCGCGGGATCGCCGTCGGGGTTGACGACTTCATCGAGCACGGTGGCGACCTCGTTGCCGTTGATGTCGTAGCGGAGCGGCGTGCCGTTCTGGTTGAAGCCGGCGAAGGTTCGGTTGCCGTCGTTGTCGAGGCCGGAGACGGGTGTGATGCCGAAGGCGTCGGCGGCGGACTGGTTGACCTTCTGGGTGCTCCACTCGCCCGCGGGGCTTCGGCGGACGATGTAAACGCCGGAATCGTTGGCGCCGAAGCACTTGAGCCCCTGTCCGCCGTCGGTGAGTCCCACGGTCAGCCCGAAGGTGAACGGCCCGACGCCGCCCTGCTGTGTGACGTTGAATCGGATCTGTCGGGCGTCGGTGGTCTGGGCGATGACGTAGTGGTTGCCGTCGTCGTCGGCGACGACGGAGGCGGAGGTGAAGGTGTAGACGTTGGGGGTGCCGGGGTCGTCGTCGTCGTTGTCGTCGCCTGGGCTGAGGTCCACGGCGGGGAAGTCGCCCGGCGCGCCGTCGCGGATGAGGGTTCCGCCGCCGAAGGTGTGCTTGAACTCGGCCGCAAGGGCGGTTCGGTAGTGCCCGGTGAGGATCGTGGAGAGGTCGTCGCCGAGTTTGAAGCCGATGGATCGCTCGCCGTCGCGGGCGGTGAGAGAGAGCCAGTCCTGGTTGACGGCGTACGACCCGTCGAAGACGACGGGGGCGTTGTCACGGCCGAGGGCATAAAGGTCGTGGAGCCAGTAGTAGCGGAAGGTGGCGGCGTCGGCGAGTTCGAGGGCGCCGGTGTAGGAGAAGAACCGCTCGCTGGTGGGCGTGACGCCGAAGAAGTCCGCGAGGGCGGGGGAGCCGGCGATGGTCATGGCGTAGATGTTGCCCGCCAGGTCGGAGGCCTGGAAGTTGGCTTCGGGGTTCACCTTGATTCCGAGCGAGTAGCTGCGGAAGCCGTCGGAGCCGTCGAAGTCGGCCTGGAGAACGGTTCGGGCGGAGTTGCCGAAGAGGGCGATGGAGGAGTGACCGTCGAACTGGGTGAACCCGTCGGCGAACATGCCCGTGGAGAGGAAGTTGTAAGAGAACGGGACAGGGTCGCCGGTCTCGAAGCGTTGCTCGCCCGTGAGGCTGGTCCCGCTGATGATCCCGGGGCCCTTGGCGAGCATGAAGGTGTCGTTGACGACGTCGTTGACGAAGCCGTTGAACCAGAAGTTGCCGTCGCGTGAGCCGGGGCCTTCGGACAGGTTGGTGGCCTGGTTCATCAGGTAGGTGATCGAGACGTGGTAGTTGTTCGGCTCGTAGCCGAAGGAGAAGCCCCAGGGCCGGTTGGCGAAGCCGACGGTAGTTCTCTCCGAGAAGGCATCGGGATCGGTGAACCCGATCGAGCCTTGGAACAGGTTGTTCGCGTCGCCGAAGGTGAAGTTCGAGAACGGCGTGAGCGAGCCGCCCGCCGTGCCGTTGCGCGAGCCGAAGATGATCTGCCCGTCGTCGTCGTACTGTCCGAACTCCTGGAAGAAGTCAACAGAGGCGTTGTAGTTCACCCCCGCGGCGAAGTAGCCGGAAAGCAGGCACCGACTCTCGAGATGTTCGAGGAGCGAGGCGTGATCTCGACAAGACGAGCGTTGTTGCGGCTTCATGGCGTCCTCCACGGTGCGATGGGGTGACGTTCCCCGGATGCGAGCAGTAGAACACCTGCCGCCCCGAGCCGCAAGTCGAGGGACCATGGGTTCCGCGTCCCCTTTACCAGTCGAGCGGAGCGCGCCAGGCCCGGGCGAGGTCTTCGACCTGGGCGTCGAGCGAGGCCGCGGGCCAGCGGAGTCGGCCGGAGAAGTCGAGGACGCCGATCTGTTGGACGACGGCGCCGGTGGCGTGCTGCTGCACGATCTCCCGCACTCGGGCGACGCCGAGGGGGGGCACTTCGAGCAGGTAGCGGGACGGGGTCTCGGCGAAGGCCCAGACGGTCGCCCCGAGATCGTCGGGATCGTGGGTGAGTTCCGCGCCGATCGGTGCGTGCGGACGCGAGCCGGCGATGAGCATCTCGGCGATGGCGACGAGCGTGCCCCCATCGGAACAATCGTGCGCCGATGCGGCCAGACCCTCGGCGATCACGGCCGCGACCGCGCGGGCCTTGGCGGGTCCGAGTTCGAGGTCGGTGGTCGGAACGGCGGGGCTGGTCCAACCGCGCCTGGCGGCGTCCGCGATGGCGTTCACGATCGCTGCGGCCCGCTCGCGTCCGACCTCGGCTTCGAGGCTTTCCGCCTGCTCGCGGCCGACGAGTTTCGCCAGCCGGCGCACGGCCTGTTCGGCCTTGGAAGCGCCGAGCGCGACGGCCTCGCCGAGGTGATCCACGATCACCGGCGCGATGCCGTGCAACAGCGTGTCCACGTGGCGGCGGGCTGTCTCCGGGAGCGGGCCGACGACGGACTCGACGCGCGCGGCGACATCATCGGCGAGCGAGCGTGCGGGATCACCCAGGCCGAACGTCTGCTGGTAGTGCGACCCGCCCATCGAGGGGGACGTGCGGCCGATGAGGAGCAGCACGTTGCCGGGTCGCTTGGCATCGCTGGTGACGCACCTGGCGAGGTCGGGCACGATGCCGAGGCCGGTGATGAGCAGCGTCGGCGGGATGGCGATGGTCCGGCCGTCCTCCGTGGTGAACTGGTTGTTGAGCGAGTCCTTGCCCGAGACGAAGGGCGTGCGATAGGCCTTGGCGGCGTCGTAACAGCCCTCGGCGGCGCGGACGAGAGAGCCCAGGTTCATGGGATCCTTGCAACTCGGCCAGCAGAAGTTGTCGAGGATGGCGGTGCGGGCAGGGTCCGCGCCGACGCACACGAGGTTTCGCACGCATTCGTCCACGGCGGCCAGCGCCATCAGGTACGGATCGCCGCCGATGGCCGGATCGCCGATGCCCGTCGCAAGCCCGGACGCGATGGCGATGCCGCGGCCCGAGCCGGGCACGGGTTCGAGGACGGCGGCGTCGCCCGGGCCGCGCGAGGTCGGGCCGACGAGCGGCTTGACGACGGTGTTGCCCTGCACCTCGTGGTCGTACTGGCGGATGATCCAGTGCTTGGAGGCGATGTTGGGGTGGGCCAGCAGCCGCAGGAGCGCATCCTGAACGGACGGAATGAACGCGGAGGGCGCGGAGCGGGGCGATGAGAACGCGGAGTCGGTCGTTGACTCGGCGCTTGGCATCCACACCGCGTCGCGGGTGGGCATGGGCAGGCCGTCGTGGAGGAAGTCCATGGAGAGGCGGCCGACTTCGGCGCCGTCGTAGCGGAGGACCAGGTCTTCGTCGGGCGTGCCGAACTCGCCCAGGACGGCGGCCTCGACGTGCTCCTCCTCGCAGATGCGCCGCAGGGCGTCGAGATTCTCCGGCGGAACGGCGAGGACCATGCGCTCCTGGGCCTCGCTGATCCAGACCTCGGTGTAGGTCAGTCCTTCGTACTTGAGCGGGGCGCGGTCAAGGTGGACCTCCGCGCCGAGGCGCCGGCCCATCTCGCCGACGGCGGAGGAGAAGCCGCCCGCACCGCAATCGGTGATCGCGTGGTAGAGCGGCTCGCCGTGCTCGTCGCGCGCTCGCAGGATCGCGTCCAGCACGCGTTTTTCCTCGATGGCGTTGCCGATCTGGACCGCGTGGGCGAACTCGTCGGCGTGGGTGTCGGTGAGTTCGGCGGAGGAGAAGGTCGCGCCGTGGATGCCGTCGCGCCCCGTGCGCCCGCCGAGGGCGACGATGAGGTCGCCGTGGCGGGCCTTGCCGCGCACGCGGTCGCGCGGGAGCAGCCCGACGCAGCCGCAGAAGACGAGCGGGTTGCCGACGTAGCGGTCGTCGAACCAGACCGCGCCGTTGACGGTGGGGATGCCCATGCGGTTGCCGTAGTCGCGGACGCCCGCGACGACCTCGGTGAGCGTGCGGCGCGGGTGCAGGCAGCCGGCGGGCAGGGCGAACGCGGCGTTGTTCTCCGTGCTCTCCGCGTTCCAGTTCCCTGGGAACGCGACGCAGAAGACGTCCGTGCTGGCGATGGGCTTGGCGCCGAGTCCGGTGCCGATGACGTCGCGGATGCACCCTCCGATGCCGGTGGCCGCGCCGCCGTAGGGTTCGATGGCGGAGGGGTGATTGTGGGTCTCGACCTTGATGCAGACGGCGTGGGTGTCGTCGAACGCGACGACGCCGGAGTTGTCCTCGAAGACGGAGAGCGTCCAGTCCACGCCGTCGGCGATGAGTTCGTGCGTGGCGGCGGCGACGGTGCGCTTGAGCAGGTTGTCGATCTCGACGGTGCCGTCGGGGTGGATCGTGTGGCCGGGGCGATCGTTCCAGTCGATCGGGTCGGCGGGGCGCGGTTCGTCGCCGTCGGACGCCGCGTGCCCGCGGTAGCGGATGCGGCTCTTGAGCGTCTTGTGAACGCAGTGCTCGGACCAGGTCTGCGCGAGGGTCTCGAGTTCGACATCCGTCGGCTCGCGGCCGAGCGCGCGGTAGTGCTCGCGGATCGCCCGCATCTCGTCGAGGCTCAGGAACAGGTGGGCATCGCGGCTCAGGCGTTCGAGGTCGGCATCCGCGAGCGGCGTGAGCGTGACGTGCCGGACGTGCTGTTCCACGCGCCGGCCCGCGGGCAGGCGGTCGGGGTGGAACGGCCGCGTGTGCACCGCGTGGACGACCGTGTTCGCGAGCAGCCGCCGGGCGATCTCCTCAGCGCGGGGGGCATCGGGGCCGGCCAGGTCGTAGCGCCAGCCGGTAGAGACGCGGACCGCCTCGCCGGTCAGCTCGCGGATGGCGTCGGTGACGGTCCGAGCCGTCGGGTCCATGACGCCGGGGAGCGGGTGGACTTCGATGAGACCGGGAGCGGCGGGCGATGCGCCGAGGGTGGATCGCTCCGCGACCGGGTCGGTGAGCAGCCGCGCGGCCAGGTCGCCCGCCTCAGCGGCGTCGAGCGCCCCCTCGACGAGGTAGACCCGCGCCACGGCGATCGAGTCCAGCCTGAAGCCGAGCGAGGCCGCATCGGCGAGCAGACGCCGCCCCCGCGGGTCCGCGGCCGGATCGGCGGGACGCACCTCGACACGATGCACGGCGACACCGGGCGCGGTGGGCGCGGCGGGGGTGGTGGGGGTCGTGGGAGTGGGCATGGGCGATGGTAGAGCGGGGTGCGGGCAGAACGTCGGGGGCGCGGAGGGGGCGAAGGGGGAGGGATCGGGGGGAGAGGGGTCGGGCGGCGAGAAAGGGGGGGGCCGGATCGCGGCCGCTCGGGGCGGGGCCTCGGATGCCCTCACGAAGGGCCGGAATCGGGGGAACACCTCGGGTTTCGCGCAGGCCATGCGCACGAAACGCTCCATCCCCGAGCGCGAACGGAAGGTTCGCGCACGCGAACATGACATTCGCGCGCGGGAAGACGAGGTTCGCGCTCGCGGGCCGGACCCTCGCGTCGCCGGCCCGACCCGCCGCCGCGTGAGTTGCTTGCGCGTCCTTCGCGCCCTTCGCGTTCCGCCTTCAATCCTTGATCCCCCGCTCCCTCGCCTGCCGCTACAGTGCGGGCCATGGCCGAGCGGCATGAGACTGTGCATCTGTTCACGGACGGCGCGTGCTCGGGGAATCCGGGGCCGGGGGGGTGGGCGTATATCCTGCGCGACGAGCGGACGGGCGTGGAGAAGGAGGCGTCCGGGGGCGAACCGGAGACGACGAACAACCGCATGGAACTCGTGGCGGTGATCGAGGGGCTGGGCGCGCTCAGGCGGCCGACGGTCGTCGAGCTGCACTCGGACTCGCAGTACGTGCTCAACGGGATGCGCGAGTGGCTCCCCGCGTGGAAGGCCCGTGGCTGGCGCACCGCGGGCAGGCAGCCGGTGAAGAACCGCGACCTGTGGGAACGGCTGGACGCGCTGCTCGCCATGCACGAGGTCCGGTTCAACTGGGTCCGCGGGCACTCGGACCACCCCGAGAACGAGCGGTGCGACCGGCTGGCCGTCGCGGCCCGGGAGCGGCAGGCGGGCCGCTGATCCGGGGCACCCTACCCTTCCGGCTCCGCGTCGGCGGGCGTTCGAGGCCGGCCGTGCGACACTGAAAGGCGATTCCCCATGGCCAAGCGTGATGCGTTGAACCTGGACCTGCTCAAGCGGCTCTGCGAGACGCCCGGCGTGCCGGGGCGCGAGGAGCGCGTGCGTGCGTTGATCGAGAAGGAGGTCAAGGGGCTGTTCGACGAGGCGCGGACGGACGCGATGGGGTCGCTGATCTGCACGCGCGGGCCGCGTGGGGCTGCGGGGAAGAAGACCGGCAAGGGTTCGCGTCCGACGCGGGTGATGATCCTGTGCCACATGGACGAGATCGGGTTCTACGTCTCGCACGTGAGCGACAAGGGGTTCATCTACGTCGATCCGGCGGGCGGATTCGACGCGCGCAACCTGTTCTCGCGGCGTGTGCTGGTCTGCACGGAGGACGGCGACCTGCCGGGCGTGATGAACCCCGGTGGGCGGCCGATCCACATCTCGTCGCCGGAGGAGCGGACGAAGGTGCCGGAGACCAAGGAGTTCTTCATCGACGTGGGGCTGCCGGTAGAAGAGGTGAAGCAGCGCGTGCGGGTCGGGGACTTCGTGGTCATGCACGAGCCGGCGATGGCCATGGGCGAGAAGTTCGTGAGCAAGGCGCTGGACAACCGCGTGGCGTGCTGGCTGGGGATCGAGGGCGTGCGTGAACTGGACCGGCTCGGCGGCGAGCACGCCTGCGAGGTGGTGGTCGCGTTTACGACGCAGGAGGAGGTCGGGCTGCGCGGTGCGAAGGCGGCCGCGTACGCGGTCAAGCCGGACATCGGGCTGGGGATCGACGTGACGCTGGCGTGCGATACGCCGGGCGTCCCCGAGCCGGAGTGGGTGACGAAGCAGGGCGACGGCTTCGGGCTGCACGTGAAGGACGCCTCGTTCATCGCGGACAAGGCGCTGGTGGACGAGGTCGAAGCGGTGGCGAAGAAGCACAAGATCGCGTATCAGCGGACGATCCTCGCCCGGGGCGGCCAGGACGGGGCGGCGGCGCAGCAGGCCGCTGCCGGCGCGCGGGCGGTGGGGATCACGGTGGGGACGCGGTACATCCACACCGTGACGGAGATGATCGACGTCCGCGACCTGAAGGCGGCGCGGGACGTGATCGCGCGGTATCTGGCGGAAGTCGAGTAGACACGGCGCGGGGTCACGAAGGCAGGTGCTCGAGCAGCCTTGCCTCGTCCCAGACTTCCACGCCGAGGGCGCGGGCCTTGTCGAGTTTCGAACCCGCGGCCTCGCCGGCGATGACAAGGTCGGTGTTCTTCGAAACCGACCCGGTCACCTTCGCGCCGAGTGATTCGAGCAGTTCGGTGAGCGTGGTGCGGTCGAAGGACTCGAGCGTGCCGGTGAGCACGATGGTCTTCCCGGCGAACGGGCTGTCGGGGCGGGACGAGGCCCTGCCCGGCGGGCGGTAGTCGTGGCTGGCCAGGTCCACGCCGAGGCTCCGAAGTTCAGCGAAGGTCTTGCGTGCCGCGGCGGAATGGAGGTATTCGTACACCACGGGCGCGGTGTCCTCGCCGAGTCCCGTCTCGTAGACAGGCTCGACGGGGTCAGGGCTGCCGGTGAGTTGTCTGCGGCGGATCGACGACATGCGGTTGACCGCCATCGGCATAAGTTGCCAGACCTTCGCGGCGAGCAGTGCGTCGAGATCGGGAAAGACCCGTGCGATGGCCCTCGCCGTGGTATCTCCTACGTGGCGGATGCCCATGCCGGCGAGCACGCGGGCGAGGCCGCGAGATTTCGCCTGC
The DNA here is from genome assembly GCA_030263455.1 of Synechococcales cyanobacterium CNB. NCBI lineage: Bacteria > Bacillati > Cyanobacteriota > Cyanophyceae > Synechococcales > Synechococcales cyanobacterium CNB. The sequence goes on from SZOZ01000001.1 coordinate 241,824, forward strand.
TCGATGCCCGCGAGGAGGTTGTCTACGGACTTCTCGCCCATGCGTTCGAGACCGACAAGCGCATCGCGGTGCTCGCGGAGCCGGAAGACGTCGGCGAACGAGTTCAGGGGGATCGGCCGGTCCGTGCCGGCGGTCGCGCGGATCAGGTCAACCGTCTTCTCGCCCAGGCCCTCGATGTCCATCTGCTTTCGGCCCGCGAACCAGATGATCTTCTCGCGGACCTGGGCCGGGCACTCGGGGTTGATGCATCGGCGTTCGGTTTCGAGCGTCGGGTCGTCCCGCGCTTCGGGCGGCTCGATCTCAACCGGGCCATCGCAAACGGGGCAGGTCTGGGGAGCCTGCACACGCCTCGCCCCCTTCGGTCGCTTGGCGAGGACGACGCGGAGGACGTAGGGGATGATCTCCCCGGCCTTCTCGATCTCGACCGTGTCGCCGATGCAGAGGTGCGTGCAGGGGTCGGCGGGTTCGTCCACGGATAGATCGGTGCGCATCTTGCGCACCCGGCCGTAGTTGTGCAGGGTCGCGTGCTGCACGACCGTGCCGGCGATGAGCGTCGGTTCCATGACCGCCCTGGGCGTGATCCGACCGCTCTTGCCCACCTGCGGCTCGACGCGCAGGAGTTTCGTGAGTTTGCGCTCGGCGGGGTACTTGTACGCGATGATCCAGCGTGGGCTTTTGGCGGTCGTGCCGAGGCGGTCCTGCACAGACCAGGCGTCCACCCGCACGACCATGCCGTCGGTTGCGTAGGGCATCTCGTGGCGGTGCGAGGCGAACTTCTCGATCGCGCAGATCATGTCCTCGATCCTGCGGCCGCGTGCCTGGATCGGATTGACGGGGATGCCGAGGCTGCGCAGGCGGTCGAGGAAGCGGGAGTGCGAGTCGGCGAAGTGGGGGTCGGAGACTTCGCCGCGGCCGTGGGCGACGAAGGCCAGCCGCCGCTGGGCGACGGCCTTGGGGTCGAGCTGCTTGAGCGTTCCAGCGGTGGCGTTGCGGGGATTCATGAAGGGGTCGAGTTCGTCGGCCTCGCGCTGGGTGTTGATGCGTTCGAACTCGTCGAGCGGCATGTAGATTTCGCCGCGGGCTTCGAGGACACCGGGAGCGTCGCCTTCGAGTCGGAGGGGGATGGAGCGGATGGTGCGCGCGTTGTGGGTGATGTCGTCGCCGCGGGCGCCGTCGCCGCGGGTGAGGGCGAGGGCGAGGCTCCCCTTCTCCCATCGCACACTGACGGCGACGCCGTCGATCTTGGGGTCGCAGACGAGCCAGGGGGGTTCGCCCGCGAACAGCCCGCCTTCGCCGCCGAGGCCGCGCAGGACGCGGGCGTGCCACTCGCGCAGTTCGGCCTCGTCGTAGGTGTTGTCGATGGAGAGCATGGGCCGCGAGTGCGCGACGGTCCGGAAGCCCTTGATCGGCTCGCCGCCGACGCGCCGGGTGGGGCTGTTGGGGTCGGCCAGTTCGGGGTGCGCGGCTTCGAGGTCCTCGAGTTCCCGCAGGAGGCGGTCGAACTCGGCGTCGGGCATGATGGGGCGCGTGTCGACGTAGTACGCGCGGTTGGCGCGTTCGAGGAGGCTCCGAAGTTCCGCCGCTCGGCGCGCCGGGTCACGAGCGCTCATGCCGCCATCGTACTCGCCCGCCGCCGTTCGCCGCGTGCCCCGCGTATGCTGCCCGCATGACGGCCCGGACCATCGACGGCCGCGCCCTCGCGGAGGCGTACCGCGCCCGGATCGCCGGGCGGGTGGCGGCAGCGCGTGCAGCCGGCGCGAGCGTGCGGCTCGATGCGGTGCTGGTCGAGTCCGGGGACAGCGCGGCCCGCCTCTACGCGGACAACCAGAAGCGGACCTGCGAGGCGCTCGGGATCGAATACCGGCTGCACCTGCTGCCGGCGACGGCGGGATTCGACGAGATCGCGGGGCGCGTGCTGCTGCTCAATCTTGACGAGGCCGTCTCGGCGATCATGATCCACATGCCCCTGCCCGAGGGCGTGGATGCCTACCGCGTCCAGCGGTTGATCGCACCGGAGAAGGACGTGGAGGGCGTGAACCCCGCGAACATCGGGAACATCGTGTACGGACGGTCGTCGCTTGCGCCGTGCACCGCGCTCGCCACGGTCCGCATGATCCAGCACACCGGGGTGGCGCTGCGGGGGCGGGTGGCGGTCGTGGTCGGGGCGAGCGACGTCGTGGGCAAGCCGATCGCCGTGCTGCTGATGCGCGAGGACGCGACGGTCATCTCGTGCAACAAGTGGACGCCGAGGTTGGACGAACTTTGTCGAGGGGGGGACGTTCTTGTGGCTGCGGCCGGGGTGCCGGGGCTGATCCGGCGCGAGATGGTGAAGCCCGGCGCGGTGGTGATCGACGTGGGCGTGAACCGGGTGCAGGGGCCGGGTGGCTCGATGCGGACGGTTGGCGACGTCGACTTCGACGCAGTCAGGGAAGTGGCGGGTTGGATCAGCCCCGTGCCCGGGGGCGTCGGCCCGATGACCGTCGCCATGCTGCTCACGAACGTTGCCCAGGCGGCGGGCGGCTGGGCCGACGCGGATTGCGAGCCTGCGATATCACCCCAGCCGGGGCATTGACCCGGCCTCTGCCGGGGGCTTGAATTGCTGGACCCCTCCGGGGTGATTGGAGACGCGATGAACGCTCTGACTTTCGGGCTTCTCCCGAACATCGGCACGTGGGAGATGCTGCTCATCCTGGCGATCGGCCTGCTGTTGTTCGGCCGTCGTCTCCCCGAAGTCGGCAGGAGCTTGGGAAAGGGCATCGTGGAGTTCAAGAAGGGCCTCAAGGGGATCGAAGAGGACATCGAGCACCAGTCCAGCGCACCCCCTGCGAAGTCTCCGGATTCGATCCGTCCTCCCCTGACGAGCGGCGGCGAGGACGCACGCGTGTCGCAGGGCCAGCCGATCGAGCAAACGGCGACCAGGACAGCAGAGTGAGCGACCGGGGCTGAGCGGGTACCATCCGATCATGCACCCGATCCTTCTTGCGTTGTTGACGGCCGTGCCCCCCCAGCCCGACCTGCCGATCGTCGAGGTCCGCGCTGACAACACGGTCATCGACCGGTCGTGCAGGGTCGTCGTTCCGGGTGGGCGCGTGATCGCCGACGCGGACGGGAACGGCGTAGTTCACATCCGGGCGAGCGGCATCACTGTCGAGTTCGCGGAGGGATCAGCGTTGCGCGGCGCGGCGTCGGACGTGCCCTGGGATGAACACACGGGTATCGGCATCCGCATCGACGGGCAGACCGATGTGACCCTGCGCAACGCCCGCACGCACGGCTTCAGGGTCGGCATCTGGGCGACGAACGCCGACGGGCTGACGGTCGAAGGGGCGGACGTCTCGGACGGGTACGCGATGCGGCTCCGATCCACGCCGCAGGCCGAGGACGGCGGGGACTGGCTCTGGCCGCACGAAAACGACAAGCACGAGTGGATGGAGCGCTATGGCGCTGGGCTGTACGTCGAGCGGTCGTCGGGCGTCACGGTCCGGGATTGCTTCGCCCGGCGGCGTCAGAACGGCATCATCCTCGACCGCGTGACGGATTCGCGCGTGTTCGACAACGACTGCTCGTTCCTGTCGGGCTGGGGCCTGGCGATGTGGAGGTCCAGCGACAACGTCATCAGCCGCAATGCGTTCGACTTCTGCGTCCGGGGCTACTCGCACGGCGTGTACAACAGGGGGCAGGACTCCGCGGGCATCCTCGTGTTCGAGCAGTGTTCGCGGAACGTCTTCGCCGAGAACTCCGCCACGCACGGCGGCGATGGATTCTTCGGGTTCGCCGGCAAGGAGGCGCTGGGCGAGAACCCCGGCCCCGCCTGGTTCTCCGTCGAACGGGCAGGCTGCAACGACAACCTGCTCATCAACAACGACTTCTCCTACGCCCCGGCCCACGGCATCGAACTCACCTTCTCGTTCGGCAACCGCTTCATCGGGAACCGGCTGGTCGAGAACGCGATCTGCGGCGTGTGGGGGGGTTACTCGCAGGACACGCTCATCGCGATCAATCACGTCGAGGGCAACGGCGAGATGGCCTACGGCCTCGAACGCGGCGGCATCAACATCGAGCACGGGGCGAATAACCTCATCCGCGAGAATGTCTTCCGCAACAACAAGTGCGCCGTGCACCTCTGGTGGGACGACGACCAGCACCTCCTGAAATCGGCGTGGGCGAAGGCCAACCACAAGGGGTGCGCAGAGAACGTCGTCATCAAGAACCGCTTCGAGGGCGACGATCTCGCCCTCCACCTGCGCGATTGCCAAGGCACGAAAGTCGGGGCGAACCTGATGGAGGGCGTGAAACGCGAGGTCGACGCGACGCCGGGCTCCGAGCCGGAGGAGGTGCTCGTCACGATGGATATCTTCTCGCCTCCGGAGTATCCGGCGTTCGGCGAGCGGAGCCCGGTCGGTGCTCGCGCGCACCTCGCGGGACGGCGGAACATCGTGATGGGCGAGTTCTTCCCGTGGGACCACGAGTCGCCGTTCGCCCGGCGTGGGCACGCCGATGCAGGAACCGCCTACGAGGTGTTCGGCGGGAGCGATTCGCTCTCCGTCGTGCTCAACGCCGACAAGGTAACGTTCGCCTGGGAGGAGCCGAAGGACGGCGGACCGAACCGCTTCGTGCTCGGCGCGCCGGCGGGCGTGCACCCCTACGCGATCACTTTCCGCGACGGAGCATGGAGCGAGCGCTTCGAGGGCACGATCGTCGGCGCGCTCTGGACCATTCGCGTCTTTCCCTGGACAATCGACCCGCGCGAGAACCTCGAGGGCTGGCGGGCCGAGGCCCAGGGTCCCGGCGCGATGGAAGCGACGGCCAACGCGCTCCAACTCAAGTTCGCCCACGGCGGCCCCCGGACGGTCGGCCTCTCGGATGAGATCACCACCGCCGGTCCAGGCCCGGATCGCTTCGGCGTGATCGCATCGACCCGCATCCGACTCTCGCCCGGTCGGTGGCGGGTCTCGACGCTCAGCGACGACGGCGTTCGGGTGACCGTGGACGGCAGCGTCTTGCTCGAGAACTGGACTTGGCACGCCCCGACCCGCGACAAAGCAGAGTTCGTCATCGCCGAGGAACGAATCGTCGAGGTCGTGGTCGAGCACTTCGAGATCGACGGGTACGCGGTCCTGACGTTCGACATCGAGCCGGCGCCCTGACCCTCGTTGCCGCCCGGGGCGGCGGGGCTAGACTTATCCACGGCTGACGGCGAGGTAGCTCAGCTGGTTTAGAGCGGCGGATTCATAACCCGCAGGTCGAGGGTTCGAGTCCCTCCCTCGCCATTCCGTTTGCAGCCCGCTCGGTTTCACGACCGCCCGCCGCCCGGTCCGAACTTGAGGGCCGCGATACGCTCGGGCAGGCTGAGCAGGCGGATGAACCCTTCGGCGTGTTTCTGGTTGTAGACCTCGTCGGCGGAGAAGGTCGCGTAGCTCTCCTCGTAGAGGCTGTAGGGTGAGGAGCGGGCGACGAGGGTCGCGCTGCCCTTGTAGAGCCGGACGACGGCGCGGCCGGTGAGGCGTTCGGCAATCTTCTCAGCGCACGCACCGAGGGCTTCGCGCAGTGGTGTGAACCAGCGGCCGTTGTAGACGAGTTCGGCAAATCGCACGGCCATCTCGTCCTTCCAATGGGAGGTCTCGCGGTCAAGGACGCACTGCTCGATGCCGCGGAGTCCCTCCACGATGACCGTGCCGCCGGGCGTTTCGTACAGGCCACGGGACTTCATCCCGACGAGACGGTTCTCGAGGATGTCCACACGCCCGACGCCGTGTTCTCCAGCGACTGCGTTGAGGTGAGCTACGAGTTGTTCCGGGGCGAGGCGTTCGCCATCGACCGCGACGGGGCAGCCGTGCTCGTAGTCGATCGCCACGTCGCGAGGCTCGTCGGGCGCGTCCTTCGGGCTTCGGGTGAGCATCCAGACGTCGTCTGGCGGCGGGCAGGCGGGGTCTTCGAGCGGGCCGCCCTCGTGAGAAATGTGCCAGAGGTTGCGATCGCGGGAGTAGAGCTTCTTCGCGGTAGCGGTGGTGGGGATGTTGCGCTCGGCGAGGTAGTTCAGCAGGTCCTCGCGTGAGCGGAGGTTCCAGTGCCGCCACGGGGCGATGACTTCGAGATCGGGTGCGAGAGCGGCGAAGGTGCTCTCGAAGCGCACCTGGTCGTTGCCCTTGCCGGTGCAGCCGTGGGCGAGAGCGTCGGCCTTGAACTCGCGGGCGACATCCACCTGCGCCTTGGCGAGCAGGGGGCGGGCGATCGAGGTGCCGAGCAGGTAGCGGCCCTCGTAGACGATCCCGGCGATGAGCGTGGGGAAGACGTAGTCGCGGATGAACTCCCGGCGGAGGTCCACGACCTTGCAGGCCGATGCGCCGGACTTGAGGGCTTTCGTCTCGATGCCTGCGAGTTCCTCCTCGCCCTGACCGACGTCGCCGACGAAGGCAATGACCTCGCAGTCGATGTTCTCACGGAGCCAGGGGATGACGGCGGAAGTGTCTAGACCGCCGGAATAGGCGAGCACGACTTTCCTGGGCATGGGAACTCCCTCATTCCGGACCGTCGTCGGCCGGGCCATGACGATAGCCGGCATCAGAGCGGGTTGACGTGAGCAGAGGCATCCCGGCCTTCGGCTTCGGGGCGTCGAGAGGATCACGGTGGCGGTAGGATGAATGCTGCCACGGAGACCAAGCCATGGTTCGTCTGATGCTGGTGTCGTTGCTGTCCTTGCTGGGACTGATGCCGAAGGCGGCCCTCGCTTCGATGGAGAACGGACCGGAGTTTCGCGTGCTGCTCTACAGCCGAACGGCCGGTTTCCGGCACGGGTCGATCGCGGCCGGCATCGCGGCGGTGACGAAACTGGGCGAGAAGCACGGGTTCGTCGTGGATGCAACCGAAGACCCCTCCGAGTTCACCGACGAGAACTTGGAGCGGTACGCCGTGGTGCTGTTCCTGAACACAACGGGCACGGTGCTCGACGCCGAGCAGAAGGCTGCGTTCGAGCGGTTCATCGCCAAGGGTCGGGGCTGGGTCGGCGTGCACTCCGCTTCGGACACGGAGTACGAGTGGCCGTGGTACGCGGGGCTGGTGGGGGCGTATTTCAAAGGGCACCCGGCGATCCAGGAGGCGACGATCCTGGTCCACGATCGGGATCACCCATCGACGAAGATGCTCCCGGAGCGCTGGGTGCGCACGGACGAATGGTACACCTTCCGCGACAGCCCGCGCGGCCGCGTCCACGTGCTGATGTCGGTCGATGAGCGGACCTACGAGGGCGGCGGAATGGGTGACGACCACCCGATCGCGTGGTGCCACGAGTACCGGGGCGGCCGGGCATGGTACACCGCGCTGGGGCACACCAACGAGTCGTACGAGGAGCCGCTCTTTCTGGAGCACCTGCTCGGGGGAATCCGGTGGGCTGCGGGGGTGGAGGAGGGCGCTCCTGCTCAGGCGCCGGCTGGCACGCCCGTGTCGTCGTCGCCTTGAGGCGGACTGCGATCACACGAGCAGCGAGGCAGGTCGTTCGAGCATCTGCTTGACGGTGTTGAGGTACTGGGCAGCCATCGCGCCGTCGATGATGCGGTGGTCGCTGGACATCGTCATCGCCATCTCGCGGAGGGTGGCGATGCGGGTCTTGCCGTCGTCGTCCTGCTCGATGGCGGGGCGTTCGATGGCCCGCCCGACGGCGAGAATTGCGGCGTTCGGGGGGTTGATGATGGCGGTGAAGTGATCGACGCCGAACATGCCGAGGTTGGAGATGGTGAAGGTTGAGTCGCTCATTTCCTCGACGGAGAGGCCTTTCTCCCGGGCCTTGGCGGCGAGGCGGCGTGTCTCGTCGGAGATCTGGCGCAGGCCGACCCGGTCGGCATCGCGGATGACGCCGACGACGAGGCCGCCGCCCTTTTCGGCGGGGAGCGCGATGGCGACGCCGATGTTGACGCGCCCGTGCAGGCGGATGGCGGGTGGGTCGTTGCCCTTGCTCTCAACCCAGGATGAGTTGACGAAGGGATGCTGGTGCATGGCGAGGGCGCAGGCGCGGACGAGGAAGTCGTTCACGCTGAGTTTCACGCCCTGCGGCTCCAGCTGCTCGTTCAGTTGCTCGCGGAGCGAGAGCAGCGCGTCCATGCGCGCGCTGACCGTCACCTGGTAGTGGGGGATGGTGGCCTTGCTCTCGACGAGGCGGCGGGCGATCGTCGCTCGCATGTTCGAGAGCGTGACCGTGCGGTCCTCGAGCCGGGCCGCGGTCAGTTCGGGGAGAGGCGCCGGCGGCACCTTCGCGGCGACCATGCGCTCGGTCTGTGCATCCGCGGAGGCTGGGCGACGGGGAGCGGCTGTCGGTGCGGCGGCCTCGACGTCCTTGCGCGTGATGCGGCCGGAGGGGCCGGTGCCCTCAATGGACGCGAGATCGAGGCCCCTTTCTTCCGCGATTTTGCGGGCAAGCGGAGAGGCAAAGACGCGGGCACCGTTGCGATCGGCGCGTGAGGCATCGGATGCAGAGGTCGCGATCGCGGTGGATGCCCCCGGACCGTCGCTTCGCTCACGCCCTGCATCGGCGCGCGCGGACGTGGCGGTTCCAGCCTTTGCGCTCGACGTTGTGAGAGCGCTGCTCCCGGCTGCGGCGGCATCCTCGCCCTCACCCGCCAGCACGGCGATGACGGTCCCGACCGCCACGGCCTTGCCCTCGTCCACGGCGAGCCTGGCGATCGTGCCCTCGTCGAAGGACTGGAGTTCCATCGTGGCCTTGTCGGTCTCGATGTCCGCGATGACGTCGCCGGAGGAGACCGAGTCGCCCTCCTTGACGTACCACTTCACGACGGTGCCCTGCTCCATCGTGTCGGAGAGACGGGGCATGGTGATCTCAATCGGCATCGAATCGTCCTTGGCGCGAGTGCGGTACCGGCATGGATCAGGCCAGTGTACGCTTCACCGCCGCTGCGATCTTCTCCGGATTCGGCAGGTACGCGGCCTCCATGTTCTTCGCGTAGGGCGTCGGTACGTCGTCGGTGTTGACGCGAGTGGGGGGGGCGTCGAGCCAGTCGAAGGCTTTTTCGGTGATCTGAGCGATGACCTCGCTCGCCACGCCTCCGAATGGCCAGGACTGGTCCACCACGACGACACGGTTGGTCTTCCGCAGGCTGCGGACGACGGAGTCGAGGTCGAGCGGACGGACAGTTCGCATGTCGAGCACGTCGCACTCGATGCCCTCGGAGGCGAGCGATTCAGCGGCTTCGAGGCAGAAGTTCACGGGTCGGCCGAAGGAGACCAGCGTGCAGGCGTCGCCCTCGCGGGCCAGGCGAGCGCGGCCGAAGGGGATGTAGTATTCCTGCTCGGGGACGTGAGCCTTGTCGCCAAGCATGCGCTCGGACTCGAGGAAAAAGACGGGGTCGGGGTCGAGAATGGCGGTCTTGAGGAGCCCCTTGGCGTCGTACGGGTTGCTGGGGATGGCGATCTTCATGCCGGGGACGTTGGCGTAGAGGCCCTCGACGCACCAGGAGTGAGTGGAGCCCAGTTGTCCGCCCGCGCCGTTGTTGCCGCGGAAGACGACGGGGCAACCCCACTGACCGCCCGACATGTAGAGCATCTTGGGTGCGTTGTTGAGAATCTGGTCGGCGGCGACGAGGCTGAAGGACCAGGACATGAACTCGATGATGGGGCGCAGGCCGTACATGGCGGCGGCGATGCCGAGACCCGCGAAACCGTTCTCGGAGATCGGGGTGTCGATGATGCGCTTGGGGCCGAACTCGTCGAGCATGCCCTGGGAGACCTTGTACGCGCCGTTGTACTCGGCGACTTCCTCGCCCATGAGAAAGACGCGCGGGTCACGGCGCATCTCCTCGGACATCGCTTCGCGGAGCGCCTCGCGGAACTGGATGACGCGGTCGCCCTCGCGCGACGGGAGTTCGGCGTCGAAGTCGGGCACGGCGTAGCCGCCGGGGAGGGCGGGGTGCTCGACGAGCCGGGCGCGGGGGGGGAGGGGGGAGGCTCTGGATGCAGTCAATGTGCGAATCTCCGAGAGGGGGTGTCGTGTGCCGCAGCGAATGTTTTGAGCAGAAGCAGGAACTCATCCGCACTTCCACAACCCCCGCAAGACCAAGAAGCTCGCTCGTTGAGCCCGGCTGCGAGAACCAGTTTCTCAACCAGCATGGTGGTCACTGCTGCGAGCCGTTTGGTGCGTGCGGTTCGGATGTCGCCATGCCTCATGGGCACAAGGATCGTCGGAGGGTCGGTGTGCGCGATTCGTTTGACTCGATGCTCTTTGACCGGTTCGATACGTCGTCTGAGCCGCTGCGCACAGCGTCGCAAGCCACCCGCGGGTGGGATGTTACCAGTGGGCTTGTCGAGGCGGTCGATTGCTCGGATAATGCTGGTTGCAGAACGGCTCTGGTCGCTGAGTTTGGTCAGCCTCAGGAGTACGGCGTTCTGAATCATATCACGGAGATGCCATGCCATGTCGGGCACCTCTTCAAGAATCTCTATGTGTGGCGCAATCTCATTCAGAGGTGCGATGACGAACACTCGTTCGAAAAAGCACCAATCGCGGCGAAGTCCGGCGGATTCAGGCGTGAGTGCGAGAAGCATTTCTCGTTGTTCTTTGGTTGGCGTCATCCCGAGGATCACAGCAGCGGGTTCTTCTCGCCGTGGACGTAGTCCCGGATCGGGCTGGACTGCGGCAGGGGGTTGATGAACACGTCGCTGTAGAGTTCGGCCTCGATGTTCGGGGCGGGCGCGGACTCGGCGAAGTCCACCGCCTCCTTCACGATCGCACGGATCGAGCGCTGCATCTCCTTCCACTCGTCCTCGGTGAGGCACGCGCGGCCGCCGTCGTCCTTGCTCCGCATCAGGTGGGATGCAAGGGCAGCGATCGAGTCACGTTCCTTCCACTCGTCAACTTCCTCCTTCGTGCGATACTTCTGCGGATCGGACATGGAGTGGCCCATGTACCGGTAGGTCTTCAGGTCCACGAAGGCGGGGCGCTGAAGGTCGCGGCATTCCTCGGCGAGTGGGCGGAACTGGTCATAGACGTTCAGCACGTCGAAGCCGTCGATCTCGACGCTCTTGATGCCGTAGGACTCGCCGCGCATGGTAAGCCGGTCGTGGTTCGCGGTGTGCCGGTGGATGGCGGTGCCCATGGAGTAGCCGTTGTTCTCGATGACGTAGATGACGGGCAGCCCGAAGAGCGAGGCGAGGTTGAGCGCCTCGTGGAACGCGCCCTGGTCGATCGCGCCGTCGCCGAGGTAGCAGAGGCAAACCTTCTTCTTCCCGGTTTCGAGCACCTCCCACTCGTAGCGTGCGGCAAAGGCGAGACCCGCGCCGAGGGGGGTCTGTGCGCCGACGATGCCGTGGCCCCCGAAGAGCCAGTTGGGCTTGTCGAACATGTGCATGGATCCGCCCTTGCCCTTGGCGCAGCCGGCCTGCCTGCCGAACATCTCGGCCATGCAGACCCGGGGGTCCATGCCGCGTGCGAGGGCGTGCCCGTGGTCGCGGTATGCGAGGATGACGGGGTCGTCATGCTCGACGGCTGCGATGGTGCCGACGGCCGAGGCTTCCTGCCCCGAGTAAATGTGGCAGAAGCCGCCGATCTTGGCCTGCTGATAGGCCTGCATCGTGCGGGTCTCGAACTCCCGGATCAGCTGCATGTCGTGCAGCCATTTCAGGAGCGTCTTGTCCGGGAGCGCGTCAGACGGGCGGTCGCCCTTGGTGTGCGCGCGCGGGTTTTTCGCGGAGGTCTGGGACATCGTGGCCCGTCCTGATTCGGGGGTGCGCTGAGATCGCCGCGGCAAGTGTAGGAAAGCGCACCCAACCCGACAACGAACAGGCACCGGGGCGTGCTGGGTGCTCCGCAACGCTTTGACGGCTCAGCGCACGGCCGAGGCCGGCTCGCCGACGGGCTTCATCGTCGTTCGTGAGGCGATCGGCGCGAGGGTGCGGCTCTGGAGCAGGACGAGGGCGGTGTTGAGCTGCAGGTCGATGCCCTTGGCGAGGAGGTCATCCGGGTCGGGGGCCGGCTCGGCGTCGTCGCGCTTCGCGGCGCCGTTCTCGTCGAGAACGAGCAGGTCGGCCTTCTGGCGGAGCAGGAGCGAGGCCTCGATCTGCGAGGGGAGCATGGACACGGTGACGTCCGGCTCGATGCCCCAGCGCGTTTCGCCGGGGTGGCGCTGGCGGTGGATGAGGCGGCCGGCGGGGAGTTTGTAGTACTGCGTGGTGAGTTTGAGCATGGCGTCGGTCTGCACGGGGAGTGGCCAGACGTTCTGAACGCTTCCCTTACCGAAGGAGCGTTCGCCGACGACGATGGCGTCGATGGTGCCGGTTCGCGCGTAGTCCTGGATCGCGCCAGCGACGATTTCGCTCGCGGAGGCCGAGCCTTCGTTGATGAGCACGACGATCGGAATGTCGGCGAGCGTCGCGCCGCCGAGCGCGGTTTCGACGCCGGCGACGGAGCCGTCTGCCGCCTCAGTGGTGACGATGCGACCGCTCTCGATGAACTGGCTGGCAACGCCCACGGCTTCGTTCAACAGGCCGCCGGGGTTGAAGCGGAGGTCGAGGATGAGGCCGCGCAATCCAACCGCGCGCATCCGAACGATGGCGCGCTCGAGTTCCGCGGTCGTGTTCTCCTGGAACTGCGTGAGGCGGACATAGCCGATGCCTGCCTCGCGGTCGATGAACCACTCCCAGTCGTCCTCGCGCTCCCCGCGTTTCCAACCCTTTACGCTCTTGACGTCGATGACGTCACGGGTGATGACGAACTCGATCTCCTGTGTCTGCCCGTCGATCTCGCGCTCGATCGTGAGCGTGACCTTCGTGCCGCGCGGGCCGGTGATGACGTCGACGGCCTGGTCGAGGGAGAAGCCGACCGTGGAGATGCCGTCCACCTTGCTGATGACGTCGCCGGCGCGGATGCCGGCCCGCTGGGCGGGAGTGCCTTCCAGCGGGGTCACGACGGCGAGGCGCTGGGCCTCGTCGAGGTGAATCTGCACGCCGATACCGACGAATGAGCCTCGCGTGTTGCGCTGGAAGCGTCGGACTTCGTCAGGCCAGATGATGGAGGAGTACTCGTCCAGCCTGCCCATCGCGCCGTTCCCGAACTCGTGGAGCAGGGCCTCTTCGGGGATGCGCAGTGTCAACTGGTTGGTGGAGAGAAGGGATTCGATGAGGGCGGTGATGTCGCGGACGCCGAGGACGCGGTTGCCATGGCGCAGTTCCCCTCTGGCCTGGTCCACAAACTTCACCATCGCATCGCGGGCCTTGGGATCGGCTATGCCGGGGAAGGCTTCGCTCAGGCACTCCGTCGAGGCGAGGGTACGGATGGCTTCCAGGCCGCCGTCGAGCAGCGATGCCGTTGTGACGCCCTCGACGTTCGATTGGGCCGCCTTGAGCAGGGCGCGGATGACGAGGTAGCGGCTGATGCCGTTGAGTTTCTGCGACCACCCGTCGGCGGTGGCGTTGTAGGGCGGGAGGGGCGTGTCCATCTCCATGAGGCGCCGCGAGTTCCGGAGTTGCCAGAGTTTCTCGGGAACGTAGAGGCGGATCATCGCCAGGCGATCGTTCTGGCGGTCGAGGTCGGCGAGGTACCTGCCGTCCACTTCCTCCGTCAGCACGTTGAGGCGGTGGAACAGTTCGCTGGCCATGAGCCAGTCCGCGCGAGACTCGGCACCCTTGGCCGCGGATTCGGCCCGCGCAATCAGTTCCGCCACGACCGGTTCACGCACGACAGCGCCGGCGTCGCCCACGAGCATCTGCCACTCGGCCGCGAGCCGCATCGCCTTGCTCAGGTCGAGGTCGGTCGGCGCGCCCTCGGTGGGCCGCAGCGCAGTCTCGATCTCAGCGCGGACAGTCTCGATGCGAGAAACACGCTCCGCGTTCCGTTTCTCGAGATTTGTCTCGAAGAGTTCGAATGAGTCACGCAAGCGGGCGATCGGCTCCTCGACGGCGTCCGTTGGGAAGTCCGAGGCAAGCCCCCGCAGCGCGCCCTCGCCCTTCTCGCGGGCCGTCGCCCAGACGCGCGCCGACCAAGCGTCGTCAATGACGGCTGCCCGGCTCTCCGCTAGCGCGTGCTGCTGCTGGGCATGCGCACTCGGCGTCGGGATCGGACCGGCGGAAAGGAGAACGACCAGCCCCGTCGCCAACAATCCCGACGTGCCTCTGATGCTCATGGTTGCTCCACACACTCGGCGTTATCGGCCGGGGCACGCCGCACCGGCCGCGTCCAGATCGACCCGTCGCTCGGGACGGTTCAGCAGGGGCGGGTCTCTCCGAACGCCGCTCCATGCTATCGGTCATCCCCTTGTACGGTTGCCCCGTTTGGGAGGTTTGCGGCATTTGCCTTCGCACCGTGAAGGACGAGGCGGGCGACGACCAGCCCAACGCCTGCGAGAACAACACCGACGGCAGAGAGCACAGCGACCTCGACGGCGACGCCGGACAGAAGCCCGGATTCGACGCCCAGCGTGCCGGCAAGACCGCAGGCCGGCCCCAGGGTGAAACCAAGCCCGATGAGGGCCTCGTGCTTCCCCCCGGCGGAGACCTCGGCTTCGCCGACCTCCATCGCGTAGTAGAGGGCAGCCGAGTAAACGATGCCCATGCCAAGGCCGAGGATCGAGAGGCCGACGATCATCGCAACGGTGCCCGCAACACCCGCGCCGACGAGCGGCGAGAGGACGCTGACAGCGAAGCCCATGCCCAGCAGGATGGCCCCGGCAAGAGGGGTAGGCCATCGGCCGTGCCAGCCGTGCCATCGCTCCATCACGAAGAAGATGATCACGCGGCTCGCCATCCAGGTCGCGACCAGCGGTGTCTGCCATGCGACGGCGACGCCGATGCGTTCGACCGCCGTTGGGGCGAAGGGCTGCCACGCTGCGGCAATGAAGTAACTCGTCGGAAGCAGGATTCGCAGGACGCCGAGGAGTGAACGGTACACGGGAGGGTGTGGTTCATGGCGGCTCTCGAGGTGCCGGCCAGGCTCCGCGCCGAGTGGCCAGGTGATCGCGGCGGTGAAGACGTGCAGCACACCGAGGATGGCGATGATGCCGAGCGGCCAGGGCTTGACCAGCGGAGCCATCATCCAGAAGGCTGCGACGACGGCGACGCCCCAGACGACGTTGAATCGGCCGATGGCCGAGCGGAGTGCCTTGTCGCGTCGGCCCCCGCTCAGGTAACTCTCGATCATGGGCCAGAGCGAGCCGGAGAGTGCGCTGTAGCAGGCCGTAAAGACCCAGATGGCCCACGTGCCGGCGTTCAGACGATCAGCGAGCACGGGCAGGAAGCACAGCACGCCGAGCGATGTGGTCACGAAGATGAGCACGGCGCGAGTGCTGATCGCCTTGTGCCGGGCCGCAAGCCTGAGCAGAAGCGGGCTGACGCCGAGCGCGCCGGCGACGTAGAAGATGCCGAGGAGGAGCCCCAGGCCGTAGTTGGCCGTCGCGCCGAATCCGTAACTCTCCCTTGCGACGAAGAAGACGCCGTTGGTGACGATTCCCGTGCCCAGGCTGTTGACAAATGTGACGGCTAAAACGGCCCAGAGGGGCGCGCAGACGGGCTTTCGGCCGGAGTGTGTCGGCGTGACGGCGGGGTGCATGTGTGGGCTGGGAATGGGGTGCGATGTTGCCGGGTCGGGCGGCTGATCGTACCATCCTCGGTGCGGGGCGTTCGTTCGTGCCCCGGGGATGCGCCCGTAGCTCAATTGGATAGAGCGCTGCCCTCCGAAGGCAGAGGTTCCGCGTTCGAGTCGCGGCGGGCGTATTGAGGGGTCAGGCCGACGGGCGGGGGTCGCAACCTCGGGCCGCGCCGGTGGTTGACTCTCGTGGCGCACCCGCGCCGAGGAGATCCGCATGAACGCTTGGTGCCGCCGGTTGGTGCCGTTCGGCCTCGTGTGCCTTGTGTCGGTCGCGTCGGGCGTCTGCCTGTTCGGTGCCCAACAGGCTTTCGCTCAGGGCGAGGGACAGCCCGCGGGCGAAGCGCTGCCTTCGGCCAAGTCCTTGTTCGAGCGTCACGTGGAGGCTGCGGGAGGCTGGGAGACCTTCAAGAAGCAGAAGAACCGCGTGATGCACGGTTCGTTCACGAGCAACCTTCCAGGGTCTCCTCGGCTCCTGCTCACGATCTGGGCGGCTTCGCCAGACCGCCTCCGTGTTGAGATCGACGAGCCGGGCGTGGGCAAGACGATCCGGGCGTTCGACGGCAAGGTCGGCTGGGAGACCACCCGCGCCGGCGTGACGGTGCTGTACGAGGGGGATGAACTCACCGACTTCCGCGAGACGGCATACTTCAACGGCGAGGCTGACTACGACAAGTTGTACGCGTCGTACGAGACCGTCGGCCGCGTCAACATCGGGGACCGCCCGGCCTACCACGTCAAGGCGACTTCGCCGACGGGCAAGGAATCCGCCGTGTATTTCGATGTGGAGACGGGGCTGCTGACGGCGAAGGCGACGACGCTCAGGAGCGAGCGCGGCAACGAACTGATCCGTGCTCTCTTCCAGGACTACAAGGAGTGGGAAGGATTGAAGTTCCCGATGCGGGTGGTGCAGGCGATGGGGCAGACGGAGTGGCGTGTGCAGTACACCCGCATCGACGTCAACGCTGACGAGTCGAAGTTCCCGAGTTTTTCGCCGCCGCCCGGGGCGATCGCGCCGAGCGCGCAGCCGCCCGGGAACTGACCTTCTCGGAGTCTCTGGCGGTCGTCTTCGTCTTGGCCGACTTCGACGAGACGCGCAGCTCGCACGAGGTTCCGAAGCGCCTGCAGACCGGGTGGTCCGAGCATGAGGGCATTCGTGCCTTGCAGGCGCGCCGCCCGTGCCAGATGAGCATGTGGCTGAGGTCGCACCAGCGGCTTTGAGGGAAGAGGGCCATCAGGCGGCGTTCGATCTGCGAGACGTTCGAGCCGGGCGGGGCAAGTCCGAGCCGCACGGCGAGGCGCTCGACGTGGGTGTCCACGACGAAACCCTCGTTGATCCCGTAGGCGTTGCCGAGGACGACGTTGGCGGTCTTGCGGGCGACTCCGCGCAGCGTGAGCAGTTCTTCCATGGTGCGAGGCACTTCGCCGCCGAAGCGGTCCGCGACCTCCTTCATCGCTTCGTGGACCGCCCTGGCCTTGTTGCGGAAGAAACCGAGTGTCTTGACGTATGGCTCGATCTCCTCCGGCGAGGCGTCGGCGAAGGCGCGGGGGGTCGGGAAGCGCTTGAAGAGCGCGGGGGTCGCCTTGTTCACCGCCACGTCCGTCGTCTGAGCGGAGAGGATGGTTGCTACGAGCAACTCGTGGGGCGTGCGATAGTCGAGTTCGCAGTGCGCGTCGGGGTAGGCCGCTTCGAGCCCGCGCATCAGGTCGAGAGCGCGGCGCTTCTCGGCTGCGGTGGGCGGTGCATCGTCAGCCCGCGCGGGCTTGCGGAGCTTCGCGGGCGCCTTGGCGGGCCTCTTCGGCAGCGTCTTGCGGGGCATCGTCGTCTCTCCTCGGGCGTGTCGCGTCAAACGCGCCCGCCGCCAACGCGAGCAGCACGAGCGCGGCATTGATGGTCATCCCCCTCGTCGCCGTGGGGTGCAGCGCCCCGAAGGCGGCACGTTCCTCTTCCGCGAGTTCACTGTCACCGGCCATCGCAGCGGCGCGATAGGCGGACAGATGCAGGTCCATGCGGGGGCGCAGCGAGAGCAGTTGCCACGCCAGCGACACGCTCAGCGCGGCAACAAGCCCGATGCGAACGATCGGCACGAGCCGGTGCCCGCCGAAGAAAGCGCCGGCGATCGGCAGCGTGAGCCAAGCGACGCCGGCAAGGGCGACCTGAGCGCCGTCGCTGGCCCGGAAGAACCGCTCGGCGACATGCCCGGCGGCGAGCGTCCAATGGGGACGGTCGAACGCGGCGTAGGTGGGGAGCGTGGGGTCGAGAGCCTTCATGGCCGGGAAGATCATGGCGGCGGCCGTGCCGGTAGCGACCAGAATGCCCAGCCACAGCCCGAGTGTGGCGAGGTGGACCGACTCGACGGCTCGACGGAGCGGAGACATGCCCGCATGGTATCGGGGAGCAACGGCCTACAACTTGGCGTGATCGGCAGGCCCCCACTGAGCATGGCCTTGTGTGCGCTGCGCACACGCGACGGTGGGGAGGCGCGTGCGCAGATTGAGTCGGTCGCGGCGGCCGGGTACCGGTGGGTGCAACTCGACGCCGCCGCGCCCGGGGT
Source organism: Synechococcales cyanobacterium CNB (assembly GCA_030263455.1). Classification (NCBI taxonomy): domain Bacteria; kingdom Bacillati; phylum Cyanobacteriota; class Cyanophyceae; order Synechococcales; species Synechococcales cyanobacterium CNB. The sequence continues at coordinate 259,956 of SZOZ01000001.1, forward strand.
TCGCGCCCGTGAACTGTCGCGCTCGGCGCGGCGGGATCTGGCCGCGCTCCTGCGGCGGTGCGAACTGGGCCTCTCGGGGCTGGACCTCTGGATCCCGGAGGAGCACTTCGCGCTGCCGGAGCACGCCGATCGGGCCGTGGCGGCCACTATGCAGGCCATCGCGCTCGCGGCGGACCTCGCCACGCTTACCGCCTCGCGGGGGCGCGTCGTCTCGATCCGGCTGCCGCAGGCGATCGCCGACGGCGTGGAGCGCTCGCTGCTCGACGCCGCCCAGCGATTCGACGTGCGAATCGCCGATCATGCGTTCCCGGTTCGCGAGCCGGCTTCGTCGGATAGTCCGCTCGGCGTCGGCGTGGACCCCGCCGCCGTGATGATGGCGGGAGAAGACCCGGCCGCGATCACCGCCCGGATCGGTGGCCGGCTCGCAGGCCCCCGTTTGAACGATCTGGATTCCGCAGGGGGCCGCGTCACGCCCGGCCACGGTCGCCTGGACGTCGAAGCCTACCTCGCCGCGACGTCCGTGGCGGCGTGGAACGGGCCGCTTGTGGTGGACCTCCGAGGGCTGACTTCATCAGCGGAGCGAGCGATGATCGAAGTCCTCGGTGAATGGGGAATGTCAACGTAGGGCTTTGACAAGAAGCGTGGTTGGCCCGTTCTCTTGCCGATTCTGGGTACGCCTCATGCGAGCCTTCGTCAGCGTCGGTACCGCGCTGTTGCCGCAGCGAGCGCAAAGATCGCAAGCGAAGCTGGAGCAGGGATGGGGATATGGGCCATCCAGGCTTCCTGCTGGAGGGTGCCGCTCAGGCCGGTGCCGACGATGAAGAGCGTATTGTCCACGACCGTGATGCTTGTCGCCTCCATCAAGCGCCAGCCCATGGCCTGGGCGTCCACGCCGTGCTCGAGGAGGACTTCGCGCAACGAACGCATCCCCCATTCCTCGGACCAGATGAACGCCTCCTCCTTGACGCCGTTGTGGGAGCGGCCGACGACATACCTGCCATCAGAGGTCACGCCGTAAGCATAGCTGAGTTTGGTCGTCTCGCTCAGGAACCCAAGCCCTCTCATGCCCCCATCGGCGGTCCAGAGGAAGGCTTCGATGGCGTACTGGCCGTTGCTTCCACCACCTCCGATCGCCTTGCCTGTCGTGGAGAGAGAGACCGCCGACGCGTCCTTCCAACCCGGCGGCAGGCCCAGATCGACCATGCCGGTCTCTTCGCGCCAGAGGAAGATGCGCCCCCCGCTGGAACCCGCAATGACCGTGCCGTCATCGGTCACCCCCGCAGCGCTGCTGCTCGATGCGCCGGGAAGGAAGCCAAGACCCACCATGCCGGTCTCCGGCGTCCAGCGGAAGGCCTCGCTGCCTCCAGCTGGCCTCCCGAAACCGACAACAACGCGACCGTCACTTGAAACGCCGTTGGCGAAACTCCAACCATCGAGCCTTCCGAGTGCTTCGAGGCCGACACCATCTGCCCAGCGGAAGGCTTCACCTCCGCTGCTGCCAACCACATAGCGGCCATCTGCAGAGACCGCGTTGCCATAGGACTCGATGGCGCCGTCGAGTTTTCCGAGCGGGATCATGCCCTCGTCGTGCGTCCATCGGAAGGCCTCGAATGAACCCGGGAAACCGCCGCCGGAAAGGCTGTAGCCCGTGACGGCGCGGCCGTCAGAAGACACCCGCGAAGCGATGCTGTTGAAGTCGCCGCCGGGCAGGTCGCCGAGTCCGAAGAGCGTCGCCGAGCGTTGGGCGTGCGCGGCCGATGCGAGGGCGGTCGTCGCCAGGATGAGGAAGCGGACGAACAGAGGGCGTTGCATCTGCGGACCTGATTGGGTTTCTTGACAGCGCATTGCCTTCACGGGATTACGACCATGGCGTTGATCAGGACGGTGATGTTGTGGCTCTCATGGTTGGCTGTGATGACGTCGTCGAGGCCGTCCTGGTTGAGGTCGGCGCAGATCACCTGGATCGCCATCTTGGAGTAATCCGGGCCGTTGCCGGTGTCGAGCGCCTTGTGGTAGCTGGGGTTGCCGGCGACGTACTGGAAGGCGCCGTCGCCCCTGCCCAGCAGGAACGTGATGGCGCTGGTGTTCTTGTTCGGGCGCGTCACGACAAGGTCGGGCTTGGTGCCCAGATTGAGTTGCCCCACCGCAATCCCGTCCCACGCTGGGACGAACGGCAGAGGCGGAGGGGACAGGTAGTACGTGTCGAGTTCGTCCTGGGAGCAGTCGAAGGAGAAGTTGCCCCGGCCGTCGCCGTGCAGGATCTGGATGACGCCTTCGGAGTAGATGAGGCCCGCGACGTCGTGCCTGAGGGTGTTCGCCGAGAAGCGTCCCGTCGCCATGGCATGGAAGCGCCAGCTCCCGCACGGCGCGTTGCGATGGGCCGTCGTGAACCCGAATCCTCCCGTGTTCGTGAGGAGCGAGATGTTGTTGTCGAGCAGGTTGCCCGTGACGATGTCCGGACGGACAGGGCCGGACGTGCGGTTGAAGTCCGCGACCACCATCCCGGCGGGCGAGTCGTGGCTGTCGATGTCGAGTACGACCGCCGCCGCAAGATCGAGGCGGCCCGGATCGGATGGATCGTTGCGGAGGACGTACACCTGGTCGATCGGGACGTACCAGAGGTTCAGGTCCGGCGCGACGGCGACGTCGTTGAGGCCGTCCAGGTCGAAGTCCGCCACGGCCAGCCCTCGAACGGGAAGCGGTGTCGGCATGAAAGTCTTGAGTTGGAACCGTTGAAGCGGTTGATTCCAGAGGTAAACAAAGACACCCCAGATGCCAGGGGAGTTCTCGTCGTTGGGATCGAGCGAGGAGGTGCTGATGACGAGGTCGAGGTATTCGTCTTCGCCAGGATTCATGTGAGCGAAGCGCACGTCCGCCGGGACGGTGATCGGGTTGTCGAACTCGTCGTGGAAGTGCTCGGTGATGTCATGGAGTAGTTGGAGTCCGTCGGCGGGGTCTGCCCAGTTGCCGGTGTTGCGGTAGATTCGCACACCCATCCCGCTCCAGAGGATGCGCCGATTGACGTCGAAGCCGCCGTTGACGACCGCGAGTTCGGGGAAGCCGTCGGGCTGGTTGCTCGGCCCGGTGACGTCGCCCGCGGCCAGCCCGAACGGGTATCCGCCGCCGCTGCCGAAAAGGACGGGCGGTCTGAAGATCGGCAAGAGTTCGCCCTGCCCCCACGCCCTCTCCCCGGCCCCGACGCCCCCCGCCATGGCCAGCGCGGCCACGACCCTAACCCCCCCCCGAACGGATCGCCGAAAGAGATCGCTCCGCGAAGCCCTTCATGCTCGTTGCCGCCATCGCCGTTCTCCTGTTGTGTGTGTGGCGCTCCCACCACCCGGCCCGCGCGGGGCAAGCCGGGAACCCGTGGCCCACGATCCGAATATGCACCGGAGATGCGGCAGCGTCAAGGTCGCTCACGGACATTCCTGCCTCTACCGCCCAAACAGGCGTGCGACGTCGTGGAAGGTCACGACGAGGAACACCGTGCCGATGAGGAGCAGGCCTGCCATGGTGACGGCGTTCTGCACGGGGATCGGGACGGGGCGGCCGCGTATCTGCTCATAGACGAGCATGAGGAACTGCCCGCCGTCCACGATCGGGAGCGGCAGGAAGTTGATGACGGCGAGGTTCACGCTGATCAGGCCGAGAAAGAAGATGAGCCAGATGATGCCGCGCCCGGCGATTCGCGTGCCGAGGTCGGCGATACCGACCGGGCCGCGCAGGTGCTCGACCTTCACCGTGCCCTGGAACAGGCGTGCAATGGTGAGGTAGGTCATCATCATCATGCGGTGCGTCTCGCGGACGCCCTCGGTGACGGCGTTGACCGGCCCGGTCGTGCGGCGACGGAAGGATTCGAGTTCAAAGACCGCAACGTCGAACGGCGGCCGCCAGGACAGCGCGTGCAATGCGGCGAGGTCCGCCGGAGCGATCGTCCACTCAACGGTGCGCACGACGGGCACGCCATCGCGTTCGACGGGGAGCTCGAGTTCGAGCGCAACTGTCGCGGGTTCACCGCGTTCGAAGGCTTGATGCGTCGCGGCACGGAGCGCCTCGCGCAGTTGCGTGAAATCGGCGACCGGGACGCCGGACACGGAGAGCACGTGCGTCCCGGGTCGCGTGATCAGGCTCGCGGCGGCGGGCGCGGCGGGCACTGCATCGCGGCGCAGGTCGGCGATGGACTCGGGCGGGAGGGCGAGGAGCGTGCTCTCGCGGGCCGTGTCGTCCGCGCCGAAGCCGATCGTGCCGGCGCGGGAGACCGATGGTTCGAGCGAGACGCGATCGATCGCGCCGGTATCCGGATTCCCGCGGAGAACAACCACCGGCACGGTGCGTCCTGCATGGCGTTGGATCTCGGCGCGTCCGGCGGCGATGCTCGGGTACTCCAGCGTGCCGACGCGAGCGAAGACGTCGCCCTCGCGCAGGCCCTGGGCGTAGCCGCGATCACCCTCCGACGCCGAGCCGACCTTCATCACGGGGGTAAGGCCGAGCAGGTGCGTGAGCGGGGTGACCACCTTCGGGTCGGGGTTCGCGTCGCTGGTCATGAGTTCCGCGCGCGGGGCAGCGGACACCTCAATGCGCCTCCCGTCGTCGGACTCGAAGACGAGCGGCACGGGTTCTCCGCGCGATGCGCGGAAGGCCAGTTCCGCATCTGCAGCGCCGGCGAGGTCCGTGCGCCCGCCCGCCGAGACGAGGCGCATGCCGGGTTCGATGCCGGGGAGGCCGAGCCGCGGAGCGACTTCGGCCCAGGCGTCGGCATGGCGGGCGAGTTGCGGGTCGATGCGGAGGGCGCGCGCCGGCTCGATGCCGAGGTCAAGAAGGCCGGTGAGCGTGCCTCGCTCGGGTGTGATCGCGAAGCGGAGGGGCGCGATCACACCGGCCCGCTCGACCTCGACAACGACAGGCCGATCCGGCGACGACGTGGCAACGGCAAGCACAACGTCGTCGAACGTTCGCGGCTCGCGGTTGTTGATCCGCACGATGCGGTCGCCGGGGCGCAGGCCCTCGTCGGTTACGCCGAGGCCGGCGGCGTTCGATGCGACGACGGTGGCGGCGGGGCCTTCGGGCCAGACCCGGCCGACCTTGGGCGGCTCCGTTTCGAGGCCGACCATGAAGACGAACATGAAGGCGAGCATGGCCGCGATGAGGTTCATCACGACGCCCGCGCTGATGACGACCATGCGCTTGACCGGCGGACAGCGCTGGTAGCTGTCGGGGGCGTCGCTGACCGCCCCGGGTGCCAGGTCTTCCTGGCCGAGCATTCGGACGTAGCCGCCGAAGGGCAGGGCGTTGATACGGTACTCGGTCGGGCTGAGGCTCGACGGGTCGCGGCGTTCGAGGCCCTCGCAGGCGCCGCGAAGCGCTGCCGCGTACTCGCGTTCCGTTGAGCCTCGCCTCCAGCCGAGGCCCTTGCGGTAGCTGACGATGGCGGGTCCGAAACCGATGGCGAACGCGAGCACGCGGATGCCGGCCCATCGCGCGGCGAGGAAGTGGCCCAGTTCGTGCACGAAGACGATCAGCCCGAATCCCACGATGACGAGGGCGAGGTCGAGGGCGGTGCCGAGCAGGCCGAGGAGCGAGTTCATCGCGTGATCCTACGGTGGCGGGGCGTCGCCGTTGCATCGGGTCCAGTACGATCGCGGCATGAGCGAGAAACGGGAGATGCGGTGGCGGTGGCGGCTCCTGGACGCCGGGCCGCTGCTGCTGGACGGGGGTTCGATGTTCGGCGTGGTGCCGCGGGTGGTCTGGTCTCGGAGCGTCGTCGCCGACGAGCGGAACCGGATTGCCCTGCATCACAACTGCCTGCTGCTGGAGTCGGAGTCGGTCGATCCGTCGCTCGGGCGGGTTCGGCGGGTCGTGATCGAGACCGGGACGGGCGGCAAGCTCGACGCCAAGATGGCCGAGATCTTCGGGGTCGGCGGTCGCACGGTGGAGACGGCCGTGAACGAAGCGGGCCTTGCGTGCGACGAGATCGACACGGTGATCGTTTCCCACCTGCACTTCGATCACGCCGGCGGCCTGACGCGCCGGGTACGAGCCGGCGAGTCGCCGGACTGGCGCGCCGGGCCCGGCGAGGCGAGCGGCGAATGCGCCGAGGTCAAGCGGACGTTCCCGAACGCGGAGATCGTAGCGCAACGGCGCGAGTGGGAGGTCGCGCTCGCCAACGATGCGGTGATGACCCGGACGTACTACCGCGACCACCTGCTGCCGATCGCGGACCGGCTTCGGCTGGTGGATTCGGCGCGGCCGTTCCCCGCGGGCGTGCTCCCGCACCGTGACGAGATGCCGCGCGTGCCCTTGTCGTACAGGGAGACGACCGTGTTGCCGGGGGTGCGGGTGTTCCTCGCGCCGGGGCACACCTGGGGCCAGCAGGCGATCCGGTTCGTGGACGTTGACGGGCGGAGCGTCGTATTCACGCCGGACGTCATGCCGTCGGTGTGGCACGTCGGGGCGGCGTACAGCCTGGCATACGACGTGGAGCCGTATACGTCGATGGTGACAAAGCGATGGTTCCTCGACGAAGCCGCTCGAGGCGAGTGGACGCTCGTGCTGGACCACGAGCCACGGACGCCGGTCGTGCGGGTTTCCCCGAACGGGAAGGGATGGTACGAGTTGACGCCCGTGCAGGGGATCGGGAGGTGACTCTGCCTGAGTGGGGCATCGCTATGATGGTGTCGCCTTCATGCTCCCAGCCGCGTCAGAGGTTGAAACCGTGGCCGTGTCGGTCGAACCGGCCGATGCGACTCCACCGTCGGATGGTGGGGGGGCTGCAACACCGCCACCCGAGCAGCCTCGGCGTCCCACGGGGCACCACAAGCGGTCGTTCATGGACCGCGTGGACGCCTACGTCAGCCGGCTGAGCACGCGGAACAACTTCTTCCACCGGCTCGCGTCGCTGATCTGGCTGCCCTACGCGTTCCACAGCGGCATCCGGATGAAGCGGCTGGACCGCAAGACGTTCACGGCGGTGCTCCCGTTCCGGCGTTTCAACCGGAACTGGTACAACGCGATGGCGGGGGCTGCGCTGCTGGGGAACGCCGAGGTCGCGGGTGGAATGTACGTCTTCGGCGTGGTCGGCGGGGACTTCACCGTGGTCTGCAAGAACCTGGAGTACCGGTTTCTGCGCCCGTGCTTCGGTCCGGCGGTCTACCGGATCAACCCTCGCGAAGACATCGAAGCCCTGGCGGCGAAGCGCGAGGAGTTCGACGTGACGGTGGACATGGACGTTGTGCAGTCGATCACGAAGCCTGGCGGGAAGGAGCGGCGCGTCGGGCGTGCGACGGCCACGTTCCACGTCACGCCGAAACTGCACCAGAAGAGCAAGGGGCGGCGGATCCGCTGATCGGGCGCGTCAGGTCTCGCGCTGCCTGCGATGAACGGCGAAGGCGACGAAAACAGCAAGCGCGGACGGCGCGGGCACCACCGTGTCGAGGTAGTCGGTGAGCGTGCGCAGGGTGATGAGCGTGGCCTGCTCCGCGGCCCACAGCGGCGTATCGATGCCGACGTGGACGTGGCCGGCGGCGAAGTTGCGGTACTCCGCGTCCGGCGCGTTGTTCAGTGAGTGGTACCAGACCCCGTGCAACCCGATGAACTCGGAGAGGAAGTTGCCCCCGAAGCCGTTGCCGGTGTCGATGTAGACGTCGTCGATGATGCCCGCGACGGCGACGGCGTCGCGGATCGCGTCCATCGGGAGCGAACTGTGCAGGATGTCACCAGGCGTGAGCGACTGGAAGATGGGCATGTCGGTGGTGGGGCGGAATGGAGCCTCGTAATCGTTTGCCCAGCCGTTGACCGATCGCATCATGTGGCGCGACTCGATCTCCCATGAACTGCCCGGAAAGCCGCGCGAGAAGGTGATGATGGCCAGCGGCTTGAGGTCGTCGGTGATCCGGTGCCAGTCTGCCACCGTGTCCTGGTAGTCCACCTCGAAGTCGCCGACGCCCTTGCCCCAGTTCGGGCCGTCCTGGCCGGGGAAGGTGGGGAAGAACGAGTGGACGTTGTAGCCCCGCCCTTCCCAGTTGCCGCCGATCCAGCCCGAGGGATTGAGGTCGGGGTTGGTGCTGAACCGCTCGACCATCCAGTTCGTCGGGGGCCAGTACCCCGTGATCATGATGTTGCGGGTGAAGTTGTCCGCAGCGACAGCCTGACCGGCCGCGCCGAGCGCGATCAACACGACGAGCGTGCGAGTGTGCATGAGAAAAGCGGGTCCGGCGTCGGCCGTGCGGGCAAGGGTCTCTCTCTCCTCCCGCCGGCGTCCGATCCCGCGTGGGCAGCATACCGGACGGCGAGGGGCGCGCCAAGCACAAATCGCGGGATTCGTGGGATGAAAGCCCAGTCTTTGCAGGAGTTTGCGCATTGATCGGGGTACGAGCGGCACTCTCATCCACGCCTGTAGGCACCGAGCGGACAGCGGCACCGTACACTCCCCGCCTTGATGGCGACAGCGGTCGAGAACAGCTCGGATGTCGACAGTATTGGGGGGTATCCCTCGATGCTCGGGTGGGCAGCATTCCTCGCTTGCTCGTGGACGTGGTGCATCGGGATGTTCCTCCCGGTGCTTCTGGTCCGTGACTACGGCCTGTGGGGCTTTGCCGCATTTGCCGTCCCGAACGTGGTCGGCGCGGGGGCGGTGGGGTGGGTGCTGGCGAGGCCCGGGCAGGCCGAGCGGATGCGGGAGCGGCACGCAGCCGCCGTGCGGAGCTTCGCGCTGGTGACGATCGTCTTCCAGTGCTTCTTCATCGGATGGCTGATGCAGTGGGCCGCGCCGGGGCCGGTGGTGGGGGCGGTGGCGCTTGCGGCGGCCGTGGGCGCGTTCCCGCTCCGATCCGTGCGCGGCACGCTGCTGCTGGGGGCCGTGGTGTGGCTGGTCTCGGCGGTGTGTCTCGTTGGATATGTCGCGGGTGCGGGTGTGGCATTGCCTGAGCCGCGCCCCATGCCGACGGGGTTGTTCTGGCTCGCGCCGGTGTGTGTGTTCGGGTTCGTGCTCTGCCCGTACCTCGACCCGACCTTCCTGCGAGCGGCCGCCTCGCTTGAAGCGCGCGGACGGCGCGCTGCGTTCACGGTCGGCTTCGGCCTGCTCTTCGCATCGATGATCGCGTTTACGTTGCTGTACGGGGCGACGATCGAGCGGCTCGGCGCCGCCGCCTCAGGCACAATGCTCGCCGGCACGCTCGTCCTCGTTCACATTGGCTTGCAGATCGTGTTCACGGTCGGTGTTCACGTCCGGGAGTTGGCGAGTGTGCCGTCGCTTGGGCGAGGGCGGGCGGCGCAGGCGCTTGTCGCGGGCATCGCGGGGGCCATGGCGGCATTCTCGTTCCACCTCGGCTCGCCTGTCGTCGCCGACCCCGGCATGACCGTCGGCGAGGTCGTCTACCGCGTCTTCATGGCGTTCTACGGCCTGGTCTTCCCCGCCTACGTCTGGATCTGCATGATTCCTACTCGCGACGGGCACTCCGGACTCGCCGGACCGGCCGGGCGTCGCAAGGCGTTGGTGTGGGCAGGAGCGGTCGGGGTGGCTGCGCCGCTGTTCTGGATGGGGTTCATCGAACGGCACGAGGTCTATCTCGTACCGGGGCTGCTCGTGGTCCTGCTGGCACGACTCGTCGTCAGGTCGCGGCCGGGGTCGTGAGCCGCGCGAGCGCTTCGCGTGCGGCAGCGCGGACAGTCGGCTCTTCCGCCGCGTTCCAGGCGGTGTCGCGGAGCCGGTCGATCGATGCTGCCATCTCCGCTGACGATCCGTCAGCCGTCAGCCGGTCCGCGAGCAGAATCGCGGCGGTTCGCTTCATGTGTGCCAGCGTGATCCGCTTCATCGCGCTGTTGGCGAAGCGGCCGCGGCGCGTCGCCTCATCCCAGCCGAGCACGTCGAGCAGGTCGAACGAGTCGCGGCGCGGGGTGTAGTCGTGGTGTCGATCGCCCGTTGCCGCATCGCCCGGTCGGGGTGAGTTGTGCGGGCAGACTTCCTGGCAGATGTCGCACCCGACAAGCCAGCCTTCGAGCGAGCCGTGGAACTCGGGTCCGATCGGGTCGCGGCGCTCGATGGTGAGGTAACTGATGCAGCGCGAGGCGTCCACGTTGTAGGGCGAAATCGCGCCTGTCGGGCAGGCGTCGATGCAGCGGGTGCAGGTGCCGCAGTGGTCGGCCACCGCCGCGGTGTCCGGGTCGCGCAGGTCGAGCGTCGTCAGGAAGCCCCCGAGCAGGAGCCACGAGCCTCGCTGCGGGTTGATGAGGAGCGTGTGCTTGCCGATCCAGCCGAGGCCCGCGCGGGCGGCGAGCTCGCGTTCAGGAACCGGCGCCGTGTCCACGAACGCGCGGAACCGCTCGCCGGGGTGGCGCTCGCGGAGGGTGTCGCAGACGGCGTGAAGACGGCGCTTCATCACGCGGTGGTAGTCGCGCCCGCGTGCGTAGCGGGCGATGCGGCCGTGCGTCGCGGGCACGGGCGAATCCGCCGTGCGACCGCGCGGCGCGTACTGGTCTGCGACCATGACCGCGGAGCGTGCTCCGCGCAACAACCGCGCTGGGTCGGTCCGGTCGTCGGCGGTCTCCGCGAGCCAGTCCATCGTGCCGTGCATGCCCGCCGCCAGCCACGCGCGGAACTCTTCCGCGCGCCGCGACGGTGAGCAGTCCGCGATCCCGGCGAGCGCAAAGCCCTGCACGCGGCAGAGTGCGAGCGTCTCGCGGCCGAGTTGCTCGGGGGAATCGGGCACGAGGGATGGTACTTGAAAGGAGGCCGAAAGCGGAGGTATGAAGGCACAAGGGCGTCAGGCGTGGGCCATCTGCGGCAGTTCGTGCATCACCCGGCCGGCGACCAGGGTGCAGACCGCCCGTCCGCGCACGCGCCGCCCGAGGAACGGCGTGTTCCGCGACCGCCCCGCCAGGTCGCGCTCGGCGACCGTCCACTCGAGGTCCGGGTCGATGAGAGTCACATCGGCAGGGCCGCCGACTTCGAGCCTGCCCAGGGCGTGCTCGTCGAGGCGGGTCAGCCGCGCCGGTTCGACGGTCATGAGCGCGATCAGCCGCGGCCAGTCGATCAGCCCCGTCGCCACCAGCGCCTCGGCGTACAGCGCGAGCGCGGTCTCCAGCCCGATGATGCCGAACGGCGCCTCCTCGAACGGCCGGTCCTTCTCGTCCGGCGTGTGTGGCGCGTGGTCGGTCGCCAGCACGCTGATCGTGCCGTCGGCAACGCCCTCGCGCAGAGCCCGCACGTCGCGCTCCTCGCGCAGCGGCGGGTTCATCTTCGTCGCCGTGTCGTAGGTCTCGCACGCCCCGTGCGTCAGCAGCAGGTGGTGCGGCGAGGCCTCGGCCGTCACCGGCAGGCCCTCCGCCCGCGCCCGTCGAACCAGCTCGACCGTTCCCGCGCACGAGGCGTGCTGCACGTGGTAGCGGCAGCCGATCGCCCGGTTCAGGCGCAGGTCGCGTTCGACGATCGTCTCCTCGGCCTCGCGCGGCCAGCCGATCAACCCCAGCCGTACCGCCACGTCGCCCGCATGCATGGAGGCGCCGCGTGTCAGTGTCGGTTCCTGGCAGTGCTGCATGAACGCGAGGCCGGTCGCCCCGACCGCCCGCAGCACGCTCCGCATCATGCCCGCCGAGGCCACGCAGTCGCCGTCGTCGGAGAAGCCGACCGCTCCCGCGTCCGCGCACAGGCCGATCTCCGCCAGTTCTTCGCCCAGCCTGCCCTTGGTCGCGGCGGCGACGGCGTAGACGCGGCAGCGGGCCGTGCGGGCGGCCCGGTCGCGCACGAACGCGACCAGCTCCGGGGAGTCGATCGCCGGCGTCGTGTTCGGCATGCAGCAGACGGTCGTGAAGCCGCCGGCGACCGCCGCGGCCGAGCCGGTGGCCAGGGTCTCCTTGTGCTCGCCGCCCGGCTCGCGGAGGTGGACGTGCGGGTCGATGAGGCCGGGGGCGACGAGGAGGCCGGAGGCGTCGATGACGCGGTCCGCGCCGGAGCGGTCCAGGCCGCGGCCGATGGCGGCGACACGCCCTTCGGCGAGAGCGAGGTCGAGCGAGGCGTCCGTCCCCGAGGCGGGGTCAACGAGCCGTCCGCCGACGATGAGGAGCGTGGGCATCGGGGCAATATACGCCGCAGGGCCTTCTCGCCGCACATCCTCGGTCACGCCTTCGGCCTCTGGCCTCGCCGACGCCTATCCTCCCCCGCCACGGGGTGTAGCGCAGCTTGGTTAGCGCGTCTGACTGGGGGTCAGAAGGTCGCTGGTTCGAATCCAGTCACCCCGATTCGCGCGAGAAGCCCCGCACCTGGTGGGGCTTTTCTCATTCAGGACGCGGCGGACAAGACCTCATGCACGCCTTCCACGGGGAAGGCGGCTGATTGGCGGCCCCCTCCGTCTGGCCGTGGTTCGCTCTCGCAACCGCCACGGCCGTCGGCTCCTGCGGCTTGACCGGAGCCGGCAGGTCCGGGCGTGGTCCGAGATCGCCCTCATGGGGGGAAGGGACGCGGGGCTTGACATGAGACGAAAGTCTCATTAGTGTACACAAGTCACAGGAGCGCCCGCCATGCCGCTGTCCCCGCAGGAGATGGACCGCAAGATCGACGAGCACTTCGGCTTCGAGGCGACCGACGACATCGAGGGCGTCGTCGCCACGCTCGCGCCGGACGCCACGCACGACATCGTGGGGTTCCCGACCGGCCCGACCCGCGGCAGGGAGCGCGCCCGCGAGTTCTACCGACGGATGTTCGCCGACCTGGCCGAGAGTCGCGTGACCCCGCTCAAGCGTCTCTACGGCGACAACTTCATGATCGACGAGTCGGTGTGGGAGGGTCGCGCCCCGGGGAGGCCGTTCGGCCTCGACGGCCGCAACCGGCCGCTGCGGTTCCGCATCCTCCACGTGCTCGAGTTCACCTCCGACGGCCGGCACATCGAGCGCGAGCAGGTCTGGGTCGACATGGCCGCGATCCTTCGGCAGCTCCCGCAGGACGAGCACGCATGAACATCGACCTGGTTCCGGCCGAGGCGGGTCACTTCGCCGAGCTTGCCCGCATCTGCCACCTGGCGTTCGACACGCTCCAGGCGCGTCACGGCGTTCATCGGGACGTGCCGACCGAGGAGATCGGCGGGCTGATCATCGGCGGCGTGCTCCACCGTCCGGACTACATCGGCGTGGTCGCCGTCGCGGACGGACGCGTCGTCGGCTCCAACTTTCTCCTGCTGGCGGATGAGGTCTGCGGCGTCGGACCGATCACGGTCGATCCGACGGTACAGTCCCGCGGTGTGGGCCGGCTGCTCATGCAGTGGGCGATCGACGAAGCCCGCCGCCGCCGAGGTCCGCGGCCTCGCGTGCGGTTGTTCCAGGAGGCGGTCAACACGACCTCGCTGTCGCTCTACACGCGCCTGGGTTTCCGCTGGCGGGACTCGGCCGCGTTGATGCAGGCGAAGCCGGCGGACACCGACGATGCCTCGGTGCGCCCGATGACCGGGGACGACCTCCCCCACGTGCAGCGGCTCTCGGCGCGGCATGACGGCGCCTCGCGCGTGAACGACGCCTCCATGCTGCTCGGCATGGAGCTGCCGGCGTTCGTCCGCGAGCGTGATGGGCGAGTGGTCGGCTACCAGATCGCTTCGCTCTTCGGGCACGCCGCGGCCGAGACCGTTGACGACCTGCTCGTCCTCGCGGGCCAGACGGCGCGGCGCGTGCCGCCGCCCATGGGCGTGGTCATCGTGCCGATGAGCCAGCCGTCGCTGTTCGAGGCCGCGCTGTCGGCGGGCTTCCGCGTCCTGAAGATCCTGAACTCCATGTCGCTGGAGGAGTTCGATCTTCCTCGCGGGCCTTCGTTCCCGTCCATCCAGCGCTAGTGCGAGCGGAGGCGAGCGATGCCGGCCAATCGCGTGGTCACACGACGGGACAATCAGCGCCACCGAACCCGCAAGGACCTGCTCGAGGCGGCGGCCCGGCTGCTCCGGCGTGGGGGCGTGCCCGACATGGACGAGGTGGCCGCGGAGGCGATGGTCTCGCGGGCGACGGCGTACCGCTACTTCCCCAGCGTCGAGGCGCTGCTGGTCGAAGCGCCGCTGGACGGGCTGATCCCCGGGCCCGAGCGGGTCTTTCCCGCCGATGACGGATCGACCGATCCCGCCGAGCGCGTCGACCGGGCCGAGGCCGCCCTGCACGAGGCGTGCTGCCGCTACGAGGCGCAGCTCCGCCTGATGCTCGCCGCGAGCCTTGCACGAACCGCGAAGGGGTCGCGGCGTGGCGGCGTCCCCGTGCGTCAGAACCGCCGCACCCTGCTCATCGAGGCGGCGCTCGCGCCGGCGCGGCGTCGCTTCTCGAAGCCCGCGTACGCGCGGCTGTGCGCGGCGCTGGCTATGGTCCTGGGCACCGAGTCGATGATCGTCTTCCGGGACGTCCTGGGCCTGGACGAGCGGACGGCGCGCAAGGTCAAGCGTTGGACGGTCCGATCGCTCGTCGCCGCCGCGCTCAAGGACTCGGACAGGCGGCGCCGGGGCCGGGCGGGGCTTTGACGCGGGAGGATCGGCATGGCGACCGTCACCGAGATCTCACCGGGCGTTCACCGGATCAGCATCCTCTACCGCGAGATCAACCTGCAGTTCAACCACTTCCTCGTGGTCGACGAGGAGCCCCTGCTGTACCACACCGGCATGCGGCGCATGTTCCCCGAGGTACTCAGCGCGGTCCGCCGCGTGATCGACCCGGCGGAGCTCCGCTGGATCGGGTTCGGCCACTTCGAGGTGGACGAGTGCGGCTCGCTCAACGAGTGGCTCCGCATCGCGCCGCGGGCCGAGGCGGTGTCGGGCGTCGTCGGCTCGCTGGTGAACCTCAACGACTTCGCCGACCGTCCCCCGCGCGTGCTGACGCCGGACGAGACGCTGGTCACGGGCGCGTTCCGCTTCAGGCACAGGCCCACGCCGCACCTCCCGCACGGCTGGGACGCGGGCGTGCTCTTCGAGGAGACGCGGCGGGTCTTGTTCTGCGGGGACCTGTTCACGCACAACGGCGACGCCGAGCCGCTGACCGAATCCGACGTCCTCGGGCGTGCGCGCGACTCGCTCGCGGCGTTCCAGGCGGGACCGCTCATGGACTACATGCCGTACACCCCGAACACGCGTCCGCTGCTGGAGGGGCTGGCCGCGCTGCACCCGCGGACACTCGCGATCATGCACGGCAGCTCCTTCACCGGCGATTGCGCGTCCGCCCTTCTCGGGCTGGACGGCGTGATGAAGGAGATGCTCGGCTCGCCCACGCGCCGATGACCGGCGATGCAGGCGCGTGCCCGGCGGCGTTCCGGATGCGCACGTGAACCGATGAAGCGCCCGCCCGGGCGGGTTGGCGGCTCGATCCCGCCCCGGAGGGGCGGAGGGGGATGCGGGAGGGAACCGAGCTCCATGACGGTCGCGGCTCCTGGAGAGTGCTGTCGCGGCTGATCGAGAGCGTGGTTGCGGTCCGTTTGGTTTCTGTCAAGGGGTCTGGGGCGGGGTCCGGGGGGTCCTGCCCGGCGTTCGAGGGCACGGGGCGCGGTTCCGGGGCATCGTCCGGCCCGCCCGAAGGCTCGAAAACGGCGTTCGGGCCACCGAATGTCGCATTCGGTGGCTCGGATTGGACATCCGGCGGCTCGGATGCGGCGGCCGGAGGCTCGAAAGCGGCGGCCGGGGGCTTGGCCGAGGTCCGGGAAGCATCGGACGCGGCGGCCGCGACCGCAACCCCGTCGGTCGAGAGGACGGTCGCCGGCGGACACCCCCCTCACCGCCGCCGCGACGTGAACTCGTACCGCCCCGACCCCACGCGCAGCACGACCTCGCCGCCGTCGCGCCGCAGCACCCGCACGCCCTCCGCGCTCTCGAGGGCGCGCCCCGACTCGAGCACCTCCGCCCCCCCCTCTGCGGGCACGTGCACCGTCGCCGCCGTGTTCGCGGGGATCGTGACCGCGAGCGTCAGCGTGCCGCCGTCGCGGCGCCACGCGACCGAGATCTCGCCGCGGATCGAGCGGTAGGTCGCGCTCGCACGGGTGAGCGGCCCGTCCGTGCGCGGCCGCACCGTGAAGCGCGCAAAGCCGGGATGCTCCGGGTCCGGCTCGATCCCGGCGACGCCCTCGAAGAGCCAGCGCCCGCACGAGCCGAGCGCGTAGTGGTTGAACGAGTTCATCCCGGGGTCCTGCATCCCGCGCTCGGGGGTCCAGCCGTCCCACCGCTCCCAGATCGTCGTCGCCCCGTGCTTCACCGAGAAGAGCCACGACGGGAACTCGTCCTGCACCAGCAGCCGGTAGGCGACGTCGTCGCGCCCGCCGTCGCTCAGCGCGTGCAGCAGGTGCCCGACCCCCACGAACCCCGTCGAGAGCCGCCACCCCTTCGCCTCGATGTCGGCCACCAGGCGTTCGAGCGCGGCCGTCCGCAGCTCATCGGGGAGCAGCCCGAAGCGCAACGCGAGGACGTAGCCGGTCTGCGTGTCGCCCGCCACGCGCCCGTGCGGATCGACGTAGCGCCCGACGAACGCGGCGCGGATGTCCTCGAAGAGCCGCTCGTAGCGCGCCGCGTCCGCGTCGCGCCCGAGGGCGCGCAGGCTGCGCGCCAGCAGGTCCGTGGAGTGGGCGAAGTACGCGGTGCCGAGCAGGTCCTTCGGCGTGTCCGCGCCGATCGAGAGCCAGTCGCCGTAGTCGTTGCCCCGGGCGTGGTCGCGGATGAGGCCGCTGCTGTGGGCCCGGCACCACTCGACCCACCGGATCATCGACTCCGCGTGCCGCTCGAGGATGCGCACGTCGCCGTAGGCCCGGTAGACCGCCCACGGCACGATGACGCCGGCGTCCGCCCACGCGGGCGTGCCGTAGCTCAGCCCGCGCATCGCCGGGGCAACGTCGGCGTGCGCGCCGTCCTCACGCTGGGCGTCGCCCAGGTCGGCCAGCCACTTCGTCATGAACGGGGCGATGTCCGCGTTCCAGGCCGCCGTCGGCGCGAACGCCTGGGCGTCGCCGGTCCAGCCCATGCGCTCGTCGCGCTGCGGGCAGTCCGTCGGGATGCTGAGGAAGTTGCCGCGCAGCCCCCACGCGATGTTCGCCTGCAAACGGTCGATCCGCCCGTCCGAGCACGAGAACTCGCCCGCCGGCGCTAGGTCCGACCCGAGCACGATGCCGGTCACGGTCTCCGGGCCGGGCCGCTCGCGCAGCCCCGTGACCTCCACGTACCGGAACCCGTGGAAGGTGAAGCGCGGCTGCCACACCTCGACGCCGCCCTTGCAGATGAAGGTGTCGGTCGCCGCCGCGGCCCGCAGGTTCGCGGTGTAGATCGTGCCGTCGGGGTTCAGCATCTCCGCGTGCCGCACGGTCAGGACCGTCCCCGGCTCGCAGCGCACGCGCAGCCGCACCACGCCGACCATGTTCTGCCCGAGATCGAACGTCCACCGCCCCCCGGCCGGCTCGGCCACCGAAACAGCCGGCAACTCGAGCAGCTCGCGCACCGGATGATCGACCTCGCCCACCAGCCGGCGCGACTCGGCGCGCACCGTCACGGGCGTCCACGCGGCGTCGTCCAGGCCCGCGGCGCACCACCCCTCGACCTCCCCCCGCGCGTCGTGGACCTCGCCGTCCATGAGGTCCGCCGCCATGATCGGCCCGTCGTGCCGCCGCCACGTCGCATCGGTGACGATCCGCTCGACCGACCCGTCCGCGTACGTGATCTCCAGTTGCGCCAGGAACGCCTGGGTCTGCCCGTAGAACGCCCGGACCTGGAACAGCCCCGCCCGGCCGCAGAACCACCCCGGGCCGACCATCGCGCCGATCACGTTCTCGCCGGGCGAGATCCGGTCGGTCACGTCGTGCACCTGGTAGCGCACACGCTCGCGGTAGTCCGTCCACCCCGGCGAGAGCCGGGCGTCGCCGACGCGATCCCCGTTCAGGTACGCCTCGTACACGCCGAGCGCGGTCGCGTACAGCCGCGCCCGAGCGACAGGCTTGCCGACCGCGAACGATCGCCGCAGATAGGGCAGCCGCTCCCGGGCGAGCAGCGCCTGCGCGTTCTCCGCCGCGTCCGCGCGCAGGGTCGCCCCGTTGATGCGGTACGTCACCGCGAGCCGCTTCGGCACGCCGAACGCGGGATCGCCGCCCAGCGCGCTGTTGCTCGCCACGATCGCCTCGCCGCGCGCGACCATCGCGTCCACTCGCTCCGTCACGTCCGCGCGGACCGCGCCGTCCACCGTGGAGTACACCGCGCTCTCGACCTCGACGCCAACGCGGCTCGGACCCGCTTCGATCCACTCCGCGCTCCAGTCCTCGGGCGCGAGCAGACCCATCTCCCAGCGTGCCGGTGCGCTCCAGTCCCCCGCGGCGCCGTCGCGGTCCCACGCCCTGACCTTCCAGTAGCACGCCCGGCGCGACGCGAGCGGCGTGCCCGCGTACACGACGTGCGCCGTGGCGCTGGAGAGCACCTTCCCGCTGTCCCAGAGGTCGCCCTGATCGCGCGCCAACCGATCGGCCGACGACGCCACGAGGACCTGGTACGCGGTCTGCGTTTCATCCCGGCGGTCCGACTCCACCACCCACGTCAGGCGCGGGGACGGCTCCTCGACGCCGAGCGGCTCGCGCAGGTACTCGCAGCGCAGGTCCGTCGCGCGCAGATGTCCCGTGCCATCAGCGGCCGCGCGCGCCCCGCCGAACACCCACGCCGCCGCCGCACACGCCAGGACAAGCCCCGCTCTGGCCATCGCGTGCCCTCCTTGCAGATGGAGAGCCGAGTGTACCGGCGTCAGCGGTTGCCGAGTTGCCAGAGGCCATGATCGATCCCGCCGAGGACATAAATGGCGAACGTGCCGTGGCCGGGAATCTCCAACGGGCGCATCGCCACCTGCGCCCCCGCGGCCTCGGCGGCCTTGACCGCGGCATCGATGTCGTCCACCAGGACATAGGGCCGCACGACGGGCGCTTCCGTCGCGCGCATCGGGGCGCGCACGCCGATCCGTCCGCCGCCCCTCAACTCGGCGGTGCGGGCGTTGCCGAGTTCGGCGATCGGCTTGCCGAACGCCACGCCGTGCGCCTGCTCCAGCGCCTCGCACGTCGCATCGACGGAAGGCGTCACGATCTCGAGGTAGTGGACCTTCAATGTCGCTTCCTCCCGACGATTCTTGTCCGACCCGTTCGACTCGGGCTGGACGTGCATTGTTGTGGGTCGCTCGGGCCGTTGCGTCAGCGCAGCGCCGACGAGCGGTACGACGACGATGAGCGCGATCAGGCCGATCTTCTTCATGGCGTTTCTCCGGAATAGCGGTGATCTCGTATCTCGTCGGTCAGGCGCCCTGGCTCGCGGCGTCAGCGGGGAACTGCCGGTCGATCCATGCCTGCCAGGCGGACTGGAACTCCGGTGCGAAGCCCGCGGCGTGTCGGCCGAAGAGATGGAACGTCATCGATACCATCGTTGGACCACCCATCGGCATGATGAAGACGTGCGCGAACCCCGGGACCGGGCGCTCCAGGCTCACGAGCAGTTCCGGATGCTCGCCCTCCATTCCTTCCAACGCTGCGACGATCTGCGGGGCAGTCTCCCGGGCGCGCAGCAGGTCCGGGTCGCTGACCTCCAGGTTCTCAGCCACGCCCGCGAGTTCAGGGACATCTGGAGCGGAGCTCACCCGACCGTTGCCGTGGTCCGCGCGCAGCGCGCCCTTGATCACCCGCCACGTCTCCGGTCCCGATGCCTGGCTGAAGGCTGTGAGCTGGAACGCGGCGCACTCCTCGTCCGCGAAACGTTCGAGGTAGATGCGCAGCATGCGGAAGTACGACGTCACCCACCCGTAGGCGTGCCCCTCGAACTGGGCGTCCCAGTCGTCGGTGCTGGCGAACCAGCGATGCACGACACGGACCACGCATCTCCCGCCGTTGCGGGCCTCCACGATCCACTCCGTCGCGACCTTGCCCAGCCCTTCCTGCTCCGTTTCGGCCGCGTAGTTCTTCGGCGGATTCCACGCAGTAATCTTCGCCGCCGCGTCCATACCCGGCCCGTAGTTGCTGACGACCGCGCCGCCTTCGCGCCCTTCGACCGTCGTGGGGACGAACCACGACGAGATGCCCTTGCCCGTCGCGATCGCACGCCACACCTCTTCGGGTGATCCCGGCACCTCGACGGCGGCCTCGATCGATCGTTCACCGTTCTTATCTTTCTTGACCGGCATGAGTCTCTCCTTCATTGTCATCGGATTGCTTGGGCAGCGGGTGCGCCAGGAGCACGAGACGGTGTGGGCGACCGCCCGGAGCGGACTCGTCGTGGTACTTCGCAACGAGGCGGTTCATTGTCTCGGATAGCTCATGGCTGAACGCGGCGCGCTCCTCGGGGGATCGAAACCTGATCACGGTGTCCACGGACAGCGTCGCCAGGCGCTTGCCGGCTTCGTGTGCGCGTCGGACGAGGTCACCGACTTCACGGACGACGCGGGCCGCCAGCGCGATCAGGTAGCCCGCCGCGAGGCGGTCCGTGCTCCGCTCGGGATCGACGGCGACCGGGCCGAGGGCACTCGGCGAGACGACGTAGCCGGACGCTGTCGCCACCAGCCTCCGTTCCGTCAGCCCGCCCCAGCGCTTCTCGCCCGCCAGGCGGACAAGCCCGTGCGCTTCCAGTGTCCGGAGGTGATAGTTCACCTGCTGACGGGTCAGCCCGACCCGCTCGGCCAGCCCCGCGGCGGATGCCGGCTCGCGGAGTTCCGCCAGCAGACGGCACCGCACGGGGTCCAGGGCGGTGGCCGCGGCCTGGGGTTCGTCGATGACGCCAACGTCGATCATGGCCGCAGCGTACCATTGACAAAAGAGATTGTCAAGCAGGGACCCATCGTACACGCCCTCTCCCCTGTCCACCCCGGTGCCTGGCTAACCTTTCGCCTTGCTCGGCCCACCCGGTGGCAGAGGCTCTTGCTCCCGCGGTGGCGGGGTGCGCCGTGGGGGATGGCGGGGTCCGGGCGATCCGTGACTTCCCCGGCTTGCCCAGCACCCGGTCGCGGGTACCGTCCCCCGAGCCGTTACAAAGGAGAAGGACCGATGCCGCCGACTGCCGGCCACACGATCCGTCTGCACCGCGTATTCCGTGCTCCGCCGGAGCGTGTCTACCGGGCGTTCCTCGACCCGGACGCGATGTCCAAGTGGCTGCCGCCGCACGGGTTTACGGGGAAGGTCCACGAGTCGGACCCGCGTGTCGGCGGCGGGTACCGGATGTCGTTCACGAACTTTTCCACCGGCAGCAGCCACACCTTCGGTGGGACGTACACGGCACTGGTACCGCACGAGCGGATCGACTACACCGACCGGTTCGACGACCCGAACCTGCCCGGAGAGATGGCGGTCACGATCACGCTGCGGCCGGTGCTGTGCGGCACGGAGGTGACGGTCGAGCAGGCGGGCGTACCCGCGGTGATCCCGCCGGAGATGTGTTACCTCGGCTGGCAGGAATCACTCTCGCAGCTGGCCCACCTGGTCGAGCCGGAGATTCCGGACGGGGCATGAGCGGAGGGCGAAGAGAGTCTGCTACATCGCCCCGCCCTCGAAGACGACGCGTTTCTTCTCGGTCCGCGGGTCCGGTACGGGGACAGCAGAGAGAAGCGACTGCGTGTACTTGTGCTGCGGTCGTTCGAGGATCTGCTCGCGTTCGCCGTGCTCGACGATCTTACCCTGGTACATGACGGCGATGTTGCGGCAGACGTGCTGGATGACGGCCATGTCGTGCGAGATGAAGAGATAGGAGAGTCCGAACTCGCTCTGGAGGTCGGTGAGCAGGTTGATGATCTGGGCCTGGATGGAAACGTCGAGCGCGCTGGTGGGCTCGTCGCAGACGATGAACTTGGGTTCCAGGGCCAGGGCACGGGCAATGCCGATGCGCTGGCGCTGCCCGCCCGAGAACTCGTGCGGGTAGCGGTCGGCGGCGGCCTTGGGCATGCCGCAGCGGACGAGCAGTTCGCCCGTCTTCTCGCGGAGTTCGTCGCGGGACTTGACCAGCCCGTGGACGACGAGCGGCTCGCCGACGATCGCGCCGACGCGCATGCGCGGGTTGAGCGAACCGGCGGGATCCTGGAAGATGATCTGCATGTCACGGCGCAAGGCCTTGAGGGCCGCACCGTGAGCGGCGAAGACGTTCCTGCCCTCGAACTCGACGGTGCCCGAGGTGTGGGGGATGAGCTTGAGAATGGTCCTGCCGACGGTGGTCTTGCCGCACCCGGACTCGCCGACAAGCCCGAGCGTTTCCCCGCGGGCGAGGTCGAAGGAGACGCCGTCCACGGCCTTCACCCAGCCGGTGATGCGCTGGAGGATGCCGGAGCGCACGGGGAAGTAGGTCTTGAGATCGCGCACCCGGAGGAGCGGTTGCTCGGCGGAAGGGGCCTTGACGTCGGCGGCGGGCTTGATCGTGGTGGTCATGTCCGGGGCATCGTAGCGACGGGTCTGCGGTGCGGGATCAACCGGTGGGCAGGAGGCGACCGGCCATCACGGCCCGAACGGGGAACGCATCGAGAAGCATGCGCAGGTCTTCGAGGGTGACGTGCTCGATGCTGTCGAGTTCATCTTCAAGCGAGCGGTGCCTGCCCGTCAGCGTCCAGAGTCGGCCGATGCGCTGCATTCGGTCGGGCGGCCGCTCGCCCGAGAGCGTGACCCCGGTGGCGAGGCGATTGCGGAGGCGTTCGAGGTCGTCCTCGGTGAGCGAGTCGGCGAGTTCGGCACACTCGCGTTCGACCGTCTCCCAGACCTCGTCGGCACGCTCGGGGTCGCACGAGGCGTAGACGAAGAACTCGCCGACGCCGTCGTGGGCGTCGTAGGCCGCCTGAGCCTCCTCGGCCAACCCGGTCTCGATGAGCGACCAGTGCAGGCGCGAGTTGTCCGGGCCGCCGAGGACGAGGGCTGCCATCATCGCGGCGTACTTGCGATCGTCCTGTGCGCCCGGCCCGGGCGAGAGGCCGAGCAGATAGGCCCGATTGACCTTCTCGTCTCGCATCTCGAATCGTCCCTCGTTGACGCGAGGCGGCGACGGCTCCCGCATGACGCCAGTCCGCTGCCACGTGCCGCAGAGACGCTCGGCGAGATCGACGCAGCGGTCGAAGTCGAGGCATCCGGCAAGGGCAAGGGTGGTGTTGTCGGCCGAGTAGCGGCGGTCGAAGTAGTCGCGCATCTGAGCGACCGTCATGGCCGTGATGGTCTCCGGTGTGCCGAGGACGCGGTGCCTGAGCGGGTGGGGGGCGTAGTAGCGATCGACGCACTCTTCGTAGAGCACCCAGAAGGGATTGTCCTTATACATGGCGATCTCTTCGAGGATCACACCCTTCTCGGTGGTGAAGTCGTCGTCGCGGAGGGCAGGGCGCATCATGCGGCCGAGGAGGGACTCGGCGTCGTCGAGCCGCTCGGGAACGACCTGGGCGTAGAAGCAGGTCATCTCGTTGCTGGTGTAGGCGTTGTGCCGGGCGCCGAGGTCGTCGAAGGCCCGGTTGAGGGCGTCTGCCGAGAGGTCGCCGGTGCCCTTGAACATCATGTGCTCGAGGAAGTGGCTGACGCCCATGAGGGTGGCAGGCTCGTCGCGCGCGCCGGTGCGAACAAAAAAGCCCGCCGCGGCGGAATGTGCGGCGGCGTCGATCTCGGCGATGACGGTGAGGCCGTTCGGGAGTGAGCGGTGGCGGAACTCGATCGGCATGAGAGGAGTGTACCGCCCGGGGTGGGCGGATCGGGGCGGTGGCGTCGCGGGTGGCCCGGTCCGGCCGGGGGTGGCCGACGGCACGAACCGCAGGGCTTGACGCGGGGTGATTCAGGGGTGGCATGAGCGTTGCAAACTCCTGGAGGGCTGCCCCCATGGAGCGATCCGATGCACACCGACAGGTCCGTGCCCCTCTCCTTCGACTCGCTCGAAACTCGACGGCTGATGAGCGGGTCCGATGATGGGCTTGGCTTCGAGGCGTATTTTCCAGAGGGCTACTCGCACGCGGGCATCAGCGAGTTCGTGCCGCTCACGAACCCGCACGACCGGGACGTGCGCTACGAGTTGCACGCGCGGTACGAGGTGGGAGAGCGGGACCAGTTGATCTCGAAGGGGGTGCTGCCCGCGAGGTCGCGCGGGGGCGTGACGATCAGTCTTGCCGGGCGGCCGGACCTGATGCTCGTGCGCCCGGACACGCCGTATGCCCTTGTGCTGAAGGCAGAGGATGCTCTCGGAGCGACGATCAGCCACTACGACTTCGGCACGGCGATCGGCGAGTCCTTCTCGACGACTCCCTCGACGCGATGGACGTTCGGCGAAGGGTACCGGGATCACAACTGGACGCGGGACTTCGTGCTGTTCTACAACCCGAACGGTACCTCGACGCAGGTTACGACGCGGGTGTTCGGCGCCGGGGGAGAGACGGTGACACTCGAACTGACGCTGGATGGACAGCGTCGCGGCGGGTGGAACTTCGACACCCAGCCGGGGTTGCCGGACGGTGTCTTCGCGGTGGAGGTGGTGGCGACTGCCCCGATCGTGGCGTCGCAATCGCACTACGAGATCGTGACCGAGCGAGGCTTCGGCGCGCTCGGAACCGCGGACGGCGGAGCATTGGCGGGCTTCATCCCGGCCATCGAGTTCGAAGACCATGGGCCGCGGGTCAGCCCTGATGGACCGGAAGACGACAACGGCGGCCACGGCAACGACGACAGCGACGACACGAACGACGACAACGGCGGCCACGGCAACGACGACGGCGACGACACGAACGACGACAACGGCGGCCACGGCAACGACGACGGCGACGACACGAACGACGACAACGGCGGCCACGGCAACGACGACGGCGACGATTGGCCCGCCAACGCCTTCCTCACCGTGCTGAACACCAGTGATGAAAACGCTACGGTCACATTCACCTTCCTGTGGCGAGACGATGTCGCCGCGCCAACGCCGCGCGAGGAACGCATCGTCATTCCCGCCAACTCGCGCGGCGGCCTGTCGATCCGCGAGCTTGGCGTGCCGTTCGATGAGGAGTTTGGCGTGCTGTACCTCTCCGACGTGCCGGTGACGGTGACGGCGGTGGTGTACCAGGCTGGCGACGCGATGGGCATTCCCGCTGCGACGGTCGCGGCGACGACATGGGACTTCGGCGAGGGCTACATGAGCCGCTCCCGCGCAGGCAAGGCCGTCACCGACGATGTCTACGTTTTCAACCCGACCGGGGCCTCGGTCACCGTGACCATCGAGTTCTTCTTCTCGGATGGCCGCTCTGTTGTCGTCCCCAAGCGGCTCGACCCGTTGGAACTGGAGGATGTGAAGGTCCACGCTGAGAAGTCGGTGCTGGACCTCGGCGAGGACCTCTTCTACGGCGTGCGCGTGTCGGCGCCTCGGGTCGTGGTCGCCGGATTCGAGCACTGGGACCGCGACCTGGGCGGTGGGTTTGCAACGATCGGCATCCCCGGCGGGGAGATCATGCCCCTGTTGGATGCCCTCAACACGGCGTAAGCCGCAATGACAACGCCCCCAGGGTCGATCCCCGGGGGCGTTTCGTTGGTGAGCGACCGTAGTACAGGTCAGGGGCGACGGCTCACGGGCAACCGGCGACGTAGGCGTTGAGGAAGGCGATGAAGTCGAGAGAGTTGACGACGGTGTCGCCGTTGAAGTCCGCCCTGGGGTCCTGGACGACGTAGAGGTTGAGGAAGCAGATGAAGTCGAGGGAGTTGACGACGGTGTCGCCGTTGCAATCAACGGGGCACGTCTTGCCGACCGTGACGCAGTAGTTCAGGTCTGTGTTGTGGCAGACCTCCTGCATGGCCGTGGTCATGTTGTAGGAGTACGACGGGAAGCCGATGACGCCGCTGCTTCCGCCCCAGCAGAAGATGCACGGGTCGTTGGGGTTGTTGGCGAGTGCGTAGATGCCGAGGACGTACGTTGTCCCGGCGGTCACGTTGAAGCCCGCCGGCACGCTGACGGTAAACCTGTAGTGCTGGATGCCGAAGATGTCCACGCAGGTGGGGGTGGGGTTGGTCGCGCTGAAGGGGACGGTGAAGCTGCCGATGAAGGACTGGACGTTCCAGCCGCACACGCTGCCGGACGGCCCGCCGGTGTAAAGCTCGATGAGGAAGCTGTTGATGCCGGAGATGCCGCAGGGCGTGTTGGTGGAGACGTTCCAGCCCCCACCTTCGAAGGTAACCAGGGTCCACGGGCCGCTTGCCGTGGGTTTCCAGTCGTCGGCTGCGATGTAGGGGTTCATGTTGTGCCAGGCGTTGCTGAACCAGCAGGTGGTGTTGCAATCGTTCTTCTGGCAGTACGTGCCGCCCGTGCTCGGGTTGAGGGTGAAGGCGTTGTCCGGTCCGCAGCGGTCGTAGCTGCCGTCGGTCCGGTCCCAGGAGACGGCGCGGTTGAAGTTGTTGACGGTGCTCGTGCTCCAGCCGAAGACGCAGGGGTGGTTGGCATTGGAGACCGTGCCGTAGATGGTGATCATGTAGTTCTGGCCGTTGTTGAGGGAGATGCCTGACGAGAAGTTCGCGACGAACTTGTAGACGTCCTCGCCGAACGCGCCCTTGCAGTGGAAGGCGGGGTTGAGCGAGGCGAGAGGGAAGGACTGCGCCGCGACGAAGCTGGCGTACTGCCAGCCGCACGCGCCGCCGCCCTGGATGGTCCAGATCTCGATTCCGACGGAGGAGAGGTTGGTCAAGCCGCAGCCGGTCCAGGCGTTGAGGTCCCACATGCCGCCGTAGAACTCCACGGAGGTCAGCTGGCTGCCGTCGGCGACGAAGTCGTCGAAAACGATGTAGGGGTTGTTGTTCGAGTTGTTGTTGGAGAACCAGACGCCACCGCCGCAGTCCGGGGGCTGGTTGATCATGCGGGAGCCGTCACCGCCCTCGTTCCCGCCGTTCCAGCCGACGGGTGCGGAACTCATCTGCGTGTTGGGGAATCCGCCCTCCGGAATCTCGCGCGCCACGCGGAGTGCGGACTCCTCCTCGGTCAGCACGCGTGGCGGGTCGGCGAACCCCCAGCCGCCGCCCCGCATGTCGTGAGGACCGCGCGGGCCGAGGATTGCCGGATCGTCGAGCACACGAAAGAGCATCGGCTCTCCGTCCCAGCGCTCGATCGGTGTGGCGTCAGGCTGGGGACTGACCGGGTTGATGGGCACGGCGATCGGCATCGCCGCGGCCGCACACGCGACCGACACCCCACACACCAAGGTCAAGACGCATTTCATGGCACCTCTCCCATGCGGCCGACGCACGGCGTGCGCCGCGCACGAACGACGTGACACTGCGACACGATGCAGTCAACCGCTGAATGAACGCCTGCTCTTCCGTCGCCGGCCGAGACCCACTCCACAACGCGCGGCAACGATCCCCCTACATGGTGACAGGAGCGAGCATACAGGGATTTTTCTCGGACGCAAGCGGAATAATGGGGGCGAGATCACCCGAGAAACATCGGGCGATTTCACTCTGAATTACGGGCACAAGCTATCCAAACATACTCCGTACATACGGAAGCTGGTTCACGCGACCCGCAGACGCTCGAACAGACAGCGATCCCCTCCGCGCCGGCGTCGAAGACGGATGCCGCAGTGCCTGGGGTGATGCCACCGATGGCCAGGTGAGGCGTGCGGCGGCATCGTTCATCGGAAAGGTACTCCCGCAAGTAGTCGAGACCTGAAATCGCTTGAACTGCCTTGGTCCTCGTCGGGAAGATCGGGCCGACGCCGCAGTAGTCCGCGCCGGCGTCTGCCGCGCGGCGTGCCTGCACGATGTTTGCGGTTGAAGCGCCGACGAGCAGTCGGAACCCCGCGACTCGACGCGCGTCTTCGACCGTGATGTCGCTCTGCCCGAGGTGGACTCCGTGCGCGCCTGCCGCCAGGGCGATGTCAACCCGGTCGTTGATAATGACGTGAGCGCCTCGCGGCCCGGCGAGGTCCACGAGTCGGCGGGCGCGACGGACGAGCTCGTCCCCGTCGAGAGACTTCTCTCGCAACTGAAGGCAATCTGCGCCGCCTTCAAGGGCGAGTTCGGCCACCCGGTCCCAGGGATGATGGAGACAGAGCGATTCCGTGATGAGCACGCAAAGCCGCCACTGGATGGCGCGTCCCGTGCCGAGTGCGAGCGTGAGCGAGCGTTCGGCGTCGTAGAGCCGGTAGCGGAGGTCTTCGAATGCGTGAGCCGTGGCAGCCGCGCCGGGCAGGGTCTTGGTCGTTTCCTCAAGAACTCGAAGTGCCTCGCTCGTCCGACCCGCGGCCGCCGCGACGACCTGGGTCATGGTCTCGCGTCGCATCTCGCCGGGTGTGGAGATCGCGGCACCGCGGTCCTCCTGCACGGCCCGGTGGGCCAGCAATGCCCCGCGGTCGATGGGGAGCGACTCGACCGCCTCTCGCAGATCGTGGCGCATCGACTTGAAGGAGGAGCACAACCCCGCGTCGTCGAGCAGGAAGCGGGCCGCGTCTTCGAGGACGCGCAGACCCTCGCGTGCCCGGTTTGCGTTTGCGTCGATGAGGCGTGCTTCGTGCCGCACGGCGCGAGGATAGGCCCCGGCCCCGGCAACTCCGCGATAGGATGCGAGCCATGCCTCCCAGCACCGTCCCCGAGCCGTGCGTGCTTGTCATCTTCGGTGCGTCGGGCGACCTGACCGCCCGCAAACTCGTCCCCGCACTGTACGAACTCGACCAGCGGCGGCAGTTGCCGGACGGGCTGTGCGTGCTCGGCGTGTCGCGAACGGAGATGACGGACGACGCCTTCCGCGACCGGATGCGCGAGGCGGTCTCGAGGCACGCCCACGCCTTCGATGGGGATCGCTACGCGGCGTTCGCGCGCCGGCTGCACTACTTCGCCGGCGATGCGGTGCGGCCTGAGGTGTATCCCTCGCTCGTGCGGCGGATCGAGTCGCTGGGCGCGGAGCGGGGCATCGGGCGGCCGCAGGGGGGGCCGAACGTGCTCTTCTACCTGTCCGTCGCGCCTGAGTTGTACGAGCCGATCGTGGCGAACGTCGGTGTGTCGGGCATCATCACCGAGGGCAAGCGGTGGTGTGTCATCGATCCCGCGGCGACGGCATGGCAGCGGATCGTGGTCGAAAAACCGTTCGGCACTGACCTCGCCAGCGCGCGGTCCCTGAACCGGGCCATCGGCCGCGTCTTCGAGGAGGACGCGGTCTATCGCATCGACCACTACCTCGGAAAGGAACTGGTCCAGAACCTGCTGGTGATGCGGTTCGCCAACTCGATCTTCGAGCCGATCTGGAGCCGTGACGCGGTGCATTCGGTGCAGTTGACGGCCGCGGAAACGATCGGCGTGGGGGCACGCGCCGGATCGTTCTACGACGGCGCCGGTGCGATCCGCGACATGATCCAGAGCCACCTGCTGCAGGTGCTCGCGCTCGTGGCGATGGAGCCGCCCCCTCGCTACGAGGCGGACGCGATCGTCCGCGAAAAGATCAAGTTGTTCTCAGCCGCACGGATCGCCTGCTCGCCGGAAGAGGCGGCGGCGTGGGGCGTCCTGGGACGCTACGGGGCAGGGCCGGATGGTCCGGCGTACGCCGACGAACCGGGCGTCGATCCGGCCCGGCGAACGGAGACCTACGCCGCTATGCGCATCGAGTTCGACAACTGGCGGTGGGGCGGCGTGCCGTTCTTCGTCCGCACGGGCAAGCGGCTTGCCGCCAAACTCACCGAGGTCGTCGTGCAGTTCCGCGAGCCTCCGACCGCGATCTTCAGGGGTGTGCGCGGCCTCGGCGATGGGTGCGCCCCGAACCGCCTCGTCATCAACGTCGCCCCGCGCGAGGGCATCTCGCTCGAACTGCGAGGTAAAGTGCCCGGGGCGGGACTCCGGATCGCTTCGGCCGCGCTCGACCTGGACTACGTCGAGCGGTTCGGCGGCGAGCCGATCGAGGCCTACGGCCCGCTGCTGCTGGACGCGATGCGCGGCGACCGGACGCTCTTCAAGCACCGCGACGAGGTGGAGGGCGGCTGGTCGATCGTGCAGCCATTCCTCGACCCCGGTCCGCTGCGGGATCGGATCGCGACCTACGCGCCCGGTTCGTGGGGGCCGCCCGAGGCGGACTCGCTGATCGAGGCTTCCGGGTGCCGCTGGCACAACCCGGCGGGGTGAGGCTGGTCCCGGACGATCGGGGGGCGGACAATGCACCGGTGATGCCCGATCGGATCGAGGTCGAGCCGGAGCCGACGCCCCCCGCGTTGCCGGGGGAGGTCATCGTGCGGGCGTCGGTGGATGCCGTTGTTGACGCCGTCGCGGCGGACCTGCTCGGGCAGGCGGTCTCGTGCGCCAGGGCGTTCGGGGACTTTCACCTCGCGTTGTCGGGCGGTTCGACACCGGAACCGCTCTATAGGCGGCTGATGTACGACCCGCGGCTGCGCTCGATGCCCTGGAGCCGCACGCACCTGTGGATCGTGGACGAGCGGCGGGTGCCGTTCGACGACGAGCGGAGCAACTTCAAGCACATCCGCGAGTTGATCGTCGAGCACTCGGACATTCCCCGCTCGCAGGTGCATCCGATCCACGCGACGGACGAGAACGCGGCCGACGCCTACGAGCGTGAACTCCAGAGCGAACTGGAATGGCGTGAACGGGGGCACGACCGGCTGGATTTTGTCCTGCTCGGCGTCGGGGCGGATGGGCACACCGCGAGCCTGTTTCCACACTCGCCCGCGCTGCACGCGAACGGCCGGCTTGTCGCGCTCAACTCGGGGCCGACGGTCACTCCACCGGATCGTGTGACGATGACGTGGCGGCTCCTTAACGCCTCGCGGCTGGTGGCGGTGATGGTCACCGGGGCCGGCAAGCGCGGCATCCTGACGCGGCTTGTTCACGAGCGGCTTTCACCGGAGGACGCGCCGATCCTCGGCGTGCGCCCATTGGCAGGCTCGCTCCGGTGGTACATCGACCACGAGGCCTGCCCGACGGCGTGACGCGTATGCCGGCCCTCACCGTCCAGCCCAACGACCGCGTGACCTTTGGCATCGCCCATCAGGACGAGGAGTTGCTGATCGTCGAGAAGCCGGCACGGCTGGTAACGATACCGGGCAAGGCACACGAGGCCGATTCGCTCCTGAACGGCCTGTTCGCGCGGTTCGGGGCGCGGCTTCAAGCTCTCGGCGCGAAGCGAGACTTCGGGCTGCTGCACAGGCTGGACAAGGACACGAGCGGGCTTGTCGTCGTCGCCCTGACCGCGCCCGCCTACGACCGACTGCGTGAGGCGTTCGAGGGGCGCGAAGTGGGGAAGTACTACTGGGCGGTCACC
Source organism: Synechococcales cyanobacterium CNB (assembly GCA_030263455.1). Lineage (NCBI taxonomy): Bacteria > Bacillati > Cyanobacteriota > Cyanophyceae > Synechococcales > Synechococcales cyanobacterium CNB. The sequence continues at coordinate 291,110 of SZOZ01000001.1, forward strand.
CGGGCCGCGCCGGCGAAGCCGACGGGGATCATCAAGCGCACGATCGCGGAGCAGACGGTCCGGATCGACCGCTACCGCACCGTGAAGGTGGCGAGAATCTCGGGCACGGGCAAGGCCGCGGCGACGGCGTACCGAGTGCTCGAGGCTTCGCCGATGGGCGCGCTCATCGAGGCGAGAGCGATCACAGGCAGGCTGCACCAGGTGCGTGTGCATCTTGACTCGGTCGGCGCGACCGTGCTGGGCGACGACACCTACGGCCCGGAGGCTGCGCGGCAGGCAGCCCCGCGTCTCGCGCTGCACGCGCACCGTGTGACACTCGACCATCCGGTGACGGGTCGTCGGCTCGACGTGCGGACTCGATGGCCGCGTGACCTTCGGAATCTTCTTTCTCGCCTCGGCCTGAGCAGGCCGGACACAAGGTGCGCTGAAAGCGACCCGTGAGCGGGCGCACAAGATCGCTCCGCGGGGCTTTGCCCGTCAACCCGGGTCTTCGACCTCGGTCGGCTTCCAGCCTCCCCGACCGAGGCGGGTGAGCGTCAGGTCGTCGATGGTGAAGACGACGTGCTCGTTCGTGCCGGGGACGAGGCCATCGCGGCGGTGATAGATCAGCAGTGCTCCCTCGGGCGGATCGGTGAGGGTCTTGCCCCAGCGGTCTCGGGTGGGGATCGGCCATGCTCCTCGCTCGAGGTACAGCCGCGCGCCGCGAGCAGGGTTGAAGCCGCCCTGCCAGACCGGCTCGTCGGGCAGCGAGTCAAGGAAGGCGAAGAGCGCGGGCCATTGCGGCTCGACCGGTCTTTGGACGCGGATCGGCAGGAGTGAGAACACGAACGCACCGGCAATCACGAATCCGCCGACGATCTTCCAGTGAGCGGCGAATCCTCGCACGCCGAAGCGAAGCCATCGCCAAGGCGCGTGCGCGAGGCCGAGTCCCGCGAGGACGCTCAACGCGGGCCACACGACAACGGCGTAGCGGTCCCGACGGTCTGGGAACGCCGAGAGAAGAAGCAGCCAGCCGATGACCCAGACGATCGCCCAACGCTCGACGGACCCTCGCCCGGAAAGGCGGCGGCATCGCACCCAGGCCGTGAACGCGATGCCGACACACGCCAACCACGGCCAGTACGCGACACCGACCTGGTGCAGATAAAACCACCACGGCTTTGCCCAGATTGGCGAGGCCGTCAGTTTGCCGGCAGCACGATCGACGACTTCCGCCCCAAGGTACTGCGACACGAACTCCTTGCCGTGGATAGCGACCATTGAGAGGTGCCAGGGAAGGGCCACGACGAGCGCGAGGGCGGCCGCAAGCGCGAGAAGCAGGAGTGCGCGGCGTGTGTCGATGCGGTGATTCGGGCCTGCCGGCCGGAGGGCATCCCAGGCCAGCCACGCCGCGAGCAGCGGGATGACGGCGAGCGCGACGAGGGGCTTGGTGAGCAGGGCGGCGCCGAGCGATGCGCCCGAGGCGCACGCCCAGAGGGTGCCGGCGGCGCGTCCCGACCGTCTGGTGCGAGTCGCGCGCACGAGCAGGGCGACGGCGAACAAGATGAACGCCGCCTGCCAGAGGTCGAGCGAGATTTCGCGGGTGCGACGGAGGTACTCGGCGGTGAGGGAGAGCGTGGCGCCGCTGAGCAGAGCGGCCCGTCTGCCGGCCAGCATCCGCACGGTCCAGACCGTTGCGAGGAGACCTGCGCAGGCGGCGAGGACACTCGGGAGCCTTGCGGCGTGCGCGCCCGGCCCCGCTGCGTGCAACGAAAGCCCATGAAGCCAGAACGCCAGCGGCGGCTTGTTGAAGTAGGGCTGTCCTGGCGGGCCGTGGAGCGTCCAGAGTTCGCCCGTCCGCCACGCTTGAACCGCGATCGCGCCGTACCACGCGCCGTCCGTCCGCTGCCAGTCGCCCTGGCCGAGGTGCGGGAGCGTCATGCACAGCAGGAAGACCAGCGGGAGCAGCCAATGCCGGATCGATCGCACCGCGGCAGATTACCGCTTCGACGAGGTCGGCGTGATCGCCCCCGCGGTCTCGGGCGTGATGAAGAGGATGCACTGGCAGTTGGGGCAGAGGGTGAGTTTGCCGCCCAGCAGCGAGATGGCGATCTCCATCGGCAGGCTCATCATGCACGCCCCGCAGGTGTACTCGTGACGCTTGCGGTCGGCAATCTCGAGTGCGGCCATCGCCTCATCGTCACGGAGTTTGAGGAGACGGGTATACATGGCCATCACGTCGCCGGGGACTGCACGGGCGAGGGTGTCGCGCTCGGTCTTGAGTTGCTCGACCCGGTCTTTGATCTCGGCGGCCCGCGCGTCGCGTTCAGCCTCCGCGACCTTGCGGACCTTGTCCCGCTCGGCTTCCTGGGCGGCGAGTTCGGCCAGCTGGGCCTTGAGTTCGTCAACCCGGGTCATGTGCCCGAGGGCCTCCTCCTCGATCCGCTCGCGCTCGGCCTTGTGCGTGTTGACCTCGGTCAGGAGCGCCTTGTATTCCTTGTTCGTCCGGGCCTCGTTCATCTGGGTGCGCAGATGCTCGATCCGTTCGTCGAGCGATCGGATCTCGTTCTCGAGGTTCCCCGCGGTGGCGGCGAGTTGTCGGGTCTGTGCCCCGATCGACTCGGCCTTTGCACGAATCTGGGTGAGTTGGCGGACCTGCTCGGTGTGGAAGGCTTCGGCGGCGCGGAGACGGCTCTGGAGTCCTGCGAGTTGTCTGTCTGCCTGGAAGACGCGGAGAAGGCGGGCCGTCACGTCGTCCATCGATCCCTCCCGGGGCGCGGTCACGCCATGAGTCTAGCCGGGCGGCATGGGCAGTTCCGCAGCCGGGGCGAACCGGAGTATCCAGTAGGCTGCGGGCATGACGAGCAAGGGCGAGTCGAGGACGTCGAGCACTCCGCCGAAGCCGGGAAGCGAGTGGCCCGAGTCCTTCATGCCGGCATCGCGCTTGAGCAGGCTCGCAAGGAGGTCGCCGACGTGCCCGAGGAGGCCGAAGGCGACCCCGGCGATCGCGCCCACGACAAGCCCCGGTCCGCCGGCGATTCCCGCCGACGCGAGCGCCCATGCGCCGAGCGTGCCGACGGCCGCGCTCATCGCGACGCCCCCCGCCAGGCCTTCCCAGGTCTTGCCAGGGCTGAGCCAGCGGATGAGTTTGTGGCGTCCGAAGGCCCTGCCGACGAAGTACGCACCGATGTCGCAGGACTTGGTGGTCATCAGCACCCAGAGGATCGTCCAGACGGAATGCTCGCGCCGAAGGGCGAGGACAAACCCGAACATCAGACCGAGATAGACGAAGGCGAGGAGTGTCCCACCCGCCGCGGCGACGACTCCCTCGAAACTCTGGTGGCGCGAGAAGAACAGCAGCGAGCCAACAAGCACGACGACGGCTGCGGAAGAAACCGTAGCGACGCTCGCCACCGCGTCCGCCTCGCTGGGGACAAGGCAGGAGACGGCAAGCCCGACCAGGGCCGCGGCCGCGCTCACGCGAGCGGATGCCTGGATGCCGTTCGCGCGGAGGATGGTGGCGAGTTCGATGGCGGCGAGCCAACTCAGGGGAACGACAGCGCAAAAGATCACGACTCCGGGCGGCGCGGTCTGATGGCCGAGAAAGTCCGCAAGCCCCTCCGGGAGCGGGAGGTCGTTGACCCATTCGTCGAGGGCGAGTCCCGCGACGAGGAGGGCGATCATCAGGGGGCCGAAGAGGAGCCGCTGCTGGAGCACGGCGGGCACTGTAGCGTCTGCGGCTCAGTCCGGGGCCGGACCGTGGCCCAGGCCGCCGAAGCGCCGTCCTCGCCGAGCGAACTCACGGATGGCCGCGTGGAAGCGGGGGGTATCGAAGTCGGGCCAGAACACGTCGGTGACATAGATTTCGGCGTAGCTCAGTTGCCAGAGCAGGAAGTTGCTCAAGCGCATCTCGCCCGCGGTTCGGATGAGCAGGTCCGGGTCGGGCAGTCCGGCGGTGCCGAGTTCGGCCTCGAAGGTCCGTTCATCGATGTCCGCGAGGTCGAGTTCGCCCAAGCGGACCCGACTTGCCAGGGAACGGGTCGCGTTGATGATCTCGGCGCGAGAGCCGTAGTTGATGGCGAGGCAGAGCGTCGGGCCGGTCAGGTGCGCCGTTGCCGCCTCCACGGACTCGATGGCCCTGACCACCTCGGTCGGCAACCCTTCTCGCCGGCCGATCACGCGCAGGCGCAGATTCTCTCGGACGAGAGCGTCGCGCTCGCCTTCGAGGTACATCACGCACAGTCGCATCAGCGCCTCGATCTCGTCGGGGGGGCGTTTCCAGTTCTCGCTGGAGAAACTGAAGAGGGTCAGGGCCTCGATGCCGAGCCGGCCGCACTCGGCGATGGTTTCACGCACCGCGGCCGCGCCGTTGCGGTGCCCGAAGATGCGCGGGAAACCGCGCTGCTCGGCCCATCGGCCATTGCCGTCCATGATGATGGCGACGTGGCGCGGCAGGCGAGAAGGCCGGACGTCCGGAAGCCGTTCGAGCGGGTTCGCCCTTGGGTTGATCCGCCGGATGCGATCGAGCGCTGCCCGGTCGGCATCGTCGAGATGCACGGCCTGACAGCAAGGCGTTTCGACGGTTTCCGCAACGATGTCCGGCACTGGTCCGCTCCCGTGGTTCGCAGAGACTACGACCGGCACCCCTCGATCGTTCGCCCTCGACATCGCGCCATCAAAGAACGATGGTTTGTGCCCGGTCCGGCCCGACGCTCACGATCGAGATCGGCACCCGGACGTATTGGGCGATGAAGTCGAGGTATTTCCGGGCCTGATCCGGCAGGTCGCGGAGGCTCCGGGCCGCGCCGATCTCCGAACCGAAGCCCGGGAGCCGCTGATACACCGGGCGACCGCGTGCGAGATCGACGCCGTCAGGAGTGAAGCGGTCCGTGCGCTGGCCGTCGATCTCGTAGGCGGTGCAGACGTTCAGCGAGTCGAAGCCGGCGAGCACGTCGAAGAGCATGACGGCGAGTTCGGTCGCACCGTTGATCGCGGCGGCGTAGCGAACCGCGACGAGGTCGAGCCACCCGCAGCGGCGCGGGCGGCCGGTGGTGGTGCCGTACTCGCGCCCTCGCTCGCGGATGCGGTTGCCGGTCTCGTCGAGGAGTTCGGTGGGCATCGGTCCCGCGCCGACGCGCGTCGAGTACGCCTTCATGATGCCGACGATTCGTCCGATGCGCTGGGGTGGAACGCCCGTGCCCGGCCCGATGCCGAGCGCTGAGGCGGAGGACGAGGTGACGAACGGATACGTGCCGTGGTCCACGTCGAGGAGGGTTGCGTTCCCGCCCTCGAACAGCAGGCGCTTGCCTTCGGCGAGCAGGTCGTGCAGGAGCCAAGTCGTGTCGCGCACCAGAGGCGCAAGCCGTTGCCCGCACTTAATCATGCGCTCCGCGATGACCGCGGCGTCCACGGCTTCTGGGGCGCGATCAGCGAGCAGGTGCTTCTTCAGCCTGCACGCGGCCTCGACGCGCTCGCGAAGCGTGTCCGGTCGCAGCAGGTCGGCGACACGGACAGCGGTCGAACGCTGGGATTTCTCGGCATAGCAGGGACCGATGCCGCGCTTGGTCGTGCCGATGACGACGCGGGCCGGATAGGCGGGCGACCCGGCGGTCACGGTCTCACGCAGTTCGTCCTCGGCCTTGTGGTAGGGCATCACGACGTGGGCGCGGCTGCTGAGCACGAGGCCCGAAGTGTCGATGCCCCGCTGGTTCAGGGCGTCGATCTCGCGGACGAGCGCCTCGGGATCGACGACAACCCCGTTGCCGATGACCGCTGTCTTGCCGGGGTACAGGATGCCGGAGGGGACGAGGTGGAGTGCGAATCGCTCGCCGTTCACGACGACGGTGTGTCCCGCGTTCGCGCCGCCGTTGTAGCGGACGACGGCATCGTGTCCGGCCGCGAGAAGGTCCACGACCTTGCCCTTGCCCTCGTCTCCCCACTGGAGGCCGACGACAGCGGTGGCTGGGGCGGCGGGGAGCGGTGGCGTCCCGGTCTGATGCAGAGAAAGGGTCATGTCTCGCTCGCGGTGTGGGGCTTGGCCAGTGCGGGCGAACGATAGGCCGCGGCACACGCGGCACAGCCCTCGTGGTCGTTACAGACCGCACAGGACGAGCCACGTGCATGCCCCGCACGCACGGTCAGTGAAGGGGCGTGGCGGTGAGGTCGATCGGTAGGCGGGGCGATCCACCGAACGGTGAGAGCATGAGCGAAGAGACCATCCGAATCATGTGCCCGAGCCTGGTCTGCCGCAAGGTGCTCGCGGTGCCCGTTGAGGCTCGCGGCAAGACAGTCAAGTGCAGGGCGTGCGGGACGCGCATCCGGATTCCTGAGGCGAGCGCAGGCGCAAAGCCCGCGGAGCAGAAGGCGCCCGCGGAAAAGCACGTTCCACCCGCGAACGCAGCGTGAACGTGGGCATGTGACAGTCGATCCCGGGATTCGCTCCGCTCATCCCGGGCGTGGTCGCGTGCCCGAGATTGACCCGGTTCAGAGGGAGGGCTGTTCGTCCTCGTCGTCGTCGAGGTCGAGGTCGAAGTCGAAATCAATGCTGCTGTCGCCGGCGGAGGGCGAGGCGAACCCGGACTGGATCGCGGATGGGGCGGCGCCGGGAGCCTGTGCTGGCTTGCCTCGCCGGGCAGCTTCCGATGCGTCGATCGCGCGCGGGTGGCCGTCGAGACGGACGACGAACACGAGCGAGCCGATGGAGACGAGGTCGCCAGGGGTGAGTTCGGCCTCGCCTTGGAGCCGGTGGCCGTTGACGAACGTGCCGTTGCTCGAACCGAGATCGCGGAGGTACAGGCCTCCGTCGGCCATGCGGAGTTCGCAGTGCCGGCGCGAAACGCTGGAGATCGGGATACGGAGTTGACAGTCCGTACGGCGGCCCACGAGCGTGACGGGGTGGTTGAGGGGGATCTCCCGCTGGCGGCCGTCGGATCGGACATGGACGAGGGAGGCGTTCACGCGGGGCGTATCCTTGTTCCGTGAATGGGTCCCCGGCCACGGGCAGCCTGCCCCCGGGAGTCGCCGACCACAATACCGTGCTGACCGTCCTCCCGCAACGCGAGCGCCCCTCGGCCCACCCCCTCGGGTCGGTGTTGGCGGGGTGGCGCGGGGTCCGGTCCCTTTACATCCATGTCCCGTTCTGCTCGCACAAGTGCCACTACTGCGATTTTTACAGCCTTGTGGACGCTCGCGATCGGCAGGCCGCGTTCGTGGATCGGCTGATCCGGGAGTTGGAGGGCGTCGCCCCGTGGTTCGCGGGTGTGCCGCTTCGGACCGTCTTTATCGGAGGCGGCACGCCGAGCCTGCTCCGAATCGACCTGTGGGAGCGTGTTCTTGCCTCGCTCCACCGGCTCCTCGACACTCGCGTGATCGCGGCGGGTGAAGGTGAGTTCACCGTCGAGTGCAACCCCGAGACGGCGAGCGACGAGCTGATGGGGGCACTGGCGGCAGGGGGGGTGAACCGCATCAGTCTCGGGGGGCAGTCGTTCGAGGCACGCCACCTGCGGACCCTCGAACGCCGACACAATCCTGAGAATGTGCCGCGAGCGGTCGAGGCGGCGCGCAAGGCGGGGATTGCGAGACAATCGGTAGACCTGATTTTCGGCGTGCCCGGGCAGACGCACGCCGAGTGGGCGCGGGACGTCGAGCGGGCGATCGGGCTGGGGACGACGCACCTTTCGTGCTACGCGCTGACCTATGAACCGAACACGGCGATGACGGCACGGATGCGCCGGGGGGAGTTCGAGCCGATCGAGGAGGAAACCGAGGCGGAGATGATGCGGTGGACCGCCGCACGGCTGCGGGATGCGGGTCTGGCACGGTACGAGGTCAGCAACTTCGCCGCGCCGGGCGCGGAGTGCCGGCACAACCTCGCCTACTGGCGGCAGGAGCAGTGGATCGGGGTGGGGCCGTCGGCAGCCTCGCACGTGCTCGATCCAGGCGGGGGAAGCCGGCGCTGGCGGAACGTGCCGCGTCTGGACGACTATCTCGCATGGGGAGAGTCGCTCGGGCCGGCGATCGACGCCGAGGAGCCCGACCCGCGCCGCCTCCTCGCGGAACGGCTGATGACCGGCGTGCGAATCACGGAGGGGATCGATGCGGCGGGCGTGCTCGCGGAGGCTGGCGAGATCGGCGGCGATTCGGCCGAGAGGCTTCAGCGGTGCGCCGGACGGCTGATCGCACAGGGATGGCTTGAGGCAGAGGACGGACGATGGCGACCCACGGACGACGGGTTCCTCTTCGCGGATCGGATGGCCCGAGACCTCATGGCGGCGGTCGGTTGAGCCGCGTTACTCAGCGCTGAACAGTTCAGCGTCGAGACTCGATGCCGTCGGCTTGAGTTCGATGCCGAGGTGTGACGCGCCGGCGCGGGTCAGTGCCCGCCCGCGCCGGGTGCGGGCGAGGAAGCCGATCTGGAGCAGGTACGGCTCGACGACGTCTTCGAGCGTGCCGGCGTCCTCGTTCATGGTGGCGGCGACGGTTTCCAAGCCGACGGGGCCGCCCTCGTACACAGAGCCGATGACACGCAGGTACGCGCGGTCGAGTTCGTCGAGGCCGAGCGCGTCGACCCCTTCGAGCGCGAGCGCTTCGTCCACGAGGTCCGGGGTGATCGTGCCGTTGGCGCGCACCTGCGCGTAGTCGCGGACACGACGGAGGAGGCGGTTGGCGATACGAGGCGTGCCGCGCGAGCGTGAGGCGATGGTCGCGAGCGCGGCTGCCGAAGGCGCGCCGATGGCGAGCACGCGGCAGGTGCGTTCGAGGATGGTCAGCAGTTCGTCGGGCGAGTAGTAGCGGAGGTGGTGCACCAGCCCGAAGCGGGAACGCAGCGGGGCGGAGAGAAGGCCGGCCCGTGTCGTCGCGCCGATGAGCGTGAAGGGCTTGCAGCGGATCTGGACCGTACGGGCGTGCAGCCCGCTATCGACCGTCACGTCAATGCGGAAGTCCTCCATCGCGGGATAGATGAACTCCTCGACGGCGACCGGCAGGCGGTGGATTTCATCGATGAACAGCACGTCGCCCTGGTGCAGGCGGGTGAGGGCGGCGACGAGGTCGGTGCCGCGGGCGAGCGCGGGGCCGCTGGTGACGTAGACGCGCGAGCCCATCTCGTTGCCGATGACGTGGGCGAGGGTCGTCTTTCCGAGGCCGGGCGGGCCGTGCAGCAGCACGTGCTCCATCGCCTCTGGCGAGGCCGGACCGACGGAGACACGGGCCTTTACGGCCTCGATGGTGATGCGGAGGCGTTCGAGCAGGTCGGCCTGCCCGACATACTCGTCGATTCGCGATGGGCGCAGCGCGTTTGATGCAACATCATCCTCGGGCTGCTGCTGCGCGGTGACGAGCCGTTCCGTGGCCATGCGGGAGAGTGTACGGGAAACGGGCGGGTCGTGGAAGTCAATCTCCCAACGGCAGGTCAGTTGCCGGCCGCGGCCTGCTGACCTTCCTGCGTGGGCGGCGCAGCCCGAGGGAGCAGTGAGGGCGCGCAGGCAAGGTTGTACGCGGTGATCGCGGAGTTGGTGGAGGACTGCACAAGGTACTCGGGGATGGCGAGGTCGAGGCGGTCGTACTGGGTGTGCCAGCCGTGCCCGTAGTTGGCTCGGCCGATCTCGTCCCAGAAGAAGCCCGGGACGCCGACGCGGTTGAAGGCGGCGTGGTCGGACCCTCCGCCGCGGGGCATCTCGTTCTCGATACGCACGTTCACGTCCATCCAGGCGTCGCGCGAGGAGTCGAAGAAGCGGCCGTTGGTCGGGGCGGTGGCGGCAGCGAGATAGTCGCGCATCGGGGCGATGGCGTGGAGGCCCCCCTGGTAGTTCGTGCCTCCGTCATCGACGAAGACAGCGGAAATCTTCGAGAGTTGCTCGGGCGTGAGCGATTCGACGTAGGCGCGCGAGCCCAAGAGCCCCTGTTCCTCGCCGGTCCAGAGGATGAAGCGGATGGTGCGCTTAGGCTTCGCGCCGACGGCGGCGAGGATGCGTGCGGTTTCAAGCGTGACGGACGATCCCGTGCCGTTGTCGGTCGTGCCCAGCGAGCCGGGGCCGTTCCACGAGTCGAGGTGGGCCGAAACGATGATGACCTCGTCGGGGAACTCGGTGCCCGGAATCTCGGCGATGACGTTGTAGACCGGGATGGGGCCGGGCGTGAAGGTGTGCGGGAGGTTGAACTCGAGATCCAGTGGCACGCCGTCGTACAGACGGGAGTTGATGTAGTCGTAGTCCGGCTCGGAGACGTTGACTTCGATGTCCTGCGCGATCTTGTCCGGGGTCATCTCACGCCATCCCGGGGCCGCGCTGGTCCATACGCGCTCGTCACCGGACGATGACACAAAGCCGAGCGGACCGGCGAGGAGGACGCGTTCGAGGAGCGAGGGGCGATCGGGGGTGTCGCGCGTCATCGTGGCGTGGTAGCGGGCGTCGGGATCATCCGCCAACATCGAGGAGGCATCGGCCGTGTTCCCGGCGATCGTCCACGTCGAGGTGAAGGCTCCCGCCGGGCTGACGCTGCGGTAGGACAGGGAGCCGGTTGCCGGATCGAACGTGACGCCTTCCAGTTCGGCGGTGAAATCCTGCACGGTGAAGGTGCCGGCAAGCGAGCCGTCGTCCTGCCGAGTGATCTCGACGCGCATGTCAAGCCCGTCGCCGAGGTCTTCGCCGGTCACGACGCCGGTCCAGATGCCCACGACGGCGTCGGGCGGGGGAGCATCCGCTCGTTTGGCGATGTTCTGGCGTGCCTCGACGCGGGCAGAATAGCGGGCGGAGACCCGACCGGGCGCGCCGCGAATGCCTCGACGTCCGGCCTGTTCGGGCGGGACGACGACCCATGCCCCGGCGAGCGACTCCTTGGCTGCCTCGAACTCTTCCTCAGTTGCGGGCATTCGCACCGCATGACCGCGCGCGGGGCCGTCGGTGCCCGGGGTCCACGCGAGCGTGGTGAACCCGGCGAGGTCGCGGATCTTCTCGTGCGTCACCGTGCCGTCGTCTCGCTCAACTCGGCGGTACACGGCAGCGGTCGAAGGTCCGCGGTCAAACCGCATCGAGACTGTGCCCCACTCGTGCAGGTGAGCGTTGGACAGCCCCCAGGAGGCGAACTGATCGCGCGCCCAGCGTGCGGCACGTTCGAGGTCCGTCGAGCCGGTGAGACGCGGGCCGAAGGTCTCGCAGAGCGTCGTCAACTGTGCCATGACTTGGTTACGGTTCATGCCCTCGTCGAGGATGGCGCGGATGGTCGCCTCGTCGCCCATCGCGATCTCGGGAACGGGCACCTTCTCGCCGTTGACCACCGCATACCCGGCGACCGGCGCAGCGAGCGTTGCGGCCGCGCCGGACTTGCCGGTCTCGGCATCTCGGCAGGCGCGACAGGTCGTCTGGCAACCGACTCCGGCGAGTGTCGTGAGGCACAGGATGACCAGGAGGGAACGGGTGACGGCACGCGGAGAGTCGGCTCGCATGAACATGGGGAGGCTCCGGGGGGACTCACGTGCGAGGATATCGCATGCGGCTGAAGTGTGTGCCTCGCCTCAATCGCGTATTGGTCCGACGCCTCGACGGACGGAGGATTCCAACTGCCGCAAGCGAGAAGACGAGAGTGAACCGGCGGCAGGGGGGCATGAAAGGCCCCGCCTCAGACGGTGTTATGGGGGTCTGGAAGGCACCAGCCGGAGGAGGTAGGCGGTAGGGGGGGTGGAAAGCACCAGCCCGGGAGGAATGGGTCAGTCCATCGGCAGGTTCTTCGATTTCCACAGGCGGACGAGGCGGTCGAGCTCGATCGGTTCCCACACGCCTGCGTCGTTGGGGAGGTCGGTGTGGATGAGGTCGCCGTTCTGGGCGAAAAGCGAAACCTGCGGGGCCTCGTCCTCGCTGAGCCGGGTGGTCAGTCGCCAGACACTCGGGCGGTCGGACGGCTGCTCGAGTGTGTCAGCGCGGAGCGTGATCTTGCCCGCGCGTGAGTTGTAGGCGTAGAAGCGGTAATCGCCGGGGATGCCCTTGCGGACCAGCAGTTCGGGGAGGAGGAAGGCGAGCGCACGGCTGACGTACCCATCGCCCTCGATGACAGGCCGGGTCTCGGTCGGAGCGGTGCCCGCTCCCGAGGTGATGATGGTCATGCTCCGGCCGCTGCGGGCACCGGTCTCCGTCCAGACCGCGGGCTTGGCGCCGCTGCGTCGGACGGCCATGCGGATGGTCCACGCTTCTTCCTGGCCGTCGGGCGTCATGAAGAACGCGCCCGCGCTGTCGATGGTGCCTTCCGGCGTGAGGGTGCGACTCTCGACGCGAACGAGGTAGCCCTCCTGGCGACTGACGGGGTCGGTTGCGCGCGCGCCGCCGGTTGTGGCGAGTTCGCTGCGAGAGCCTTTGTACGCCGCGACGCGGCGGTAGCCGAGTTCAGTGGAATCGGCGTCAGCACCCGTGGCGGCGGGAATATGCAGGCGGTGCCACTCCCAGTTGGGGCCGGTGGGTGTGACGACGGCGTCGAACTCGGCCGACGTGAGTTGCGAGACGACGGCCGCTCCGAGGTTCAGCCCCGTGCCTCGGCGAAGGGCGATGTCGGCAGGATCAGCAAAGACGACACGGGCCATAGTGGCCTCGTACAGGGCACGGGCGATCGGGAGGTTCGGCTCGGTCGTGATGAGTTCGAAGGTGACGATTCGCTCGGCGGTGGGGCGGAAGACGGTGTAGCCGTAGACGATCGCGGGGCCGGAGTACGCGGGTGTCGAGATGTAGAAGCGGTCGACGGGTTTGCCGTCGAGGACCATGTTCGAGACACGGTCAAAGGTGACGGCCTGCGTCCGGGTCGACCGGCTGTCGCCGGGAGCGCGGACGATGCTGGAGACCGACTCCTCCCGCTTGCGGATGATCTCATCGCCGACCGAAGTGACGGTCTGATCCGGCTCAGCGCGGGCGGTCTGCACGTTGATGAGGCCGATCATGTCCGGCAAGTTGATGCGGACGTTGGTCACCCCTCCGATCTCGTTCGAGGCCGCCTCGGAGCCGATCGGCAGGTACATCTCGAGGCCGATCGAATCACGCCTGAAGGGGGTATCGTCGAACTCGACGGAGATCGGGCGCGCCGATTGATCGGGTTGTGTTTGGGCTGCTGAAAGGTGTGGGATCACCAATAGGGCAGCGGCGAGAGTGATGGCTGAGGCGGAGCGAAGGCGGCTTCGGGATGAACAGGACATGACGGTCCCTCCGTGTTTCGATCGTGTCCGTGGGGATCATCGACCTGCTGCGGGCACCGGCTTTGGCGGGGGTCTTCGGTGAGGTCGTGGAGCCTATCCCTTCGGCGTGGGCGTGGAAAAATGGGGGGGCAGCGGGCGGGGCGGCGTTGACAACTGCCGTCAGGGCCGTACCCTACGGGGCTTGTCTCCGAGGGAGGCAGAGCGCGCGCACAGGCAGAGCTTGGCGCGGGTCACGAGCTGGCCGGTCCGGCGGGAACGGCCGCCAGAGTTCGGGGAGTGAACCGAATCGCGTCCGGAGATCCGGGCGTGTCGGTGTGGATCGCCGGTCGGGCGTTCCGATCGGCGTGCGGTGTGTGTCCCACGAACGCGCGTGCGGGCACGGAGTGGTAGGGCCGACGGCGAGCGTCGGCGATGCGGGGCGCACGATGACGGGCGGGAAGATCCGAATCCGGATGGAGGCGTACGACCACATCGCGCTGGACGCTTCGGCGCGCGAGATCGTGGAGCACGCGAAGCGCACGAACGCGAAGGTCGCGGGTCCGATCCCGCTGCCGACGCGGATCGAGCGGTACACCGTGCTGCGCTCGCCGTTCATCGACAAGAAGAGCCGCGAGCAGTACGAGATTCGTACCCACAAGAGGATTATCGACATCATCGAGCCGAACGCGCGGACGGTCGAGGCGCTCAATCGACTTGTTGTCCCCGCGGGCGTGTTCGTGAAGATCAAGGCGTGACGTGTTCCGGGCCGGTCCTCAGTCGAGAGGGTCGGCCCGGTGAGTTTGAGAGAAGGCTTCCTCTGCCCGGAGAGGCACGAAGCAGCGAAGGACGACGGACGATGGGCCTGACACTGCTGGGCAAGAAGATCGGCATGACGCGCGTCTTCAACGACGCGAACGTCAGCGTGCCCGTGACCGTCATCGAGGTCGGGCCGTGCGTGGTGACGCAGGTGCGCACGGACGACCGCGACGGGTACTCCGCCGTGCAGGTCGGATACGGCGAGATCAAGCCCCGCCGCTCGACGATGGCGATGATCGCGCACGACGCGAAGGCCGGAACCACGCCCAAGCGTGTGCATGTCGAGTCTCGGCTCGGCGCGGACGAGGCGTCGGCGTTCGAGGCGGGCCAGGCGCTCGGTGTCGACCGGTTCGAGGGCGTGCCCTACGTGGACGTGATCGGTGTAAGCAAGGGCAAGGGCTTCGCCGGCACCATGAAGCGGCACAACTTCAAGGGCATGACCGCCACGCACGGAACGGAGCGCAAACACCGATCTCCCGGCTCGATCGGCGGCCTGGCGACGAATCGCGGCTTCAGCGGCAAGCTGAAGAAGGGCAAGCGCATGTCCGGGCACCTCGGCGCGGACCGTGTCACGGCGCGAAGCCTCGACGTGGTGCGGATCGACGCGGAAAAAGGTCTGCTGCTCGTGAAGGGACCGGTCCCTGGCCCCTATGGTTCGGTGGTGGAGGTTCGGCCGGCGATCCGGCTGAACAAGAGCAAGGCGAAGAAGGCTGCCGCAAAGAAGTAGCGGCTTGAAACAGGCGACCTCCGCGGGTGAGAGCGACTCGCCCGGGAGGCCCGGAGGGTCGGAGGCGAATGCCGACGAAACCGCCGGGCGGCAACAGGAGACGCATGCGACCCGTCGCGTGGCGGGTCGCGGGAAGGCAGCCGAGTCGAAGCCGACCCGGCCCCCATCGGGGAAGCCCGATGGCCCGCGAGGGCAACAGGGGAGGGCGGATAGGCGAGCCGGGCGAAGCCCGGGGCAAGGCGCAGGGCGAGGTAAGACGCATGGATGTCCCCGTCTACAACACGAAGGGCGACGAGGTCGCGACGCTCAACATCGACGAGCAGTCCCTGGGCGGGACGGTGAATGCCGCGCTGATCAAGCAGGCGTACGTGATGTACCATGCCAATCTTCGGCAGGGTTCGTCGCGGACGAAGAACCGCCACGAGGTCGAAGGCTCGACGAAGAAGATCTACAAGCAGAAGGGCACGGGCCGGGCGCGCCACGGCGACCGGAAGGTGCCGCAGTTCCGCGGCGGCGGGCACGCCTTCGCCAAGCGTCGGACTCGTGAGGACTACCACCTCTCGATGCCGACGAAGATGCGGCGCAAGGCGAACCGCAACGCGCTGCTGGCGAAACTGGTGGACAACGAGGTGCGCGTGGTGGACGACCTGGCCTTCGCCGAGCCGAAGACCAGGTCGTTTGTCGATCTGCTCGGCGCATTGAAGGTTGATCGCAGCGCGCTGGTCGCGCTCTCGGGCGACCGCGAGCGGCAGCGGAACGCCGCGCTCTCGGCGCGGAACATCGACGGCGTGACGCTCTGCCGTTCCGACCAGCTGACGTGCTTCAACATGCTGAACCACCGCTACCTGGTGATCGGTCGGCGGGAGTTGGAGTCGTGGCTGAACGGGCCGAGCAGCCAGACGGGCAAGTCGGCGAAGGTCGAGCCAATGGGCCGCGCAAAGGCGGGCGGGGAGGCGAAGTGATGAACCCTGCGGACGTGATCAAGCGGCCGCTGCTGACCGAGAAGTCCACGCTCGGGATGAACGAGCGCGGGCACTACGCGTTCGTGATCGACCGCCGCGCGTCGAAGACGGACGTGAAGCGGGCGGTCGAGACGCTGTACGGCGTGAAGGTCGAGCGGGTGTGGACGCAGAACCAGAAGGGCCGGCGGCGCCGCCTGCGGTACGGGTGGGTCAAGGAGCCGGTGGTGAAGAAGGCGAGCGTTCGTCTGGCGGAGGGCCAGTCGATCGAGTTGTTCTGAGGTGATTGACGATGCCGATCCGCACATACAAACCGACGAGCGCCGGACGCCGCAACGCCTCCGTGAACACGCACGCGGAAGTGACAAAGAAGCGGCCCGAGAAGTCGCTTGTGCGTCCGCTCCGCAAGAAGGGCGGGCGGAATCACCACGGGATCATCACCTCACGCGGACGGGGCGGCGGCGTGAAGCGGATGTATCGCCTCATCGACTTCCGGCGCAAGGACCGCGACGGCATCGAGGGTAAGGTCATCGGTGTCGAGTACGATCCCAACCGCTCCTGCCACATCGCGTTGATCGAGTACGCGGACGGCGTGAAGCGGTACATTCCCGCGCCTGCCGGGCTGAAGGTGGGGCGCACGGTCGTGTGTTCCAGCAGCGGTCCGGTCGAGCCCGAGCCGGGCAACGCGATGCCGTTGCGGTACATTCCGACCGGCCTGGAAGTGCACTGCGTGGAGATCACGCCGGGCAAGGGTGGGCAGATGTGCCGATCGGCCGGGACGAGCGCGCGGCTGAGCAACCGCGAGGGCGGCTTCGCCACGCTCGTGCTGCCGAGCGGTGAAATCCGGCGCGTGCCTGCGGACTGCCGGGCCACGATCGGCGCGGTCGGCAACGCGGACCACCAGAACCGTCGCCTTGGCAAGGCGGGGCTGACGCGCAAGCTGGGCCGCCGCCCGATCACACGCGGCGTCGCGAAGAGCCACCACGCCCACCCGCTGGGCGGCGGCGAGGGCCGCTCGAAGAGCAACCGTGCGCCGTGCGGTCCGACTGGCGTGCCGGCCAAGGGTGGGAGCACTCGCAATCGGAAGCAGCACAGCGAGAAGATGATCATCCGTCGTCGGTACAGCCGCCGTTACGGGCAGTTGAAGTGATCTGAAGGACGAGGCACATGGGACGCAGTCTGAAGAAAGGCCCGTACGTCGTGGAGAAGCTCTACCGGAAGGTGGAGCGTCTGAACCAGCAGAACAAGCGCGAGCCGGTGAAGACGTGGTCGCGTCGCTGCACGATCGTGCCGGAGTTCGTGGGGCACACGTTCAAGGTGCACAACGGTCGGGTGTTCATCGACGTGTTCGTCACCGAGGACATGGTGGGGCACAAGCTGGGCGAGTTCAGCGCGACCCGCACGTTCCGCGGGCACACGAACAAGAAGGAAGGCATCAAGGCGGGCGAGTCCGCCTGAGGCGGACGAAGCAGCAGAGGGACCGTGCCGTGAGGATTCGAGGCGACAAACTGAGACTGCTGGCTGAGCAGAGCGGCGTGACGGCCGACGAGTTGGCGCGCGCGGTCGAGCGGACGGGCCTCAAGGGCGACCGGGCCGCGACCGCCGTGCGGAACTGGATGTCCGGGCGCGATCACCCCCGCTGCAAGGCCGCCGACGTGGCGAGACTGGCCGAGTCGCTCGGGTGCGAGGTTCGCGACCTGGCCCGGTTCACGAGCAGCGTGCGGTACAGCCGCGGCAGCACCCGCAAGGCCCGGCTGGTGGCGGACATGGTCCGCGGGCGCACGGTCGAGGACGCGCTGAACGTGCTCGCGTTCAGCCCGAAGCGTGCGGCGACGAACGTTCGCAAGGCGCTCTCTGCGGCCGTGGCGGACGCGGAAGCGGCGGAAGCGGACGTCGGCAACCTGATCGTCGCCGAGAGCCGCGTGGACGAAGGGGCGCAGATCAAGCGGTTCCGTCCGAAGGACCGCGGTCGTGCCCACCAGATCATCAAGCAGACGAGCCACATCACGATCGGCGTGGAGGAGCGCGGCTGATGGGACAGAAGACGCACCCGTTCGGACTGAGGCTCGGCATCACGGAGGCGCACCGTTCGCGGTGGTATGCGCCGAAGGCGCTCTACGGGGAACTGCTGGTCGAGGACGAGAAGATTCGCCAGCATCTTGACAAGCGTCTGAACCGGACCCCGCCGAACGCCGCGGTGTCGGACATCCACATCGAGCGCACCCGCGAGGAACTGAAGGTCATCATCCGGACGGCGCGCCCGGGTCTGGTGATCGGCCCGAAGGGTGCCGAGGTCGAGCGCATCACGCAGGAACTGGCGTACATGACGGGCCGGAAGGTGGCGATCTCGATTATCGAGATCAAGCAGCCGGACCTGGACGCGCAGCTGGTGGCCGAGGGCGTGGCGGAGCAGCTGGCCAAGCGGGCGGCGTTCCGTCGCGTGGTCAAGACTCGGGCCGAGGGCGTGATGCAGGCCGGCGCGAAGGGCGTGAAGATCCTGATCTCGGGCCGATTGGGCGGCGCTGAGATGAGTCGCCAGCTGGACGTGCGTCTCGGTTCGCTGCCGCTGAGCACGCTGCAGGCGCATGTGGACTATGGGTTCGCCGAGGCTCGGACGGGCTACGGCGTGATCGGTGTGAAGGTGTGGATCTACCGCGGGATGTACGACGAGCAGCAGACCGAAGAAGAGAGCGCGTCGCGTGCGGCGGGCGCGAGGCCGCGGGCGCGCGGTCGTCACTGAGACACGGAACGAGCAGCAGCGGAGATTGACGGATGCCTCCCTACAAGATTCCCAAGCGAGTGAAGTACCGCAAGGAGTTCCGGCGCGTGCGCGATCGCCGCGCGACGAAGGGGAACTACGTCGCGTTCGGGGACTATGGCCTGCAGGCGCTCGAAGGGTGCTGGCTGCCGTCGAACGTGATCGAGGCTGGGCGTATCGCCGCCCAACACCTGCTGAAGCGCGAGGGCAAGCTGTTCATCCGCGTGTTCCCGGACAAGCCCATCAGCAAGAAGCCGCTGGAGACCCGCATGGGCACCGGCAAGGCGGACGTGGAGTACTGGGCGGCGCGGGTGCGTGCGGGGACGATGCTCTTCGAGATCGCGGGCGTGCCGGAGGACGTGGCGAAGCAGGCCTTGTCGCGAGTGGCGATGAAGATGCCGGTGCGGTGCCGGTTCGTGGGCCGGCGGATCACGGCGTGAGGAGGTCGGCGCGATGACAGGCCCTGAGATCAGGCGGATGAAGGACGAGGAACTGACGATCGAACTGCGCACGCTGCGCGAGAAGCTGTTCAGGATGCGGACGCAGGCCGCGAGCGAGAAGATCGAGGACACGTCGCTCTTCCGGAAGGTGCGGCGTGACATCGCGAGGCTGGAGACGGAGCGGAGCCGGCGCAGGGCGTCGGTCGGGGCGAGAGCGTGACCGGCGGATCGGCTGAGGACCATCGACGATGAGCGAAGCGAAGACGGAATCCAGGACGACGAAGATCGGCGTGGTCGAGACCGACGGGCGCGACAAGACGCGCAAGGTGGTCGTGCGGTTCACCGCGCGGCACCCGAAGTACGGAAAGTACGTGCAGCGGCGGACGGTGCTGCACGTGCACGATCCCGAGAACGAGAGCCGCCGGGGAGACGTGGTGGAGGTGACGCAGTGCCGCCCTGTGAGCAAGACGAAGCGGTGGCGTCTGGTCCGGGTCGTGGAGCGCAAGAGCGAGCGCCTGATCGAGGGCGCGTGAGAACGGGTTGAGGTGCCGTCATGCTGCAGCAGGAATCCAGGTGCGAGGTCGCGGACAACTCGGGCGCGAAGATCGCGTACGTCATCAAGGTGTACGGCGGCTCGACGCGACGCGGCGGTTTCCGCCGGCGGACGGCGGGCGTGGGCGACCGGGTGCTCGTAAGCGTGAAGAAGGCGCTGCCCGGGGCCGAGGTGAAGCCGGGCGACATGTCGAAGGCCGTCGTCGTGCGGACGGCAAAGCCCAAGCGTCGTGCGGACGGCTCGTACGTGCGGTTCGATCGCAGTGCCGTTGTGCTGATCAACGACGATGGGAACCCGAAGGGAACGCGCATCTTCGGCCCTGTGGCGAGAGAGCTGCGCGAGCGGAACTACATGAAGATCGTTTCTCTGGCCTCCGAGGTGGTGTGAGGGAAGGTGATCCGATGCCCAGGCACGTGAAGAAAGGCGACGTGGTGATCGTGACCTCCGGCTCGCACAAGGGCCGGCAGGGTGAGGTCATGCGCGTGATCCCCGACAAGGAGCGGGTAGTTGTGAAAGGCGTGAACCTCCGCGTGAAGCACCTCAAGCCCACGCGGACCAGCCCACAGGGGGGGATCATCACCAAGGAGGCGCCGATCCACATCAGCAACGTCAGCCCGGTCGTGGAGGGGCGGCCGACGCGCGTGCGGTTCGAGGTGAAGCCGGACGGGAGCAAGGTTCGCGTCGCGGTGCGCGGTGGCAAGACGCTGGGCAAGGTGCGCGGGCCGCGCACGAAGGCGGGGGCGTGAGGCCCGGAGCGGGCAGAACGGCGGGTTGAATCATGGCAAAAGACGCGACAAAGCAGAAGAAGGGCAAGAGCGGCGTGGTCGAGGGCGCGGAGGCGGCGCGGCCGTCGCGCCTGCGTGCGCGCTACGACGCCGAGGTCCGGCCGAAGGTGACCGAGCGTTTCGGGATCGAGAATCGCATGGCGATGCCGAAGCTCGAGAAGATCGTGGTCAACGTGAACATGGGGCGTCACCTGGACGGAACAAAGCTCCCGCCGACCGTGAAGCAACAGGTGCTCGACACGCTCCGAGCGATCAGCGGGCAGAAGCCGGTCGTGCTGAAGGCGAAGAAATCGGTCTCGAACTTCAAGGTTCGCGCGGGGTACGAGACGGCTGCGATGGTGACGCTCCGTCGCGACCGGATGTGGCACTTCCTTGACCGGCTCATCAACCTTGCTACGCCCCGCATCAAGGACTTCCGCGGCCTGTCGCGGACGGCCTTCGACCGCCAGGGCAACTACTCGATGGGCTTGAACGAGCAGGGCGTGTTCCCCGAGATCAACATGGCCGAGGCCCAGTTCACGCACGGGATGAACATCAACTTTTCCTTCTCGAACTCGGACCCGGAGAAGAGCCTCTTCGTGCTCGAGCAGTTGGGGATGCCGTTCCAGAAGGTGGGCGAGAAGAACTGAGTTGGTTCTGGAGGACGCATGACGACGAAGGCGCAGATGGCGAAGACGAGGCGGACCCCGAAGTTCTCGACGCGGACGGTGCGCAGGTGTGAGTTGACCGGGCGTTCGCGCGGCGTGTACCGGAAGTTCCGCATCAGCCGCATCATGCTGCGGAAACTGGCGCTGGAGGGGAAAATTCCCGGGATGCGGAAGGCGAGTTGGTGAGCGTTGGACTGGACGAAACACACCGAGGCACACAGGCTTCGAGGCGGTGACGAACGATGGCGATGAGCGACCCAATCGCGGACATGCTAACACGGATCCGGAACGCCGTGCGCAACAAGGCCCGGACGGTAACCTGCCTGAACAGCAAGGTGAACCGCGGGATCGCGGACGTGCTGCAGGCCGAGGGCTACGTCGAGGGCTACGACGTGGTCGAGGACGGCCGGCAGGGTCTGATCAAGCTCCGGCTCCGCTACGGCCCTCGCGGCGAAACGGTGATCCACAAGATTCGGCGCGAGAGCCGTCCCGGCCGGCGCGTGTATGTCGGCGTCGAGGCACTCCCGCGCCCGATCCAGGGGCTAGGCATCGCGGTGGTCTCCACGAGCCGCGGTGTGCTGAGCGACCGCAAGTGCCGCGAGGAGCGTATCGGGGGCGAGTTGCTCTGCACGGTCGAGTGAGCTCGAGGAAGGACTGAAATCCCCCGCCGCCCGGCGGATGACGAGGACAGCCGAGATGTCGAGGATCGGAAAACAACCCGTTGCCGTGCCAAAGGGCGTGAAGGTCACGGTGAGCGACGGCGTGGTGTCGGTCGAGGGGCCGAAGGGCAAACTCTCGATCAAGCGTCCGGCAGAGGTATCGGTGCGCATCGATGAGGGTGCCGGCCGGGTCGTTTGCGAGATCGCCCCGATGCACGCGGAGGACCGTCAGGTGCGTGCGGACTGGGGTTCGACGCGGGCGCACATTCAGAACATGGTGGACGGCGTCTCCAAGGGGTACGAGAAGACGATGGAGATCGTCGGCGTGGGCTGGCAGGCGACGCTCGCGGGGCGGGAGGTACGGCTGCAGCTCGGCTTTGCCAACCCCGTGGTCATGCCGATCCCCCAAGGCCTGACGGTCACGGTGGACAAGCAGATCGTGAAGATCGCCGGCCCTGACAAGCAGGCCGTCGGGCAGTTCGCAGCGGCGATGCGCGCGAAGCGCAAGCCCGAGCCGTACAACGGCAAGGGGATCAAGTACTCGGACGAGACCATTCGTCGCAAGCAGGGCAAGCAGTTCGGCGCCTGAACCGGCGCACTGGCCCGGGCGAGCCGGGCGGAGTTGGAAGATGGACAGGCAACAGAAGAAAGAGCAGCGTCACACGAGAAGGCGGATCGGCATCCGCAAGCGCATCACGGGCACGGCCGATCGGCCTCGCCTGGCGGTGTACCGCTCGCTGAACCACGTTTACGCGCAGGTTATCGACGATCTTGCGGGCCGGACGATCGTCTCCGCATCCACGCGCGACAAGGACGCCTCGGTCGAGAAGACGGGCAACGTTGCGGCGGCAGCTGCTGTCGGCACGAAACTGGCCGAGAGAGCCAGGGCCAAGGGCATCACGAAGGTCGTGTTCGACCGAGGCGGCTTCCGCTACCACGGGCGGGTCAAGTCGCTGGCGGACGCGGCACGCAAGGGCGGGCTGGAGTTCTGATTCGCAAGGATTGAATCGTGGCGGAGCGCGGCGGGCGCGTGCCCCGCACGGATGGACGGTTTGACGGGCTGAGGCCCGGGGACGAACAGAGAGCATCATGGCACAGGGTCTCGAAGAACACGGGCAGATGGAATCGACGACGCTGGGTGTCTTCCGCACCGCGTCCACCGTCAAGGGCGGACGCCGGTTCAGTTTCGGCGCACTGGTCGTCTGCGGGGACAAGCGCGGGCGCGTCGGCTACGGGCACGGCAAGGCCAAGGAAGTCCCGACTGCCATCGAGAAGGCGGAGAAGTTCGCGCGCCGACAGATGACCACCATCCCGCGTGTCGGCGGCACGATCCCGCACGAGGTCGAGGGGCGGTACGCCGCATCGCGCGTGCGGTTGATCCCGGCTTCGCCGGGCACCGGCGTCGTCGCGGGCGGCTCCGTCCGTGCGGTGCTTGAAATGGCGGGGGTGAGCGACTGCCTGACCAAGTGCTACGGCTCGACAAACAAGATCAACACGGTGAAGGCCGTGTTCGATGGGCTTGCCCGGCTGCGGATGAGCGAGACGGTGCGCGAGCTGCGTGGGGTGGAGCTGCCCGCCACGGAGATCGAGCAGAAGATCGAGCGTGGCAAGCGGTTCATGCCCTCGAACGTCGCCGGCGAGCGGATGCGCGCCCCCGTGAACACCATCGGCCAGGAGCGTCGCGGGGGACGGGGTGGCGGCGGCGGTCGCGGACGGCGCGGCGGCCAGCAGGGCGGCGGCGAAGCGGGGGGCGGTGCCGAAAGCGCCAAGGAATGAACGGCAGGCGGCCCACGACATCGGCACGATCGAGCGGGAGTGATCCGAGATGATGATCCACGACGTAACCAAGATGGCCGGCAAGTACAAGGCACGCAAGCGCGTCGGTCGCGGCCAAGGCTCCGGCCAGGGCAAGCAGTCCGGTCGCGGGCACAAGGGCGAGGGAAGCCGGAGCGGTACCTCGACGCGCCACCAGTTCGAGGGCGGGCAGATGCCGTACTTCAGGCGCATGCCGAAGTTCGGCTTCTCGAACGTCAACTTCAAGACGCGGTTCTGGATCGTGAACCTCGGCTCGATCGTCTCCCACCCGGACTTCGCCGGGGGCGGCGCGGTGAACGCTGAAACACTCGTGAAGGCGGGCCTTATCCGCGACACCAGCCGCGGCGTGAAGGTTCTGGGCGACCTCGGCGAGCACAAACTCACCCAGAAGTTCACCGTGGAGGCGGCGCGAGTGTCGGCGTCGGCGCGGAAACTGGTCGAGGGCGCGGGCGGCACGGTGAACGAGACCGGCTCGCGTCGCGACCGCGTCCGCGGCATCGACCGCAACTCCGGCGATCCGACACCGAAGAACCTGACCAAGAAGCTGCGCCGCGGAGCCAGGAAGAAGCCGGCGAAGGCGGAGGCGGCCGCGCCGACGGAGGAATCGTGACCGTCCCACGAGTGCGTGAGTCCGGGGGGAGCGGCCGGTACGCGCGGGTCCAGGAGCCGGCAGGATGCTGAGCACCCTCGTCAACGTCTTTCGCATCGCCGAACTGCGGAACAAGATCCTGTTCACGCTCGGGATGCTCGTCGTCTATCGGATCGGGTTCTGGATCCCGCTCCCCGGCGTGAACCAGGAACGCCTCGCGGAATACTTCCGGCAGGCCGCAGAGACGGGCAGCGCGGTCGGTCGGCTCTCGCAGTACGTTGCGATCTTCTCGGGCGGCTCGTTCTCGCAATCGACGATCTTCGGCCTCGGCATCATGCCGTACATCTCGGCGGCGATCATCTTCCAGTTGCTCATGTCCGCGTGGCCTGCGCTGAAGAAGATCCAGGACGAAGGCCCGACCGGCCGCGTCAAGATCCAGGAATGGACCCGCTACACGACCGTCGGGTTGTGCATCGTGCAGGCGATCGGGTGGCTGACCTATATCACCTCGCAGGGTATGGTGTACCAGTCCGCGGCTCAGAACCCGATGTGGTGGATCACCGCCGTGACGGCCCTGACGGCGGGAACCGTCTTCCTCATGTGGCTCGGTGAGCAGATCGACCGCTTTGGGATCGGCAACGGCGTCTCGATGATCATCATGGCGGGCATCCTGACGGGGATGCCGCAGGCCGTGCTGTGGGTCTTCGGGAACTTCGACCCGACCGACCCGACGAAGATGAACTACATGAGCCTGCTCTTCCTCCTCGGCGGATTCGTGCTGGTCGTGGGGGGATCGGTCATCCTGACCGTGGCGCAGAGGCGTATCCCCGTTCAGCAGGCGAAGCACACGCGAGGTCGGCGCGTTTACGGCGGGCAGCGCAGTTACCTGCCCCTGAAGGTGAACCACGGGGGCGTCATGCCGATCATCTTCGCCAGTTCGCTGATGATCTTCCCTTCGGTCATCTTCGAGGCCCTCGCGGGGACGGCCCAGCCCGGCTCGTCTCCCGCGTGGTGGATCGCCACGACGCGATGGCTCGGCGACGCCTTCATGATGGGCGAGTTCCCCTACGTGCTGCTCTACGTGCTGATGGTCTACTTCTTCAGCTATTTCTGGATCACGGTGCAGTTCAACCCCGAGGAAATGTCCAAGCAGCTGCGCGACCACGGGTCATTCATCCCCGGCCTGCGCCCCGGACCGCGAACCGCCGAGTATCTCGAAACGGTGATGGAGCGGATCACCTACGTTGGCGCCGCGTTCCTGGCGGTGATCGCCGTGCTGCCAATGGTGGTGAACAAGAGCCTGAACATCGACTTCTCGGTGACCCAGTTCCTTGGCGGGACGGGGCTGCTGATTGTGGTGAGCGTGACGCTCGACTTCCTGCAGCGTGTCGAAGCCGCTCTGCTCATGCGGAACTACGCGGGGTTCCTCAGCGGGCAGGAGGGCGGCCCGAAGATGCGCATCCGCGGCCCGAGAGGCTGACGTTCGCGGATATAACATGGTGATCGTTCTCAAGACTCCGGACGACCTCGCGGCGATGCGCGTCGCGGGGCGGGCGGTGTGGGCTGCCGTGTCCTCGGCGATCGAAACGTGCCGCGCAGGGATGACGACGGCCGGCGTCGCCGGCGCGGCCCGGGCCGCTTCGCCCGCTTTGGAGGAGGTGGTGGTCTGTGTGTGCTTGAACGAAGAAGCCGCGTTCGCCGCGCCGGGGCCGAGGCGGCTGGAACCGGGCGACCTTGTCACGGTGGACGTGGCGGGCGCGATTGAAGGATGGTGGGCCGATGCGGCGAGCGTGGCGGTCGTGCCGCCCTCGCAGGAGGCGTCGTTGCGACTAAAGCGGGCGGCAGAAGGCATCATCAGGGCGGGGCTGGCGTCACTGGCACCCGGCGTGTCGTGGTCGGTGGTGGCGGCGGCGATGCGTGCGGAAGCGGGGCAGCGGGGCGTTGGTCTTGCGGGGTCGCTCTGTGGGCACGGTATCGGCAGGCGGCTGCACGAGGGGCCGGAGTTGCGCCCGGGCGTGGTCGAAGGCGGTCGAGGCGACATCGTCCTGGGGCCGGGGATGGTCGTCACGCTGGAGCCGACGGTGACGGTCGGGCGTTCCGGAGAGATCATCGAGCGGAACGGGGTGGCGATCACGGCGGACAGCGGCCTCGCCTGCACGGAGGAACGGACGGTGGCCATCCTGGAAGAAAGCGTGATGGTGTTGACCGGGGCATGACGCGGGCAGTCGGGCGGCCAACAATGCCTCTCCGGTTCTGGGAGGGGTGGCGTCGCCCCCCGGATCGGCGGCAGCCGGGAGGCGTATGGCGAAGCAGGACGAGAAGTTCACGTTTGAGGCGACGGTGATCGAGGCGTTGCCCAACGCCACGTTCAAGGTCCGCCTGCCGAATGAGCAGAAGACCGAGGTGCTGGCGTACGTGTCGGGAAAGATGCGGATGAACTACATCCGCATCCTGCCGGGCGACCGGGTGACGGTCGAGATGAGTCCGTATGACCTGACCAAGGCGCGGATCACCTACCGCCACTGACACGTGGAGCCGCCGTGGAGATTGGGAAGTGGCCGGGTCTCGGGGGCGGGCCTACCATCCCGGCCCCGCCGCGTGGGCGGGTGTGCGGGTGCGGATCGTGTGCGAGTTGGCCCTTGGGCCTGGGGTTTGAGCCGTGAAGGTCAAGGCGAGCGTGAAACGTGTCTGCGCGAAGTGCCAGGTGGTTCGTCGCCGGGGCAAAGTTCGCGTGATCTGCAAGGCGGACCCGAAGCACAAGCAGGTCCAGGGCTGACGTCGGCTGGATTGAAGGAGCATCGCGGTGCCACGTATCGCCGGTGTTGACGTTCCCGAGAAGAAGAAGATTCTGTACGCGCTGCAGTACGTTCACGGGATCGGTCCGAAGTTTGCGTCGGACATCCTGGCCGAGGCGCAGGTCGATCCGAATCTGAAGGCGAGCGAACTGCCCGAGCAGAAGGTGGCGCAGATTAACGCCATCATTGACGCGAGTTACCTCGTCGAGGGCGCGCTTCGTCGGCACGTGTCGCAGAACATCCAGCGGCTGAAGGACATCCGGTGCTATCGGGGCGAGCGTCACCGCAAGGGTCTGCCCGTCCGCGGGCAGCGCACGCGTTGCAACGCACGCACGCGCAAGGGCCGGAAGAAGACGGTCGCGGGCAAGAAGGGCGTGAAGGCCAAGTGATCGCCGCGCGTCGCGGCTCGGCATCGCGAGGTTCCTGCCCCGCACGGGGAGAAGGAACCGTTGAAGCGAGGGACAGATGGCGAAGAAGGTCAAGAAAGTTCGCAAGAACGTCGTCCGCGGGATCGTGTACGTTCGCGCGACGCAGAACAACACGATCGTGACGATCACGGACCCGAACGGCGAGACGCTGTGCTGGGATTCGTCGGGCACGATCGGGTTCAAGGGCGCCCGCAAGAGCACGCCCTTCGCCGCGACCCGCGCGGGCGAGCAGGCCGGTCAGAAGGCCCGCAAGCTCGGCATGAGCGAGGTCGAAGTGCGGATCAAGGGGACAGGCCCGGGGCGCGAGTCGGCAGTCAACGGGCTGGTGAGCACCGGGCTTCGAGTGACGGCGATCGAGGACCACACGCCGGTGCCGCACAACGGATGCCGGCCGCGGAAGCGTCGCCGCGTCTGATGCGGATTCGTTCTCGTCGCCCCCGGACAGCAGGGGCCGAGGCCACGCGGCAGGGCCTCGGTATCCGAGAGCCGGAGGGCGTCTGACCTCTCGGGAGGCTGCCGCGGTTTTGAGGTGGTCATCATGCGCATTCGCTGGCGTGGGCTGGAGTTGCCGAGCCGGGTCACGAACGACCCGAAGTTCAGGAGCGACACGTTCGGTCGCTTCACGATCGAGCCGTTCGAGCGGGGGTTCGGGACGACGGTGGGCAACAGCCTCCGTCGCATCCTGCTCAGTTCGCTCGAGGGTGCGGCGGTCAAGAGCGTGAAGATCAAGGGTGCGGAGCACGAGTTTACCACGCTCCCAGGAGTGCTCGACGACGTGACGGATCTGATCCTGAACGTCAAGGGTCTCGTCGTGCGTCTGGACGGCGATGAGGAGAAGACGATGAAACTCGCGGCCCGTGGGCCGGGCGAGGTGACGGCGGACATGATCGAGGCCGACCCCGCGATTACCGTCCTCAACAAGAACCACGTGGTCTGCACGCTGAGCGACGAGGTTGACTTCGAGATGGAGTTCGTGGTCGGCAAGGGGCGCGGCTACGTCCCCGCGAGCGAGCAGTACAGC
This sequence comes from Synechococcales cyanobacterium CNB, assembly GCA_030263455.1. Taxonomy (NCBI): domain Bacteria; kingdom Bacillati; phylum Cyanobacteriota; class Cyanophyceae; order Synechococcales; species Synechococcales cyanobacterium CNB. The sequence continues at coordinate 319,228 of SZOZ01000001.1, forward strand.
CGCAATGAGGAGCAGGAGATCGGCCGCATTTTCATGGACGCGATCTACTCGCCTGTGCAGCGGGTGCGCTACAAGGTCGAGGAGACTCGCGTCGGGCAGCGCACGAACTACGACAAGCTCATCATGGAGATCTGGACGAACGGCACGGTCGCGCCCGAGCTGGCGCTCGTCGAGGCCGCGAAGATTCTCCGCAAGCACCTCAACCCGTTCGTGCAGTATTTCGAGCTGGGCCAGGAGCGTGTCTCGGACGAGGCGGCGGCCGCGGCCGGCGTGGACGAGGAACTCATCCGCAAACTGAACATGCCGATCGGCGACCTGGAGTTGAGCGTTCGGGCGAGCAACTGCCTCGAATCGGCCAAGATCGAGACAGTGGCGCAACTCGTCACGCACAGCGACGCGGAACTGCTCAAACTCCGCTCGTTCGGGCGCACGTCGCTGCGAGAGGTCAAGCGGAAACTGCAGGACCTCGGTCTGGACCTCGGGATGTCGCTCCCGGAGGGGTACATGCTGCCGACTTCCTCCGCCTGACGGGGGTATCGGCCTACAGTTGAGGCCCGCCGGGGCGGTCCGGGGGCTGTAGAGGAGTCGTGTCATGCGCCACCGCAAGGCTGGCTACAAACTGGGTCGGACGACGGCGCACCGGACGGCGATGCTGCGCAACATGGCCGCGTCGCTCTTTGAGCACGGGCAGATCGTCACGACGGTGCCGAAGGCCAAGGCTGTGCAGCCGTTCGTTGAGCGCATCGTGACGAAGGCGAAGCGCGGCGACCTGCACGCTCGCCGCCAGGTGATCGCCATGCTCGGGCACGATCGACGTGCGTTCGCCTGGTCGTACCTTCCCAAGCAGGCGTCGGATGCGGAGCGGGAGCGTGTCGAGCAGCAGCGCGAGCGTTCAGAAGCGTTCTTCGACATCCCCGAGGCGTCGGCTGTCGAGCGGAACCGCTACGGCGAACTCCGCAAGGCGCCGCGGCTCGTGAAGCACATCTTCGACAATGTCGCCCCTCGCTTCCAGGATCGGCAGGGCGGGTACACGCGGATTGTCAAGCTCGGCTACCGCCGCCTCGGCGACGGCACACCACTCTGCGTCCTGCAGTTCGTCGGCGCAGAGGAAGGCCCCGAAGTCGGCGGCAAGCCGGGAACTCGGCGCCGGCAGGCGGATCGCCGTACGGCCTTCGCCGCCAAACTCCGCAAGGACGGCCAGGAAGCCCAGGCCGCCACGGCTTGAACGCCTCATGATTGGTAGACTCTTGCAACGCCCGGCCATCGCGGTCGGGCGTTGTCATTGGGAGGCGTGATCATGCGGAAGGCGAGAGTCATCGTCGCGATCGTCGGTGTGCTGGCCTTGACGCTTGTGCTGGTCGGCGTGCGGACGAAACTCATCCGTTCGGTTCGTCCCTTGGTGAATACGGCAGAATCCCGCGGCGATCCTGGGCAGGTGGCGGAGGACGCGCCGAGGCGCATCGTGGTGGTGGGAGCGAGCCTCTACCGTATTCCTGAGACTTCGCTCGAACGCGGCGACGCCAGAATGCTCGTCGAAACCGCATCGCGGCTCCAGAGTGGTGCGGTGGACGCCGCGACGCTGAAGCTGTTGCGCGGCATCGCGGACGCGCTGGCCGCGCAGGGTCTGGCAGAGTGCGACGCCACGATGGGGGTGATCCAGCGCGAGGGCGAACAGGCGGGGATCGGCGTGTCGGAGACGTCCGGTCCCGGCTCGCGGGATCTGACCCTGCTCTTCCGGCCGCGACTGACGGAGGATGGCGGCGCGATCCTCGACGCGGAGTTGTCGGCTTCCGAGGCGTTCACCAGCGTGGAACTCTTGAGCCGAGACGTCGGCCTGCCTCTTGGGCCGACAGGGAGGACACGGATGGAGTTGGTCGTGCCTCCCGGCGGCGGTGCGGTCGTGACCTGCCGCGTGCGCGGCGTGACAGGCGGTTCGTGGCGACTGCTTGCATTTATCGAGGCGAACGAGCAGGGTGTGCCGAACGGCCCTTGAAACAACCGGCCTCCAGCCGTCGTACCATGCAGCCATGCTCGCAGAGTTGTCAAAGATCGAATCGGAGGGGCTTGCCGGGTTGTCGGCCGCGGGGGATGCCGAAGCCGTCGAGGCGTGGCGCATCGCCTACTTGGGAACGAAGGGGCGGCTTCGCGTTGCGATGGCGGGCCTGAAGGACATTCCCGGTCCGGAGAAACCCGCCGTGGGCAAGCGGCTGAACGAGGTGAAGGCCGTGCTCGAAGCCGCGTTCGAGTCCAGGCTGGCCGCGCTGGCGAACGGCCAACCCGCGTCTTCCGGGCCGGTCTTGGACGTGACTGAACCGGGAAGGGTTGTGACAGAGGCCGCCGGTCGTCGGCACATCCTCACTCGCGTCCGCGAGGAGTTGTGCGAGGTCTTCGGGCGTATGGGGTTCGACGTCGCCGACGGACCGGAACTCGAGGACGACGAGCACAACTTCATCAAGTTGAACATTCCGCCGGACCACCCTGCCCGCGATCCGATCGACAACTTCTACGTGGACGACCCGCGGACGACCGCCCGGCCACGGATGATGCGCAGCCAGACGAGCACCGTGCAGGTGCGCGTGATGGAGGACGCGGTGGCCAAGGGATGGGGGCCGCCGATCAAGGTCATCAGCCCGGGGCGGGTATACCGGCCCGACACCGTGGACGCCACGCACTCGTTCATGTTCCACCAGATCGAGGGCCTGTTCATCGACCGCGGCGTGACTATGGTGGACCTGAAGACGACCCTCTTCCAGTTTGCCCGGGCCTACTTCGGCGACGGGGCCGAGGTGCGGCTCCGCCCGTCGTTCTTCCCCTTCACCGAACCGAGCGCGGAGTTCGACATGAAGATCGCCCTCCGTCCCGGCGAGCCGGCGAAGTGGATCGAGTTGGGCGGGTGCGGGATGGTGGACCCGGCCGTGCTGCAAGCCTGCGGCATCGATCCCGAACGATGGACGGGCTTCGCGTTCGGGTTCGGGATCGAGCGGATCGCCATGGGGCGATACGGCATCCCGGACATCCGGCTGCTGTTCGAGAACGACCTGCGGTTCCTCGGGCAGGTGTGAAGCGTTGGGCAAGGGGGTTGCATGAGCGAGCATGACCGAGGGCTGGAGCCGCCGACCGGGTTCGACCCGGACGATCCGTCGCTGTTCGTCGAGGCTCCGAGGTGGCCGAAGGTGGTAGGGATCGTCAGCATCGCCTGGGCGGGGCTGGGGCTGTTCTGCGGAGGGTGCGGGCTGGCGATGATCCCGTTCCAATCGCAGATGGTGGAATCGATGCTGGAGGGCGCGCCGCTCCCCCCATCGATGGTCATGGGGCCGCTGGACTGGGCACTGGCAGCGATCGGCATCGGATTGACTTTCGTGCTCCTGTTTGCCGGGATCACGACGCTGGGTCGCAAGCCGGTGGGACGAACGCTGCACCTGGTGTACGCGGTTGCGTCACTGCCGCTCGTGGCGGTCAACATCTGGAATGCACTCGAGAAGAACGCCGCAATGGCCCAGTGGGCCGCGGACTATCCGAACAATCCGATGGCGCAGAGCCAGTCCGGGCCTGGCGCGGCGTTCGGCGCGGTGATCGCCGTCGGGATGATCCTGTTCTTCGGGTTGCTCTGGCCTGGGTTCTGCTTGGTCTGGTTCGGGTTCGTGAAGCGGACACCCGAGTCGATGACGGGAGGGGTCGGAGCCGGTGACGTGCTGTAGTTGGCCGGGCACACTCTGTGCGTGGTCTGTTGAGAGGCTGGAAGCATGAAGGGGGCCAGAAAAGGCCCGCCCCGAAGCGGACTGAAGGGGACTCGATGCGTCGCCCGGGGTGGACCGAGAGGGGGGCATTTCCATCCCGGAATGCGGGAGGTATACTGATCTGGTTCGCGGGCGTAGTTCAGCGGTAGAACGTCAGCTTCCCAAGCTGAATGTCGAGGGTTCGATTCCCTTCGCCCGCTTTGAAGAGGCCGCCCGGGTCGCTGGCGCGATCCGGGCGGTTGTATTTGCGAAGCAGGCTCGGTTCATCGTGGGCTGCGGCGGCATCACGGGGGCCACTTGAACTTGATCTTCGGATCGGGCAGGTCGTTGACGCCACCGCCAAAGTGGTTGTTCCTGCAGTTGTGGACCTCGACGCTCATTGAGGGGTAATCGTTCCACATCAGTGGGTAGAAGAAATCGTCCGGGAAGGCGCCGATGGTGTCGTCGGCGTAGCAGTCGATCGGCAGACCGTCGGGGACAACGGGCACATCTGCAACGCAGTTGGCAGCGGAGACGTACGCGCCCACGGGTGGTGAGCCGGCTTGTCCTCTCTGGCCGATGGTGTGGGCGGTGAACGAATGGCGCGAGCCTGCGAGGTCGTGCGTGCGAGCGTAGGTTGTCGGTCCGCCGCCTCCGTCGGTCCAAGTGCGGATGGGTGCTCCGGTGGCGGGGTCGAGGACCATGCCGTAGGCGAGGCTGTAGCAGGTCGTGCCGCCGGCGACAAGCAGTCGCTCGGTCGAGCCGGAGATCGACTTTCTGAAGGAGACGGCGCCGGGCGCGGGGATGAAGTCGAGGCCCGGCTCGGTCGTGAGCCAGTTGCTCGCCGGTGGGAAGCCGCAGGTGCCCGGTGTCAGGCGACCGACGACGAGTTTCGGCCCGAAGCAGAAGTCGAGCTGGTGGACGATGATGCCGGAGAGGAACATGTCGAATGTGGTCCAGTCGAAGTCGATGCCGCGCCATTGGGTCACGCCGCTGAAGACGGTGGAGCCGACGCCCCAGAGGATGTTCCCGGTGGCGGCGTCGATGTTCATGACCAGCCCCTTGTCGTCGAAGCTGCCGACGGCGATGAGGCTTCCGGCGGGGGGGTTGACGCTCCCGGGCGGTGCGACGGTGAGATCCTGAATGTTCAGCCACCGGTTCAGCCCGACGGCGTCGGAGTAGTACTTCGACCACTTCGGAATTCCCGCCGCGTCGAGGCAGGAAACGAGTCCGACGGTCGGTGTGAACCCTCCGAAGTCGAGCGTGCGTGCGATGGCGACGTCGCCATTGGGGAGTTCCACGAGCGCATACGCCGGCTGTGCCAAGCTCCATGGGATGCCGGGCGTCGTGTACTGTCCGGTCAGTCCCACATACCAGACCACACTGCGCGCGACGAGGTCGAGGCGACAGACAAACGTTCCCTGCACGCCGCCAGGTCGGCGGTACTCACCCGCGATCAGGAGGTGCTTGTTCGCGGCGATCTTGACGTCGTAGCCGACGAGATCGCCGCCGATCTGGTGGTCCGTGAGGAGGAGTTCATCGAGGATGGTGTGCTGCTTGGACCACACGATGACGTGGAGTCCGCGTTCTCCGGTGGGCAGGGTGCGCGATCCGACACTCACGAGACGGTCCACGACCGCAGGGGCGGAGAGTATCGCGTCGATGGCGTAGTGCTCGGTCAGTTCGGCTGGTCCGTTTGCGCTGATGAACTCGCGATCGGTGTCGAAGGCCTTCGGGAACTGTGCCAGCGCTCGGCCGGGCACGAGGGAGAGTGTCGCAGTGCCGAATGCGGTGAGGATGAGTTTGCGAGGGGTCACGTGGGTCTCCTAGCACGTCGCGTGTGCGTGTCGAATCTCGTTGCCGACGATCCCGACGACGATCGCCGGACCGATAGGGATTGACGCGAGATTCAGTGCGCTGTCAGACCAGGAACGAGAATTGTGGGCAGCGATCCGCAAGAGGGACCCCCTACAATGACCCGAACACCTTTGCCAGAGGCCGTCTTTTCAATGCCGCTCACGCTCGTCGAGAAACTCGCCACGAACGCCGCGGTCGGACTCGGGCCAGGGGAGGCAGCATGGTCGGGGCGGATCGTCCGCATCCGTCCGAAGCACGTGATGACGCACGACAACACGGCGGCTGTCATCCCGAAGTTTCTGGGCCTGTTCGAGGGAACCGGCCGCTCGGCGCGCGTGAATGATCCGCGTCAGCCGGTCTTCGCGATCGATCACGACATCCAGAACGTGACCCCGGAGAACCTCGGCAAGTACGCGCGGATTGAGCGGTTCGCAGCCGAGCATGGGATCGACTTCTACCCGCCTGGCACGGGCATCTCGCACCAGGTGATGGTCGAACAGGGGTACGTAACGCCCGGCTCGATGGTGGTTGGATCGGACTCGCACTCGAACCTGTATGGGGCGCTCTGCTGCCTCGGCACGCCGATCGTGCGTACGGACGCCGCGTGCCTCTGGGCGACCGGGACGACATGGTGGAAGACCCCGCGCGTCGCCCGGTGTGTACTGAAGGGGCGGCTTCGCCCCGGCGTGGTCGGCAAGGACGTCATCATCGCGCTGTGCGGGGTGTTCAACCGCGACGAGGCCCTCAACCATGCGGTCGAGTTCCAGGGCGAAGGTGTCGCGTGCCTCTCGCTGGACCAGCGCATGTCCATCGCGAACATGACCACGGAGTGGGGTGCGCTGGCGGGCATCTTTCCCTTCGACGAGACGCTGCGAGACTACCTCTTGGACCGCGCAGCGTACTTCACGCGAGGGCGAAGACCGGGCACTCGACGCGAGAGATCGCTCGGCGTGTACACCGCGGAGGACGTCGAACGGTGGTGGAAAGGTCGGCGTGAACTTGCTGCGGACCACGGCGCGACGTACCACGTCGAGATGGAGTTGGACCTCTCGACGGTGATCCCGTACGTGAGCGGGCCGAACGGAGTGAAGGCGATCCACGCGCTGCCCGAGATCGAGCGACGGCACGTGCGCATCCAGAAGGCGTACCTCCTCTCGTGCGTCAACGCGAGACTGGAAGACATCGCGGAGGCTGCGGCCGTCGTGCGGGGCAATCGTGTTGCGGACGGGGTTGAGTTCTACGTCGCCGCGGCGAGCGCGGAGGTCCAGCGCGAGGCGGAACGGCTTGGCTACTGGCGGGCACTGCTCGACGCGGGGGCGATCGCGCTGCCGTCCGGCTGCGGCCCGTGCATCGGCCTCGGCGCGGGACTGGTGCGAGACGGCGAAGTGGCGATCAGCGCAACGAACCGCAATTTCCGAGGGCGCATGGGGAGCAGAAACGCGCAGGTCTATCTCGGGTCGCCGGCCGTGGTGGCGGCGAGCGCGATCGCGGGCTGCATTCGCGCGCCCGGCACATTCGCCGATACGCTCGCGCACGCGTCATACCGGGTGGGTGATCGCCCGCCCGCCTCACAGGTTCCCAACGGGCGGACGCGCGTCGTGCAGGGATTCCCGGCGACGGTCCGCGCCGGGACGGTCTTTCTCCCCCGGGATGACGTGGACACCGACGGGATTTTTGCCGGGAAACACACCTACAATGAGGCCCTGACACCCGAACAAATGGCCGCCGTGATCTTTGAGAACTATGATCCCGCGTTCCACACGCACTTCAGGCGGGGCGACGTGATCGTGTCAGGCCGGAACTTCGGGACGGGTTCGAGCCGCGAGCAGGCGGCGACAGCACTCAAACACGGGGGCGTGCCGTGCGTGATCGCGGCATCGTTCAGCGAGACCTACCTGCGCAACGCGTTCAACAACGGACTTCCGTGCATCGAGTGTCCCGGGTTCGTCGGTGTCATGCACGATCGGTTCGCCGGTGTGTCCGGGGGCACTGTGCGAGGGCCGACGATCGAGATCGACTTCGGGGCGGCCGTCGTGAGGTGCGAGGGAGAGGAGTTCGGGTTCACGCCGCTCTCACCGGTTGCGCAGGAACTGGTGGCGCTGGGGGGGGCGGAGTCGATGACGCGGGCCGCGCTCGGCGCGGGATGAGGATCGAGGCCATGGCGAAGAAGTCAGGAACGACAGCGACGAAGTCCGCGCCGAAGCCGAAGCAGGCGGCCGCCCCGGCCGACCAGGCGGTTGCGAACGGCGGTGCCGTCGCCGAGGCGAACGGCGTGGATAAGACCGCGGGGATCACGGAAGAGGCCGTCAAGAAGGGGACGGGGCGCGGTTGGGAGGACTGGTGCCGCATCCTCGACGACGCCGGGGCGGAGGTGATGACGCACAAGGAGATCGCGGTCTTTCTGACCGAGCGCGACGGCCTCTCGGCGTGGTGGGCGCAGATGGTGACGGTCGGCTACGAGCAGGCGCGCGGGCGGCGCGAGCCGAACCAGGCCACGACCGGTTACCAGACGTCCGCCAGCCGCGTCATCGAGGTGCCGGTCTCGCGTGCCTACCGGGCCTGGGCGGACACGCGGACGCGCAAGCGCTGGCTCATGACGCCGTTCACGGTTCGGGTGGCGAACCGGGACAAGAATCTGCGCGTGACGTGGCCAGACCAGACGTTCGTGGACGTGTACTTCACGCCCAAGGGCGAGGGCAAGTGCCAGGTCGCCGTGCAGCAGCGAAAACTGAAGGCATCGAGCGACGTGGCGAAGGCCAAGAAGTTCTGGGCCGATCACCTGGAGCAGTTGCGGGCGCTGCTTGAAGAGTGAGCCGGTGGGGAAGCGCCGAATCGCGTGGATGCCGGGCGACGGCGTCGGGCACGACGTCATGGATGCGGCGCGGATCGTGCTCGATGCGATCGGGTTCGACGCCGACTACGTGCACGCGGACATCGGCTGGGAGTTCTGGCGGCGCGAGGGCGATGCCCTGCCTGCCCGAACGATCGAGGCGCTGAGGACGACCGACTGTGCCCTCTTCGGGGCGATCACGAGCAAGCCGAGCGAGGAGGCTGAGGCGGAACTGGACCCGTCCCTGCGAGGCCTGGGGTTGGTGTACGTCTCGCCGATCGTGCGCCTCCGGCAGTTGTTCGACCTGCACACGAACCTGCGGCCGTGCAAGGCCTACGAGGGGAACCCGCTCAACTACCGCGGGACCGAGGCATCGCCGGTGACGGAGCCGATCGACATCGTGGTATTCCGCGAGAACACGGAGGGGATGTACGCCGGGGTGGAGTTCTATCCGCTGCCTGAGCCGGTGTACGGCGCGCTGTGTGCAAACCCGCGCATGACGCCGTGGGCGGACAAGGGGCTTGAGAACGTCGCGCTTTCGACTCGGATCGTGTCGCGGCAGGGGTGCGAACGCATCTGCCGACAGGCGTTCGAGTACGCGAGAGAGCACGGGAGGCGGCGGGTTACGCTCGTGGAGAAGCCGAACGTGCTGCGGAAGACGGGCGGCCTGATGACGCGGGTCTTCCGCGAGGTGGCGCGAGGCTATCCGCGTATCGAGAGCGACGAGGCGAACATCGACGCCATCTGCATGTGGCTGCTCAAGAACCCGCAGGACTACGACGTGCTCGTCGCGGAGAACATGTTCGGGGACATCATATCGGACCTGTGCGCCGGGCTTGTCGGCGGCCTGGGCTTCGCGGCGTCGGCGAACATCGGGGACGACTACGCCGTCTTCGAACCGACGCACGGGTCCGCACCGAAGTATGCGGGCCGGCACGTCGTGAACCCGATGGCGATGCTGCTGACTGTTCGGATGATGCTCGATTGGCTCGACGAATCGTCGCTCGCCGGGCGTTTAGAGCAAGCGATCGCTGAGGTCATCCGCGAAGGTCGTGTGGCCACCTACGACGTCAAGGGGCGCGGCCGGGGAGATTCGACGCTCGACGTGGCGCGAGAGGTCGCAAGGAAGGCAATCGGCGCATGAAAAAGGGCGGGCGATCCTCGCCCGCCCAGGTGGGAGTTGACGAGTCCGGCATCAGGCGCGACGCCTGCGGACAGCCAGCACGCCGCCGATGGCGAGCAGGGCAGCGGTGCCGGGCGTCGGGACGGTCACAATCCACGCACTGGAGCCGTCGGCGAGGGCCTGGACGTGGCCCGCGAAGCGAACAGCGGCCGGGTCGGTGTACGCCGCCTGTATCGCGGCGACTGACGACGAGCCGGGGTCGATCTTCAGCGAGAGCCACTCACCGGGGCCGACGCCCTTGGCGGGCTTGGGGTTGTCCGCGCCGAAGGCGAAGAGCGAGCCGCCCCACGGGCCGCCGAAGTCGGCGATCGAGCCTGGCGGGTTGGCCGGCGTGGTGCCGTTTCCGAACGAGACGCCGCTCGACCAGTCGTGCAGGGAGACCCCGCCCCAGAGCTGCGAGGTCGCGGTGTTCTCGACATAGAAGGTGGTGAGAACGCCAGCGGTGATGGAATCGTTCGAGATCACGAGTTCCGCGAACGAGCCGCGATCGATCACGTCAAGGCGGATCGTGAGACCCGCGACGGAGGATGCGTGGTCCATGTTGAACGGTGTCGCGACGATGTCTGCGAGCGAGGCCGAGGCGAGGCCGACCGTGGCGAGCGACCCGAGGACGATGCACGAAGTCCTTCTCATGCTGAACCACCTTTCCGGCGTTGGCCGGTTGTTGCGGGCTGCGTCGTGAACGACGTGTGCCCAGACACCCACACCATTCCATCGGAACGGCGCTGATGCCAGACCGTTCAGGCACGACCGGCCACCGCGGTAGCGTCTGCGACAGAGATAGGGGTGCTGCGGCCGCGCGTGGAGCGGCGGCGATTCCGGCGATCAGCGGGTGGTCCGAGAATCCGGATCGGTGCCGGGGTCAGGGCTGACCGCGCAGTTCACGCTCGGCGTCGAGCCAGTCGTCGAGGTCGTGGCCGTCCCGACAGCCGCGGGCGATCCAGAGCTCATAGGCACGCCTGCGGACCTGCTCGGTGGTCGGCTGGACCGGTGGGCCCTGGTTCGAGCCGGAGTTTGCTGGTTGGGTTGCAGCCGGGACTGAAAGATCGAGCATCGGACGGCGGCCGAGGGTTCGGCGTCGTGGGGCTTCGGTATGGCGAAGAGAGTTCAACTCGGCCAACGCCTCTCTTACCGTCCCAAACTCAACTGTTGCGCTCCGGGTCGTACTGCCTTCCGCTTGATGGCTCCGCCGTGCCATGGGGGCCTCCCTTCCCTTGGTCCATGCGGACAGCAATGTCTTGAATATTGTCGGCAATCGGATGGCCTGGGTCAAGATGGGTAAACAGAACTTCACGCCGCGCACAAGTTCTTGTCGTGACTGAGGTTACAGACTTGACCGAAACATCTCGACCCTGCCAGCCGCGCGATGGAGGGGTTTCGCCAGGAGAGATCGTGGCAGCAGAACGGGTGGCTCTGCCGATCATCCTGCCCATGCGGTCCGCAGTAGGCTTCGTTGCTCAAACACGGACACGACTCCTGGAGGCGTGAGGATGTTCGGATTCAGGCATCCGGTGAAGGGTCGGCAATACATCGAACCCCTTGAACCTCGCCAGCTGCTCGCCGCTGATCCGATTACGCAAGATCATCCGCTCTGGGCGATTCCCTACGGCAGTGCGCAGATCGACGGCGTGCTGAACGATTCGTCCTGGGCGGATGCGTTCACGGTGCATCGCACGCTGCCGTTCAGGACAGGAGCGTCCGCGACGGTGCGGTTCATGTACGATGAGGCCGGCTTCTATGCGTCCGTCGACGTCAAGGATCAGTATCTGTGGGCGGACGGCAACGGGGGGGGGGCGGGCAGCCGCTGGGAGTTGGAGAACGACGATTCGTTCCTCCTGTACTTCGACCTTGACGGCTCGCGCGACGAGTATTTTCGGGCTGACGATGTCGCGATCGGCGTGAACATCGCCAACCTCGACAGGCCGGTGAACGGTTCCGGAGCGGTCGCGCGCGGCAAGTACGTCATGGGCGACGGCCAGGGTGGCGCACCGGGCATCCTGGACGCAGCGGCGGATGACCTGGCGACCTCTCTGCCCGCAGGATTTCAGTACGCCACCGTCGTCAGCGGCACGATCAACGACAACGCCGACCTCGACGAAGGCTGGACGATGGAGATGTTCATCCCCTGGTCCGCGCTGGGAACAACGACGCCGACGCACGGTCGCGCGATGGGGATCAACTTCGAGGTGATCTTCGATGACTCGGGAGGGGCGCGCGACCTGACCGACCGGCGCGACCTGACGGAGCGGTTCGAGATGCCGGCGTTCGTGGACGACTTCATCACCGGCGTCCACAGTGGGTACGCGTCGACCCAGGCGGGCATCCGCGGGCCGGTGAACTACGCCGAGGTGATGTTCATCGACACGCGTGCGGGCGAGAGGCCGGCGCCGGTCGCCGGTCTGACGGTTACCGACGCCACGGGCTACTCGGCTCGGCTTCGGTTCGACGCTCCTGCCGGGACGACGACCGGCCTTGGTCACGTCTCGGGGTACTACATCCGCTACAGCGAGACGCCCATTCTCGATGAGCGCGACTGGATCGAGGCAACGGTGTACGAGAATCGCCATGTGCCGCGGCTCGCAGGGCTGGAGGAGGACATCCGTCTCATCGGGCTGTCGCCTGGGACCACGTACCACGTTGCCGTTCGGGCGTTCGATGCAGCCGGTGCACTGAGCGATCTTGCCGGTTCCGTGCAGTTTGCGACGCAGACGACAGCGCAGGACTCATCGGGTGGCCTGCGGTTGGTTCCGTCGCCGCTGGGGCGGATGCTGGTCACCGAGCGGGGTGACGCCTTCGTTGCCGTGGGGGATCACCTGGGACTGAGTTGGGCTTACACGCGGAATCTGTACACCGGGAACGTGTGGGACAACGAGGGTGACGTCTTCCGGAACTTCCACGACGAGCCGTCGTTCGAGGGGCCAGCCGGGCCGTACTTCGCGGCGCTGGCTGCGCGCGGCATTAACACGATGCGCGTGTACGTGGAACTCTTGAACACGCACTGGCAGGGCAACCCGACGGTGCCGACCGGCCCGGACACGCCGATCACCGGGACGCCGGACGGGCTGTACTGGCTGGAGTGGAGGCCGGGCGAGTTCAACCCGCACATGCGGCAGTTCATCCACAACCTGCTCGAACTGGCGGACCAGCACGGCATCTACGTCATCCTCAGCGCGTTCGACACGTTTCACTACGACGAGGTCTTCGAGGCGTTCGGTAACACCGGCTCCGCGGTCGAAGGCCCGTGGGCGCAGAACTTCGGCGGTCCGCTGGCATCGATCAACGAGTTCTTCCAGACTCCGGGCACGCTCGACATCGCCAAGCGCCGAATGGAGGTCGTCGCAGACTGGGTGAACGAAAGCATGCACGCCCACCGCGTGATGGGGTGGGAGATTCCGAGCGAGTGGGACAGCTACGAGTGGACGCTCAACGCCGAGGGAAACGTCGGACCCGGGCGCGAGCCGGAGTTCGCGCGGCGGTCGCGGTGGATCGACGCCCTCGCGGCCCACATGCGGGCGTACGACCCGCACCATATGGTGCTGAACAGCACGATCGCGCAGGATCCGCGAGGGCCGCTGCATCGTCTCAACTTCCTGAGCCGGAACTTCGACGCGCTTACACCGCACTTCTACACGAACGCGAACGAGGAGCCGATCAACAACCCGGACGCGGATCGTTCGATCCGGGCCGCCATCGAGCAGGGCAACATCACGGCGTACTGGCTGACGCACGAGTTGCAACGTCGGCCGATCATCAACGGCGAGTGGGGGATGACGCGCGTGGACTGGCCGAACGGGAGGCCGGCATACGGTCCGGGCTTCACGCAGGCGGATGACGAGTCGCTGTTCCGAACCGTTCTGTGGTCGGGCCTGGCATCGGGGCAGTTCGGCACGCCGCTGCGCATCGTGACGGAAGAACTCGACTTCAACGGCTACATCCTGACGAACGGGATGCGGGCGCTCCAGCAGACGATCGCGCGGTTCGTGCAGCACGGCTCGCTCGGGTTTGACTTCGCCCACTACCACCCCGACTCGCTGGTGGGGCGGATGTCGTCGACGAACTCGTCCGGGGATGTGCTGCACCTCTTCGGCGGTTCAGACCGGAGCCGGGGTCTGGTGTACGTGCTGAAGGACGCGAACGTGCGCGAGGGAACGGTGCAGGGCGCAAGGCTGACGGTGCGCGGCCTGATGCCAGACACCATGTACGACGCGGAGGTTTGGGGAACGGCAGCCGGAGTCGCGGGGCCTGCCGTGACGCTGACCGGACTGTTCAGCCCCGACGGCTCGCTTACGTTCAACCTGCCCTCGTTCGCGCGCGATCTCGTGGTCCGATTCAGCGCCAGAGCGTCGCACGGGCAGACCGAGAAGATCGTCTCGACGCGAGTGGGCGGGGCGATTGCGACGTTCGCCCTCGGGCCGGACCTGCGGCCGTTCCTGCTGCTGACGAGCGGGACGACCGGCGAGGTGAGCCGACAGGACATCGCGCTGTTGACCAATTTCCGTGGTCGTGTGCACGATATGACGCCGTACGTCACGCCGGATGGCATGCTCCACCTGGCCGTGACGGACGGCGAGCACAGGCTCTGGATCTTCAGCGGTGACCACGAGCTCGGAACGTGGAAGGTCATGAACAAAACGGCAGAGATCGGCGCTCCCGGCCTGACCGGGGACCTGACGACCTACCAGCCGAGTTGGGGATCGATCCACGTCGCCGGGCTGGATGCGCGGGGGCACGCGATCAACTACTGGTGGGCGCCTGGTCTGCCGGCGTGGGAGTACTCCGACCTCACGGCCCTCTTCGACGGCCCGACGATGACGGGAGGGCTTGCAGGGTACGTCGCGGCGTGGGACGGGCTGAATCTCGCGGGCCTGAACGAAGACGGCGAAGTGATCGTCTACTGGTGGGCACCCGGCCTCATGGACTGGCAGACGCTGAACATGACGGCGCTCTTCAGCGGGCCGACTTTCGAGGGGCAGCTGGACGCCTACGTCACGCCGTGGGGCGGGTTGAACATCGCGGGGCAGACGGCAGGGGGCGAGGTCTGGACGTACTGGTGGTCGCCCGCGCTGCGCGATCAGAAGGCAGCGGCCGGGGAGCCGGACGGATGGGAGGTCGCGAACATCTCGCAGGCGGCTGCCGCGCCCGCGCTCGACCGGGCCGTCGCTGCGGCTGTGTCGGCCGACGGCGGGATCAACCTGTTCGGCCTGACTTCGGCCGGGAACCTCGTGATGCTGCGGTTCTCGCTGGTCACGCTCGTCTGGAGTTCGAGCGACGCCACCTCGCTCGCGCTCGGGCCGGAGATAGACTTCCCAGTTTCCGCCGCGTCGGCAGGCGGGCGGATGATCGTCGCGGCACGCGAGGCGAGTGGACCGAGCGCGCTCGGCCAGTACACGTTCCTGCTGGGCGAGGAAACGTGGAGCTTCGAGACGATCGGAAGCACTGTCGTGCTGTAGGCGATTCGACAGATGGAGCGGGCCGCGATGAGACTGAAAACAAGATCCAAAGCGTTCGTGCAACGGCTGCTCAAGCCGGGGCTTGCGGGCATCCACGCTCGACTGGACCAACTCGAGGCAACGAGAACGGACACCGTCGGGATGTGGCGAGGTGGGCTGGCCGATGGGTGGGTCGTGCATCCTGACGGCGTCGAGGCAGTGGTGTCGGAGGAGCAGACGGCAAAGTACCGCGACGAACTGGCGTTCTGGGTTTCGTTCATTCGCGAGCCGGACCGCCGTGCAGGCATCGGCGACTACGAGGAGACATTCGGTCGTTGGCAGCGTGATCGGATCGTCGAGTTGGGCCGGTTCGTCGGTGCGGCCGATGAGCGAGAACTCCGCGCCTGGTGCGAGCGGCAGTCCGTCGTGGAGATCGGGCCGGGTCCATACCCTGCCGTCGCGGCTGCCCGTTGGCGGCGGGCAATCGCGGTCGATCCACTGGCGGACGGTTACGTGCGCGAAGGGCTGTTGCCGAAACGATCGCACTGCGATGAGGTCGTGTTCGTCGCCGCGCCTGGCGAATCGATCCCCGTGCCAGGAGGCACGGCCGACCTGGTAATCGCGGAGAACTGCCTGGACCACGTCTCGGAGCCTGCGCGAGTGATGCTGGAATGTCGTCGGGTGCTGCGCCGGGGCGGGTTGCTCTGGCTGCTGGTGGACCTTATGGACTACAGCGACCACATGCACCCGCACTCGTTCAGCGAAGAGAAGTTGCGACAACTGATCGCGACCACTGGGTTCGAGGTCGTCCGCGATCGGGTGTCCAAGGACCACAGGTCGCACCCAAACGCCTACGGCGAGTACCGGGCGTTGCTGGCCAAGCCGGGCGGGACTCGCGACGTCGCCGGCGCGACGACGACGATTCGAACGGCTGAACTCGCGCAGGCGATCAAAGCGTGAAGGTCAGGAAGCCGCCCGTATCGGCTTTGGGATCGCGCAGGCGAGGGCCGCGGCGAGCGAGTCGATCTGCTCTGGCGTGTGCTCGCTCGAGACCATCAGTCGGAAATAGACGGGGGCGGGGCCGCCGGGATAGTCGATGAGCGGCACCCGGAAGCCCGCGGATTCCAGCGTGGCTCGGGCGCGCTCCATGTCCTCGCGTGTGCCGAGCGTGAAGGTGATGATCGGCGTGGGGTCCGGGCAGACGGACAGGCCCAGGCGGACGGCGTGCGCCCGCAGGCGCGAGGCGTTTTCGCGCAGGCGATCGAGCCGCCAGGGTTCATCCCACATGACGCGGAGGCCCTCCCGCGCAGCCTCAGCGAGCGCGGGAGGTGTTGGTGTGGTGCAGACGTAGGCGGTCGCACGTCTCGCTCGCTCGACGAAGCAGCGATTGCCGGCGACGATGCCGCCCGCGCAGCCGAGGCCCTTGGCGAGCGTGGTCGTGATCGCGAGGCGCTGATCGAGCAGGCCCAGGTGCGGAACGGTGCCGCGGCCGTGCGGGCCGAGCGTCAGGAATCCGTGGCAGTCGTCCACGATCAGCAGACCATCGTCGGGGAGCGCGGCGAGGAGGTCGCGGAGTCGCGCGAGCTGACCATCCGCGGCAAAGACGCCGTCCACCATCGCCACGACGCCGTGCTCGGCGTGCTCGGCGGCGATCGCTGCGGCGTGACTGATCTCGCCGTGGCGGTAGACGAGCGAGTGCAGACCCGCGGCGGCAGCGGCGTCGTGGAGGCTTGCGTGGGCACGCTCATCGAGGATTGCGAC
Organism: Synechococcales cyanobacterium CNB; assembly: GCA_030263455.1. NCBI lineage: Bacteria > Bacillati > Cyanobacteriota > Cyanophyceae > Synechococcales > Synechococcales cyanobacterium CNB. The sequence continues at coordinate 336,004 of SZOZ01000001.1, forward strand.
GCCGTGTGTTCGTGCCGCCGCTTGCGCCGCGGCGACGTTCGCGGTGTAGCCGTCGGGGACGAGGAGCGTGCTCTCCACGCCGACGAAGTCCGCCATCTCTCGTTCGAGGCGCTCGTGGGGGTGTGCGTTGCCCGAGGTCTCGCGGCTGGCCGACGCGCTGACGCCGAATCGTGCGAGGGCATCCTGTGCGGCATGCACAACGCGCGGATGGTGCGCCAGGCCGTGGTAGTTGCACCCGCCGAAGGAGACGAGCGTGCGTCCGTCGGTCGTGGTTACGGTGGTCGCGGTGGCTGCGTCAAAGGGGGGGGCGGGCATGGTCAGCGTCCGTGCTGAAGTGGTGCGGTCGCGTGCCGGTCGCAGGCCGGGGGCGCGATGGTGGACATCGTATGGAGTCCGGGCGGGGACGCAAGCAGCGGGCGGATGGCGTTGACGGTGATGGCGACGGTCGCGGTGTCGCCGTGGACGCCGCCGCGGATGGTCAGATCGATCGGGGGTTCCCCGTCGATGCGCACGCTGTCGTGCGGGTCGGGCTGGCCGATGGCAGCGACGAACTCAAGCCGAACCGTGTCGCGTCCACGCCCGACACCGACAGCGACCTGACGCACGCCCGCCGCCTGTCCCGGCTCGATCACGCCGAGGGCGCACCGGAGTTCGCGTTCGGCAAGGACGGGTTCGACCGATTCACTCCAGTCCTCGATCTCAAGCCGGAGGCGATCGGCGATGAAGTGGAGACTTTCGCCAAGCCCGACGTGCCGGAGCCAGCCCTTGCGCACGCCGCGTTCGAAGGCGTCCCGGTCGAGTCCGGCCCCGATCTTGCGCTGGAAGGGAACTCGGCGCGTCGAGGCGTCCTGCACGCGCCGAACCCGCACGGCACGGACAACACGGCAGACTCCCGAGGCCACGACCGGCAGCAGGTCCATCAGAAAGCCCGGATTGACGCCCGTACCCAGCAGTCGGCCTCCCCGTCGCAAAGCCAGAGCGTGGAGTTCGTCGGCGAGCAGGGCGTGGCGCAGGTGGGGATACACCAGTTCCTCGCAGGTGCTCACGACCGTGGCGCCGCGATCGAGCAGCGTGCGAAAGGTGGGAGCGCACGATGCGAGCGATGAAACGGTCGTCACGATGGCGGCGTCAAACGCGGCGGAATCGGCGGCGCGGGCGAGGTCCGCATCGATCGTGACGCCGGGTGTCGTGCCGGGCGCGAAGTCGCCGAGGGGTCGTCCGGCGAGGGCGGGGTCGGGATCGACGGCGGCGACAACGACTCCAGCGCCGCGGGCGTGGACATCGGAGGCAATGAGCCGCCCGAGCGGACCAAGCCCGACATGGAGAACGCGCACCGGTTCGTTGGCGGCTGCGGTCATGGAGTCTCGTCGTGAACGTCGTACACCTTGATCCACTCGAACCGGGAACGCCACTCGGCGACGACGGCGACGTGCAGCGGATGGTCAACGTACGCGGTGTAGTCCTTCAGCGTGTCAAATCCGACGTAGAACGCGACGTCGTAATCGGTCTCGACGGTCGGTCGGCCGGTATCGACGTGCCTGCCGCAGAAGTACGACGTAATGCCCGGGATGCGAGCGAGTCGGCGGTCGCAGTCGTCGATGAGACGGGCGGCGTCCGCCTGGTCTTTGAGTTTGAAGAAGACAACATGGTTTATCACGGCGGGACGGGGTGGCGTCCTGACCGCCTGACCGGCTTCGGGCTGGGCGTGGGACGGGACGATGGCAAGCGTGCAGGCCGAGGCGACGATGGCCGCGAGACCGGAAGCGAGGAGGGTGCGTGGGGTATGCATGGGTACTCTCCGAGGGTGAAGCCAGCATACCAAGGGCGAAGAGACGCGAGCGGCGCGAGTGTTCAAGTGTTTGTCAGCGATGGTCTTATGGTAAAACCGGAGGTGGCCAAGCGTCGTCATCCCCGGGGAGAACAAGGCTGCGGGAGACACGGGATACGGCTTGTCGAACGAGTGTGGCATGAGGGCGTTGGAAATGGGGGAGGGAGTCCCCTTGACCTTCTCCATGCACGGGCCAAGGGAGAGGGCTAGAATCCGTTCGTCCGGCAGGGCCAGGCGTCTGGCTCCGCATCAGGATCGCCGAAGCTGACTCTTGCCCGGGTTCAAGCAGCGGTCGGAAAAGCACTCGGGCAAGAGGATCGGGTTCATGAAGCTCTATGTCGGCAATCTCTCGTTCAGCACCACCGAGGACCGTCTTCGCGAGCTGTTCGAGGAGCACGGCCAGGTCGCGTCCGCCACGCTGGTGATGGACCGCGACACGGGTCGCCCCCGCGGGTTCGGGTTCGTCGAGTTCAACAACGATGACGAGGCTCGGGCCGCCATCAACGCCCTCAACGGCAAGAACGTCGACGGGCGCGACCTCACCGTCAACGAGGCCAAGCCCCGCGAGAACCGCGGAGGCGGCGGAGGCGGGGGTGGCTGGTAATCCAGACGCCATCCACAGCGCCATCCATGCAGCACACACCGGAGCCATTGCGGCTTCCGGGGGGAAGCGCAACATCGGGCCGCGAGACGCATGCCCCGCAGCCTGGTGAGGACGGTGGCACCTTGCCCAACGATCGCAACGGGCAGAGTGTGCCGGCCGAAAGCGTGTTCCTGACACCATTCGTTGACGCGATCGAGAACGAGCCCGCCCAGCGGGCTTCGTTTTTGTTTCGGCTCGTCAACCTGCTCGCCGTCGTCGTGCCGTTCATCGGGCTGGTGGCGGCAATCGTGCTCCTGTGGGGCGTCGGCTTCGGCTGGGTTCACCTGTGGCTGCTGGTCTGCGGTTACATGCTCACGGGACTGGGCGTTACGGTCGGCTGCCATCGGCTCTTTACGCACCGGTCCTTCCGTGCGAATCGTGTCGTGACGACGGTTCTCGGCGTGCTCGGTTCCATGGCCGTCGAGGGGCCGATCCTTTCGTGGGTGGCCACGCACCGGCAGCACCACCAGCACAGCGACCGCGACGATGATCCGCACTCACCGCACGGGCACGGTGAGGGTGTTCGCGGATTCCTCCACGGCCTTTTCCATGCCCACTTCGGATGGCTTCTGCTGGGGCGGCAGTGCGACCTCGATCGGTACGTTCCGGACCTCCGGGGCGACTGGCTCGTACGGAACATCAGCCGGCTGTTCGTGGTCTGGGTCGTGCTGGGGCTTGCGATTCCCGCGGGCATTGCGTGGGCGGTCACGGGGACATGGAGCGGCGCGGTCCTCGGGCTGCTCTGGGGCGGGCTGGTCCGCGTGTTCCTCGTGCATCACGTGACATGGAGCATCAACTCGGTGTGTCATCTGTGGGGGACGAGGCCGTACCGAACGCACGACCACAGCCGCAACAATGCGGTGTTCGGAGTGCTTGGGTTTGGTGAAGGCTGGCACAACAACCACCACGCGTTCCCGGCGTCGGCGCGGCACGGCCTGCGGTGGTGGCAGATCGACCTGAGTTACCTCGTCATCAGGGGGCTGGCAGCGGTCCGGCTCGCCCGGGACGTCCGGCTGCCGCGGCCCGAGCACGTCGCCTCGAAGCGGGCGGCCTGAGCGAACGGGAGCCAGGCCCGTCACGCAATATGATCCGGCGGCGTGCCCCGGTGCGGAGGGGCCGCGCCGCACGGAGACGGCTCATGCCGAGAGTGACGCGTGCAGCGTTGATCCAGGCCTCGCTCTGCGAGTCGGCCGATGCGCCGTTCGACCGGATCAAGCAGGCGATGATCGACCGGCACGTCTCGCTGATCGCCGAGGCGGCCGATCGGGGGGCGAGAGTCGTGTGCCTCCAGGAGTTGTTCAACGGCCCGTATTTCTGCGCCGAGCAGGAGACGCAGTGGTATGCCTTTGCCGAGCCGGTGCCCGATGGGCCGACAGTGACCACGATGCGCGCCGTGGCGAAGAAGCACGCCGTCATTCTGATCGTGCCGGTGTACGAGCGTGAGATGCCGGGGCTGTACTACAACTGCGCCGCGGTGATCGACGAGCGCGGCGAGTTCCTCGGCAAGTACCGCAAGAGCCACCTGCCGCACTGCAAGCCGGGATTCTGGGAGAAGTTCTACTTCGCGCCCGGCAACCTCGGGTACCCGGTCTTCGAGACGAGCGCGGGGCGCATCGGCGTGTACATCTGCTACGACCGTCACTTCCCGGAGGGGGCGCGCATCCTCGGGCTGAACGGGGCGGAGATCGTGTTCAATCCCAGCGCGACCGTCGCCGGGCTCAGCGAGTACCTGTGGGAGATCGAGCAACCTTCGATGGCCGTGGCGAACCAGTATTTCGTCGGTGCGATCAACCGTGTGGGGCGCGAGGCGCCGTGGAACGTCGGCGAGTTCTACGGGAAGAGCTATTTCTGCGATCCGCGGGGGAAAATCATTACGCAGGCGTCGCGCGACAAGGACGAAGTCATCGTGGCGGACCTGGACCTTGACATGATCGAAGAGGTCCGTGCCACGTGGCAGTGGTTCCGGGACCGCCGTCCCGAGACCTACGGGGGCGTGACCCGCCTCTGACGCGGGGTGGCCGGTGGCGCGGGAGCGAACCGATGGCGTTGCTCATCAAGGGCGGTCGGATCATCACGGCGAGCGAGGATCGCATCGCGGACGTGTACTGTGAGGGAGAGACGATCACGCGGGTCGAGCCGTCGATCGACGCACGGTCACTCCCCGGGTACAGCGCCGGGCTTGAGGTGATCGACGCGGCGGGCATGATGGTGTTCCCCGGATTCATCGACCCGCACGTCCACATTCACCTGCCCTTCATGGGGACGTACGCAAAGGACGATTACGAGTCGGCGAGCAGGGCCGCGCTCGTCGGCGGGACGACGACGCTGATCGAGATGATCTGCCCCGGTCCGAAGGACGAGCCGTCAGCGGCCTTCGACGAGTGGCGGGCGAAGGCCGATGGGCGTGCGGCGGTGGACTATTCATTCCACATGGCCGCGGTGCGGTTCGACGAAGTCGCGCGCCGGCAGTTGCGAGAGATCGTGCGGGATGGTGTGGCGTCGTTCAAGGTCTTCCTTGCGTACAAGGGCGCGCTGAACCTCGATGACGCGGACCTCTTCGCCCTCATGGCGATGGCGAAGGAACTGGGGGTCATCGTCACTGCGCACTGCGAGAACGCCGACGTTGTGGCAGCGATGCAGGCCCGTCTGCTCGCGGAGGGCAGGACCGGCCCAGAGTGGCACGAGCCGTCGCGCCCGACGATCGTCGAGGCGGAAGGCGCAAGGCGGATCACGACGTTCGCAGAGTTGACGGGCGCGCACGTCTACACGGTCCATACCTCGTGCGAGGAGGCGGTACGAGAGGCGGTCGAGGCGAGGCTGAGGGGCGTGAACGTGTGGGTCGAGGCAGTGGTGCCGCACCTGACGCTCGACAGGTCGTTCGCGGAGCGACCCGGCTTCGAGGGCGCGAAGTACGTGATGTCGCCGCCCTTGCGAGAGAAGAGGCATCAGGCCTTCCTGTGGAATGCCGTCCGCGGACGGGAGATATCCACGATCGGCACCGACCATGCGCCGTTTGACTATCGGGGGCAGAAGGAGATCGGCCGCGGCGATTTCACGAAGATCCCCAACGGCGTGCCCTCTCTCCAGGAGCGGATCACGCTCGTCTACACCCACGGTGTCGCTTCCGGGCGCATCGACCTGCACACATTTGTTGACGCCTGCTCGACGCAGGCTGCCCGAATCTTCGGGATGTACCCGATGAAGGGCACGATCGCCGTGGGCAGCGACGCGGACGTGGTCGTATGGGATCCGTCCTGGAGGGGAGTGCTCTCGCAGCGTACGTCGCTGTCGCGCGTGGACTACTGCGCGTTCGAGGGCTGGCCAGTGCAGGGTCGGGCAAGCGTGGTGACCGTGCGCGGCGAGGTGCAGGCGAGGAACGGCGAGTTCGTCGGCACGATCGGTCGGGGTCGGTTCATCTCACGTGAGCCGACGCACTTCTGATCGGGAAGGATCAGTTGCGGGCGAGCCGTTCGCTCTGTTCCGTGACGCGATCACCCTCCCAGACCGAGTCGCCGCTCGCAGTGTTGGCATCGTCGGTTCGATGGGTGATGCCTCGCTCGGTTTGGAGGCGCACGAGTTCGGCGTGCGTCGTGAAGTACTGGAGGGAGTGGCCGCGGAACTCGTCAACGGCCTGGAAGCCGTGGCGGGCCATGAACGCCGACAACCCTTCACGCAGCGTTTCGATCAGGCCGTAGCCGAACTTCATGACCCCGGTGCAGACTTGGACGGTGTGCGCGCCGGTGAGGATGAACTGGGCGGCGTCCGTGCCCGACTCGACGCCGCCGATGGCGTGGAGCGTCGCGTGGGGGAACTCACCCGGCCGGGCCGGCTGGCCGGGGGCAAGGATGGGCTGCCCGTTGCCGCCACCGAACATCATGGTGCCGAGTTCCATCACCATGCGCAGGGCGATGGGTCGGACGGCCTTCGAAGAGTAACCGCCGGCGACGGAGTACCCCTCGACCGTCGGCTCGGGGCGGAGCGTGTCGAGGTTGATGCCCATGACGCAGAGGATGGTGTTGATCGCGCTGATGCCGTCGCATCCGGCATGGAGCGCCGCTCGTGCGGGTTCTTCGACGTGGGTGACGTTCGGCGTCATCTTGGCCCAGATCGGCACACGGGCGACCTCGCGGACCCAGCCGCAGACCTCGGAGAGGATCGCTGGATCCTGACCCATCGCCGACCCCATGCGGCGTTCCGGCAGGCCGTGCGGGCACGAGAAGTTCAGCTCGAGGGCGTCGACGCCGGTGTCCTGGACACGCTCGACAATCTCATGCCAGGCGTCTCGGCGGCACTCCTCCATGATCGACGCGATGAGGACGCGGTCGGGGTAGCGGTCCTTGAGCCGCCGGAAGTCGTCGAGCCAGTCGCCGAGATCGCGGTCGCTGATGAGCTCGATGTTCTCCCAGCCGTAGATTTCGCGTGAAGCGCCGGCCCGGAGACGGGCGTAGCGGGGCGCGACGTTCACGATCCGGGAGGCGTCGAGGCAGACGGTCTTGGCGACGACCGCGCCCCAGCCCTCGTCGAAGGCGCGTGCGATGACGTTGGCGTTCGTGCCCGGCGGCCCCGAGGCGATGACGAACGGGTTGGAGAGGCGCAGGCCGTGGACGGTGACGCTCAGGTCGGGCATCAGGTCGGTTCCGGTCGTGGGAGGGAGCCCCCGGGCACGGGGAACAGGACTATAGCGCGGCACGCGGTTCTGCCGATCGGAGCGGATCGCATGGCGTTGGGGTTGGCGATGCAGTATGCTCCCCGCCGCACCGGCGAATCCGCCCGGAGGGTCTCGATGAGCGGTTCCGACCTTCACCTCCCCCAGATGCGCGGCATGGGCAAGACGTCGCGGACGGACGCCTGGTGGCTCCAGCCGGGGGCAGTTCTGCTCGGCCTGACGGCGTTCATCGTCTATACGACGTGGGCGGCGCTGCAGGGGCAGCACTACTTCTACGACGGTGACGGGGCGCACTACCTCTCGCCGTTCTACTCGCCCTTGCTCTTCGGACAGGAGAACGAACCGCGCGTGTTCGCGGCGACGCACCCGAGTTGGTGGCCGGGCTGGCTGCCGTTCTCGCCTGCGATGCTGATCCTGATCGGGCCGGCGGGGATGCGGTTCACATGCTACTACTACCGCGGCGCGTACTACAAGGCATTCTGGGGCGATCCGCCGGCGTGCGCCGTCGGCGAGCCGGGGTTCCGCGGCAAGCGGTACCGGGGTGAGCGGAGGTTTCCGTTGGTGATGCAGAACGCGCACCGGTACTTCTTCTATCCCGCGGCGATCTTTGTCGTCATCCTCGCGTTCGACGCGTTCAAGGCCCTGTGGTTCACGACGGCCGACGGGATGGGGTCGGAGTTCGGCGTCGGCGTGGGGACGATCATGCTCGCGCTGAACGCGATCCTGCTGGGCGGCTACACGTTCGGATGTCACTGCGCCCGGCACCTTGTAGGTGGGCGGCGTGATACGCTGTCGGATGCGCCGATCCGCAGGTCGTGTTACACCTGCGTGAGCTGGCTGAACAGAAAGCACATGGCTTGGGCGTGGGTGAGCCTGATCTGGGTCGCGCTGACCGACGTCTACGTCCGGCTGCTCTGCACGGGCGTCATCACGGATTTCCGCATCATTTGACGGAGCACCGAAGCGGGCGGACGCCCGTGGGTTGAACGCACGCCATGACCGACTACCAGACACACGAGCATGACGTTCTCGTCATCGGGGCCGGCGGGGCCGGGCTTCGGGCAGCAATCGAGGCCTCGGCGGCGGGCGTGTCCGTCGGTGTCGTATGCAAGTCGCTGCTGGGCAAGGCGCACACGGTGATGGCCGAGGGGGGCGTGGCGGCTGCCCTGGCGAACGTGGACGATCGTGACGGGTGGAAGGTCCACTTCGCAGACACGATGCGCGGCGGTCAGTACCTGAACAACTGGGTGATGGCCGAGATTCATGCAAAGGAGGCCCCGGACCGGGTGAAGGAACTCGAGGCGTGGGGCGCGCTCTTCGATCGCACGAAGGACGGGCGCATCCTCCAGCGGAACTTCGGCGGACACAAGTACCCCAGGCTGGCGCACGTCGGCGACAGAACGGGGCTGGAGATGATCCGCACGCTCCAGGATCACGGCATCCACCGCGGCATCGAGTTCTACATGGAGCACACGGTGACGCGCCTGCTGAAGGACGGCGAGCGCGTCGTCGGGGCGTTCGGCTATGACCGCGAGCGAGGCCGGTTCCGAGTGTTCCGGGCAGGGGCGGTGGTGCTGGCGACCGGCGGGATCGGGCGTGCGTACAAGATCACCAGCAACTCGTGGGAGTACACGGGCGACGGGCATTCGCTCGCGTACTACGCCGGCGCGGACCTCATGGACATGGAGTTCGTCCAGTTCCACCCGACGGGGATGGTCTGGCCGCCGAGCGTGCGGGGGATCCTGGTGACGGAAGGTGTGCGTGGCGAAGGCGGTCGGCTCCTGAACAACCGCGGCGAGCGGTTCATGTTCAACGATGTGCCGGACCTCTACAAGAACCAGACCGCCAAGGACGCCGAGGAGGGCTGGCGGTACGTGACCGGCGACAAGAACGCGAACCGCCCGCCGGAACTGCTCACGCGGGATCATGTCGCGCGGTGCATCGTGCGGGAGATCAAGGCGGGCCGGGGCAGCCCGCACGGCGGCGTGTTCCTCGACATCGCCTGGATCAGAGAGAAGATTCCCAACGCGCCGGAACACATCCGCAAGAAACTGCCGAGCATGTACCACCAGTTCAAGGAACTGGCGGGCGTGGACATCACGGCAGAGCCGATGGAAGTCGGGCCGACAACGCACTATGCCATGGGCGGCGTGCGTGTGGACGGCGTGACCCAGATGTCCACGGTTCCGGGGCTGTTCGCGGCCGGTGAGGTGGCGGCCGGATTGCACGGCGCGAACCGGCTTGGCGGCAACTCGCTCTCCGACCTGCTGGTCTTCGGCAAGCGGGCGGGCGAGCACGCGGCGGCGTGGGCGAAGGCGAATCCTCCGCCTGCACCGGACGCGGGGCAGGTGCAGGACGCCGCGGCGGCCGCGCTCGCGCCTTTTGACAGGGAGACGGGAGAGAACCCGTACGCGATCCAGCACGACCTGCAGGACATGATGCAGGACAAAGTCGGCATCGTGCGCACGGAGGCGGACATGGCCGCTGCGCTGGATGGGCTGGCGACATTGCGCCGGCGTGCGGCAACCACGCGAGTGGAGGGCAACAGGGAATACAACCCCGGCTGGCATACCGCGCTGGACCTCGACAACCTGCTCGCGGTTTCGGAAGCGGTTGCGAGGTCCGCGCTGGACCGCCGCGAGAGCCGGGGGGCGCACTTCCGCGAGGATCATCCGGACAAGAGCGAGGAGTACGCGCGGCACAACACGATCGTGAGCAGGGGGCAGGACGGCTCGATGCGGCTGAAACGGGAAGCGCTGGCACCCTTGCGGGACGACCTGAAGGCCGTCATCGCAGACAACAACGCCTGATCTCTCATTGGAGAACGCATGATGGCAGAGTCAGCATCCAATATTCAGGGCAAGAAGATCGCGGCCGGCATTTGCGGCATCCTGCTGGGCGCGCTCGGCGTCCACAAGTTCATCTTGGGCAAGACGGTTCCCGGCGTCATCATGCTGCTGGTTTCCGTCATCTCGCTCGGGCTTCTCTCCTTCATTCCGGCCATCATCGGGCTGATCGAGGGGATCATCTACCTCGTGAAATCTGACGAGGACTTCTACAACACCTACATCGCGGGCAACAAAAACTGGTTCTGACGACGGCGATTCCAGCGCGAGGCACCCATGCCCAGAGCGACATTCCGCATCACGCGAGGCAGCGGCGAGTCCGCGGCGTTCAAAGACTACTCGACCGAGGTGACCGAGGGCATGGTTGTTCTCGACGCCGTGCACCAGGTGCAGGCGGAGTCCGCGCCGGACCTGGCGTGCCGATGGAACTGCAAGGCGGGGAAGTGCGGCTCGTGCTCGGCGGAGATCAACGGCAAGCCGCGGCTGATGTGCATGACGCGGCTGAGCGACCTCGACCTCTCGATGCCGGTCATGATCGAACCGCTGCGGGCGTTCCCGCACGTGAAGGATCTGGTAACCGACGTCTCGTGGAACTTCCGTGTGAAGAAGCGGATCAAGCACTTCAGACCGCGCAGGCCGGACGCGCCGGACGGCACGTGGCGGATGCAGCAAGCGGATGTGGATCGCGTGCAGGAGTTCCGCAAGTGCATCGAGTGCTTCCTGTGCCAGGACGTCTGCCACGTGCTGCGGGATCACCACAAGCACGAGGAGTTCGCCGGCCCGCGGCACTTCGTGTACGCGGCCGCGCTCGAAATGCACCCGCTGGACGTCGAGGACCGGGTCGGCGACCTGCGAGACAAGGACGGCATCGGGTACTGCAACATCACGAAGTGCTGCACGAAGGTGTGCCCGGAGCACATCACAATCACGGACAACGCGATCATCCCGCTCAAGGAGCGGGTGGTGGACGAGTTCTACGATCCGCTGACCCGGCTGTTTCGCATCTTCCGGCCGCGCAAGCCGGATACGGGGGCGTGACGGCTCGTTCCGCGGACGGAGGCGACCATGGCCGATCTCAAGCCCATCTCGAAGGAGTCCGTGTCGCGGGCGATCGCGAAGGCCGAGCGGTATCGGCTGCTGAACGAGCCGCGCGAGGCCGAGAGCATCTGCCGCGACGTGCTGGCCGTCGACCCGGGCAACCATGACGCAAGCGTTTGTCTTATCCTCGCGCTGACGGACCTCTTCCACGTCTTCGAGGTCAAGCCCGACGAGGTGCGTGCGCTGCTGATCCGGCTGCCGAGCGAGTACGAGCGGGCGTACTACGCGGGCGTGATCGACGAGCGGTGGGCGAAGGCCCTTCTGCTGGGCGGTTACCAGCCGGAGGTCGCGTACGGCTTCTTCCGGTCGGCGATGGACCATTACGACGCCGCGGAAGCGATCGCCCCGGAGGGGAACGACGACGCGGTGCTGCGATGGAACGCGTGCGTGCGGATCATCGACCGATACGGGCTGTCCGGGCCGGAGGCTTCGACGCACGGCGAGCTGGACGCGTTCGACGACGACGTTCCCGTGAAGATGATGCAGCAGCGGCCCCCTGCATCCCGCCCGAAGGTCTCCTGGCGTGAAGCGCTGCGAGTCTGGGCGATGGTCGGTCTGCAGAGTTTCGGCGGGCCCGCGGGGCAGATCGCCGTCATGCACCGCATCCTTGTCGAAGAAAAGCGGTGGATCGGCGAGCGGCGATTCCTGCACGCTCTGAACTACTGCATGCTCCTGCCCGGCCCCGAGGCGATGCAACTGGCGACGTACGTTGGGTGGCTCATGCACCGGACGGCGGGTGGGCTGCTCGCGGGAACGCTCTTCGTGCTGCCCGGTTTCCTCTCGATCCTCGCGTTGAGCCTCGCGTATGCCGCGTTTCACGACTCGTGGACGATCGAAACCCTCTTCTTCGGCGTGAAGGCGGGCGTGCTCGCGATCGTCGTGCAGGCTGTGCTGCGGATCGGCCGGCGCGTGCTCAAGAACTGGGTGATGGTCGCCATCGCAGCCGCGGCGTTCGTCGGCATCCACCTGCTCCGGCTGCCGTTCCCGGTCATTGTAATCGGCGCCGGAGTGATCGGCCTGCTTGGAGGGCGCTTTGCGCCGGGTTCATTCAGAGTCGTTGGCGGGCACGGCGCGGGCAAGAACACGGAACCCGGTCTGCTGGATACTGCGCTGGGCGATGGCAGGCTCGATCACGCGCAGCCGAACTTGGCAAGGGCGATCCGTACTGCGATCGTCTGGGGCGCGATCTGGCTCACGCCAGTCGGAGCGCTGGCAGCATTGCTGGGCCGGTCGAGCGTCTACACGCAGGAGGCGGTCTTTTTCAGCAAGGCGGCGGTCGTGACCTTCGGCGGGGCGTACTCCGTGCTCGCGTACGTCGCCCAGCAGGCCGTGGAGCGGTTCGGCTGGCTCGCGCCGGGCGAGATGCTTGACGGCTTGGGCATGGCGGAAACGACGCCGGGCCCGCTCATTCAGGTCGTGCAGTTCGTGGGGTTCATGGGCGCGTTCCGCGATTCGGGCGGGTTGCACCCGCTGGTCGCGGGCACGCTCGCATCCGCGCTGGTGACGTGGGTGACTTTCGCGCCGTGCTTCCTGTGGATTTTCGTCGGCGCGCCCTACGTCGAGGCGTTGCGCGGGCGGGAGACGCTCACGGCCGGGCTGTCGGCGATCACGGCGGCGATTGTCGGCGTGATCCTGAACCTTGCTGTCTGGTTCGGCCTGCACACGCTTTTCCGCGAAACGTTCACGGTCGCGTTAGGTCCAGGGAGCGTGTTGCTCCCTCGACCCGGAACGGTTGACTGGGCTTCGCTCGCGGTCGTGGGTGTGGCGTTCGTGCTCGTATTCGGCGCGAAGTGGGGGACGCTGCGCGTGCTCGCGTGCAGCGTCGCGCTCGGGTTCGGTCTGCGTGCCTTGTTCTGAGGCAGCATCGCTGTCAGGGCTTCGGCTGGTCCGACGCGCGATAGCGATACACACGGACGTTCTCGAGCGTGACCAGCCCTTCGTTCACCATCTGGTCAAGGTGCGGCAGCAGTGTTTCGATCTTCTCCCGACTGTCCACGATCTCGATCACCATCGGGAGGTCTTCTGAGAGCCGGAGGATCTTGGTCGTGTGGAGCCGCGAGTTCGCGCCGAAGCCCATCGGGCCGCGGAGTACGGTCGCGCCGGCGAGATGGAGCTCCCGGGCCTTGAGGACGATGGCCTCATAGAGCGGCTTGCCTTGCCAGCGGTCGCTCTCGCCGATGAAGATCCGCAGCAGAACGCCCGACTCCGGGATGGTCATGGCTATACCCCGTAGATGCGATGGGCGACCTTCATGCCTGCCCAGACGGCGAGCAGGCCGAGGCCGTTGCTTAGCAGGAGGTTCAGGGCGACGAACAACCACTGCCTGTCCGCGGCGAGGGCGAGCGTCTCCTTGCCAAACGTCGAGAACGTGGTGAAGCCGCCGAGCAAGCCGACGAGGAGGGCGAGGCGGTACTCCTCCCGGATCAGCACCGGACCCGCGAAGGCCGCGGCGCAGAAGCCGACGAGCAGGCAGCCGAGAGCGTTCACGGCGAGTGTGCCGGTGGGGAAGGTCGAGCCGGACATTCCCTGGACCCACCCGGCCAGTCCGTACCGGAGAACCCCGCCGAGTCCAGCCCCGAGGAAGATAAGCGAGATCTTGATCATCTGGTTCGCTGCCGCCAGCCGGCCTCGGCGTCGAGCGCATTGTACCGGACCCAGTCCTGAACCTGCTGAGCGGTCGGTTCGGCTGCCCGCCACGCGGACCAGTACAGGCCCGCGAGCGTCATCGCAGCGTCGGCCATGCGCTCGGCGATGAACGCTCGTCCCGCGTCCTCTCGCAGCGCGCCGGACTTCTCCATGACGTAGAGAGGCTCGACCGCAGCGTGGCTGCGCTCGACGTGGGCGATCACAGCGTCCCACACGCCTTCCGCTTCGATGCGCGGCGTGGTGGCGAGGAACGGCCCTAGGCCTTCGACATTCAGGGCGTGCCATTCGACAATGTCGCCGTCGATGTAGCGATGGAAGGCATACGCGGTGGTGTACCCCTTCGGGTTCGGGCCGACCCAGCCGTGGTGGTGGATCGTGGTGTGGAGCGGCTGCGCGGCATCGCCAACGAAGTGGCTCAGTTGGCCCATGTGGTAGACAGCGTTGGCCCGGGCCGCGGCGAGTTGGTGAGCGCGCCCGGGGTCGTCCAGATGTTCGAGGATGCGGACAGTATTGAAACTGGAGACGAGTTTCGCGTAGTGCTCAGCGATCGCGTAGGGGAGGAAGCCGACCTTGCCGACGTCCGGCCCCGTGACGCCGCGTCGTTCTCCCGCGGGGCGTGCGCGGCCGATGGCGAGAACGAAGTCGTACCGAAGAGCAGGGAGCGTGCGGAGTGTCAGGCCCACGTCGCCCAGGAGTTCGGCGTCTAGGTAGTGGTCCGGGCCGTTCTCGTGTTCGAGCACGGGCAGGCGCGTGCCACGCCATCGGTCCGGCTCGTTCGACTGGTAGGCGATCTGCGCGGCGATGGCGGGGTCGCGCACCCAGGCGGGCATCTCGTCCGGCAACAGCGAGATCGCGGCGTGCGTGATGGTCCGGTGTCCTGGCGCGCTCCACCCGAGCGCTACCGACGCGATGCAGGCCAGCAATGCAGCGGCCAATCGGCGGTTCATGCGTCAGACTCCTGTCCGTGCCCGTTCCGGCGGGTATCGAGGATATGGGCATGGGCCTGTCGCGATCCGCGCCTCATTCCCCGAGCGCACGAAGCACGACCGTGGCGTACGCCCCACGGGACAGATCGAACGAAACTGTAACACGCAATCGCCCCGGGGTCAGTTCGTCGGCCTCAGCGCGGGACAGTGCAAACCCCTCCGCATGAACGAAGAGCGGTCGGGGCGCCTCGCCGAAGAACGGACGCCGGAGTCCAGGGATGCGGAGGCCATCGAGCGTCAGGCCTTGCTCGGCAAGAACAGTCGCTGCGGCTTGCGACCAGGGGTCTTCGAGCCGCGTGCGCCGGGAGAGCAGGGGGAGTATGAGCGTGCGCCACCGCTCGCCGACCGAGGCCGCGACCGGGAAGAGCATCTCCCCGAAGGGATCGTCGGATCGCAGGAGTCGGGGGCCTCGGATGCGTACCGTACCGCCCGATTCGGTGGGAGGCGTCTCATCCGCGATCTGCCGGGCGAGGAGACGGGCCGCCTGGTTCCACAGGTACGATTGGTAAGCCTCGACGCTCATGGCCTGTGTGAAGTAGGGGAGCGCGGCGAACGCATCACGGAACGAGCCACCCGAGGCGAGCACCTCGAACGCCGCTCGCTCGGGGCAGCGGGGGAGTTGGGCGACGAGGTCGCTCCAGTGTCCCCAGGCGGTGGCACAGGCTCGGGTGATGCGCCGAGTGCGACCGGCGTCCTTGCGCGAAGGTGTGCCGATGGCGAGGCGAAGGGCTTGCTCGAACTCGCCTCGGATGAGGTGACGGGCGACCCATCCCTGGCCATGCCGGGCGGAACCGAAGCGTTGATCGCCGAAGTAGTTGACGACGAGGAGTGAGCCCGGTTCGTCATGGGGCCGGAGCGCAGCGGCCCTTCGCTCCATCGTGCGTGCTCGTTCGCGGGTCAAGTCACGGACGACGATCCTGAATCGATTGCCAGCGATGCATTCGGCAGTCATGGGCTGACCGGTGAATCCGAGCAGTTCGGCGGACCAGCCTCGGCCTTCGACGCGCTCCGCGGGTCTCCGGGTTGCGGGCACCGAGACGAGTTGTCGCGTTTCGGCGTGCTTGTCCTTCAGCCCGGCGTAGGCGACCTGCCCCTGGCGGACGCGGAGTTCGCGGGCGAGAAACCCGGCCGCGTCTGGCGTGGCGATCGAGGACTTTGCGAGGGCGTAGACCGCGTGCGGCGCATCTCGACCGGGCCGGTTGCGGAGGGAGTCGAGGAAGCCGGGGGCGGGCTGTTCCTCGACCATGAAGTCCGACGGCTGGCGGCGGATGGTCATCGGGTCGCCTCAGGGGAGCCGCTGGAGGCGGGCGTATTCGAGGATGAGTGTCTTGTCGCCGACCTGGCCGAACCGGACCCGGACCCGGATGCTTGTGCCTCCATCGAGGTCGAGGACCGTGCCCGTGCCGAACTGCGGGTGGCGGACGCGGCAGCCCGGCGGGAAGGCAGCTTTCGCCTGCGCGAGTCGGCCGCTTGAGGGTGATGTCGCTGCTGCAGCAGGGCGGGCGGACCTGTCGTTGACCGAATCGTGGTCGCGATCCTGGGCTTCTGCGAGGTCGACGATGCGGATGTTCGACGGGTCGATTTCGTCGAGGAAACGGCTGGGGATGGTGCGTTCGGTCCGACCGCGCAGGGTACGTGTGCGAGCGCTTGAGATCTGGAGACGCCGCATGGCCCTGGTCATGCCGACGAAGAAGAGGCGGCGTTCCTCTTCAAGGTCGGATTCGGACTCCCAGGCGCGTGCGTGCGGCAGACAGCCCTCTTCGAGGCCGATGATGGCCACGGCGGGATATTCGAGGCCCTTGGCCGCGTGGAGGGTCATCAAGGTCACAGCGCCCTGGGCAGGGTCAATGGCATCGGCATCGGCGACAAGTGAGACGCGTTCAAGGTACGCCCGGAGCAGCGCGAGAAGCGGGGGAGTCGCGGGCGGCTCGCCGTCCGCGGCGGCCCTGGCGCCGGGAAAGGTCATCGGGTCGGCCTCGGGATCGTACTCGGCCTCGAACTCGGCCGCGGACGAGACGACCTCGGCAAGGTTGTCGAGGCGTTCGCGGTCGGTCTCGGTGCCGCTCTCGGCCTGCTTGACGTACATCGCCTCAAGGCCGGACTCCTTGATGACGCGCTCGACGAGTTCGCTGAGCGTGCCGGCGACGCTCTGGCCGAGGAAGGTGCCTCCGCCGGTCCAGCCGTCGATCGTGGAGACGAACTTGCGGATCGCGCCGCTGGCCCGGGTTGAGAGGCCGGCGATGGACTCGACGCGGCGCATGGCGTCGATGAGGGGCGTGCCGGCGCGTGCCGCCTCTAGCTCGACCGCGGCCAGCGTCGCTCCGCCGATGCCGCGTGCCGGCACGTTCACGATCCGACTCAGCGAGACATCATCGGCGGGGTTCGCCACCACACGCAGATAGGCGAGTGCGTGCCTGACCTCCTCGCGCTGGTAGAACGCCGTGCCCCTGGCGACGACGTACGGAGCGGCCGCCGCTCGAAGGGCGTCTTCGACCACGCGGGAGAGGGCGTTCGTCCGGTACAGCACGGCCAAGTCTCGCCAGGCCAGCCCCTCTTCACGAAGGCGACGGAACCAACTCACGACAAGGTTCGCCTCGTCATGCTCGTCCTCGCAGAAGGCGACGGTGACAGGCTCGCCGCCGGGCTTGGAGGTGAAGAGATCCTTAGGCTTGCGCATGCGGTTACGGCGGATGACAGAGCCTGCCGCCCCGAGAATCGGCGCTGTGGAGCGGAAGTTCTCGCCGAGCATGATGACGGCGGCGTCGGGGTAGCGCTCCTCGAACTCGAGGATGTTCGTGATGTCCGCGCCACGCCATGAGTAGATGGATTGATCGGGATCGCCGACGACACAGACATTGGGGCGTGCCCCCTGCTCGCCCCCCCCCGCGAGCAGAGAGGCGATTACGAACTGAGCGTGGTTCGTGTCCTGGTACTCGTCGATGAGCAGGTACTGCCACCGATCGAGGCAGTCATCGCGGACCGATTTCGAGCGAGTGAGCATCGTCGCGGTGAGCAGGAGCAGGTCGTCGAAATCGACGGCGTTGGCAGCGCGGAGAGCCTTCTCGTACGCTTTGTGGATCTTGGCGGTCGTCTTCGCGGCGAAGTCGCCCGCCTCGGCGGCGAAGGCGTCGGCGGTCTGAAGACGGTTCTTGGCACGACCGATCGCGGCGAGCATCGCGGCCGGAGGCCAGTTCGTCGTCGAGAGGTTGATCGATGCGATGACCTTCTTCATCAGCGCACCCTGATCCGCGGCGTCGTAGATGGTGAAGTCCGGTCCGATGCCCAGATCGACGCCCTCGGCCCTGGCCGTCTCGGCGTAGCGGCGCAGCAGGCGGGCGCAGAGTGCGTGGAACGTGGTCACCGTCAGCCCGCGTACCCGCCGGGCGGCCGGGCCTTCGGTGTCGCTTGACGGGTTCAGGAGCGAATGGACGCGCTCGCGCATCTCGCCCGCGGCCCTGTTCGTGAAGGTCAGGGCAAGGATCGACCAGGCCGGCACACCGCACCCGATCAGGTAGGCGATCCGTCGCGTGATGACGCGGGTCTTGCCGGACCCCGCGGCCGCGAGAACGAGGAGCGGCCCCTCGGTGGTGGTGACCGCTCGCCGCTGCGGCTCGGTGAGGTCGGTCAGGAGGTGGTCCAGTTCGGGGGCTTCGGAAGCTCTGCCCGCATCCGTTCGGGTCATCGTCGCTCCTTGCTGCCGGAGCGTAGCGAGCGCGGCGTGGCGACGACACACCACCAGCCGTGTACCGAACTCCCGATCGCAGAGGGGGAGAACCACCCAAGCCCATCTCTCGTATGGCCGATGGAAGGGATACCGCGAGGCGGAGCCTCGGGGATGTACCATTGACAGGGCGCGGCGGTGGATTTACGGTTCCCCCGCGCGTGAGGGGGATGGAAGGGCACGGCAGCCGACCGGATGAGCCAGGCGCACCGCGAACCAGACCTGACCGAGAGCAGGACCGCCGGGCGGCCCGGTGACACCAAGCCCGTCGCACCGCCGACGGACAGCGTGCCTTCGTCTCACGATACGGATACCCCCCAGGATCTCGCCAAAGGAGGTACGAACGTTGACACGCTCGTCGGTCGGCTCGTGGTTGAGCAAGGCCTGGCGACGTCCGAGGAGGTGCAGGCCTGCCTTGAGCTGTCTCGGCGTGCGCGTGAGGTCGAGGCCAATCAGCGGTCGCTGGTTGAGCTGCTCGTGGACAACGAGTACGTCACGCGACGGCAGGTGGCGAGGCTTCGTCAGATCATCGAGGCCGAGCGATCAGGGCAGCAGATTCCCGGCTACAAGCTCCTCGGGAAACTCGGCGCGGGAGCGATGGCGACGGTGTACAAGGCCAAGCAACTGAGCCTCGACCGCATGGTCGCGATCAAGGTGCTGCCGCGGAAGTATTCCGCGAATCCGCAGTTCATCGAGCGGTTCTACGCCGAGGGTCGCGCTGCGGCCCAGCTGAACCACCCCAACATCGTGCAGGCGTTCGACGTCGGCAAGGCGGGCGACCACCACTACTTCGTGATGGAGTACGTGGACGGTCGCACGGTCTACGACGACATCGCCAAGCACCGGCGGTTCAGCGAGGCGGAGGCGCTCGACGTGGTGATCCAGGTCGCTGAGGCGCTGGAGCACGCGCACTCGAAGGGCCTGATCCACCGCGATGTGAAGCCCAAGAACGTCATGCTGACGAAGGAGGGCGTCGCGAAACTGGCGGACATGGGCCTGGCGCGGGCGATCACGGACAAGGAGGCCGCGGAGGCCGAGGCGGGCAAGGCCTTCGGCACGCCGTACTACATCTCGCCGGAGCAGATCCGTGGCGAGAAGAACATCGCCCCGCCTGCGGACATCTACTCGCTGGGGGCGACGCTCTACCACATGGTGACGGGGTCTGTGCCGTTCGACGGCAAGAACCCCTCGGCGGTGATGCACAAGCACCTGAAGGCGGACCTTGTCCCTCCGGACCACGTCAATCCGAAACTGGGGGCCGGGATCAGCGAGGTCATCGAGATGATGATGGCCAAGGATCCGCGGCGGCGGTACCAGAACTGTACCGATCTCCTGATCGACCTCCGGGCGATCCGAAAGGGTGAGACACCGCCGATCGCCCACAAGGACGTGCTTCCGGCGGACACCGTGGCGAGCCTTGCGGCGGCGGAGGCGGCAGCCCCGGCGGAGATCGCCGTGGACACGACGGTCGCAGGGGCGGGGTCGGTATTCAAGGAGCCGCTGTTCATCATCATGTGCGTGATTGCGGTCATCAGCATCACGTTCAATGTCGTTCTGCTGGCTCTTCGCGGATGAAGCCGGATTGGGCTTGCCTTGTGGGTCGGTCCCGTGTTAGGCTTGGGGACCGCTTGCCGGGACAGGCCCGGCGGGGCGGGGTTCAGGGTTCGGAGGCACGGCGCGGTGATCAACTCGGCACAGACGATCGCGGCCGGCGCTTCCGCCCGTGGGCGGCGTTCGGCGGCGCGGTCATGACCCAGCCCCCGGCCCCCACAGTCCGCACATTTCTCCGTCATCGCGGGGAGCGCTCCCCGCGGGTTGCCGTTGGATCGCACGGGGGCATCCCCTGCCAGACCAGGAGTGCATGACATCAGAGGGCGAAGATTCTACAGAGACGCCGGGCCGGTCCGACGCATCCGCGTCAATCACCTGATCCGCATCAGCCCGGTCCGGCTGGTCGGCCCGGACAACGAGCAGATCGGCGTCGTCGAGACGCCCGAGGCGTTGCGCATGGCGCAGGAACAGGGGCTGGATCTCGTCGAGGTCGTGCCCGACTCCAGGCCGCCGGTCTGCAAGATCATGGACTACGGCAAGTACAAGTACGAACTCTCGAAGAAGGAGACGAAGAGTTCGTCGAAGGGATCGGAACTCAAGGAGATCCGCCTCGGCCGCTCCGTGAAGATCGACCCGCACGACGTCCAGATCCGCGTCGATCAGGCGCGGCGGTTCCTGCTCGACGGGCACAAGGTGCAGATCACGCAGCGATTCCGCGGGCGCGAGATGATGCACAAGGAACTGGGCATCGACCGACTGCGCGAGATTTGCGACGAGCTTGCAGACGTGGCCAAGGTCGAATCGGAGCCGCGCTGGGCGGGCCGACAGGCGAGCATCATTCTCGCGCCTGACAAGCCGAAGGTCGAGGCTGTCAAGCGGAAGATGGAACGTGAGAAGCAGGTCCGCGAGCAGGCCGGCAAGCCCGCGGAACCGTCCGGCGGCGCTCCAAATGCCGAAGAACTCGCCGAACCGAAGGAGAAGGGCGGCAAAAAGAAGGGGCCGAAGGACCAGCGTGCCCGCAACCCGATCGACGAGGAACTGGATTCGCTTCTTGGCGGCTGATTGCGGCACGATGCCCCGACGCCTCGTGCCTCGGTTGCTATCTTCATGTCAATCGTGCCGCAAGGCGACGATGGGGTCCTGCTTGGCCGCCTGTCGCGCGGGGTAGATTCCGAATATCAGCCCGGTGATCGTCGCGACGACGAAGGCAACCGCGATGGACCAGCCCGTGACCTGGGTATGAAGTTGGGCATCGGATTTGAGCAGTTCGAGAACGAACGGCCCGGCGTAGCCGAGCAGCACGCTCGCGCCGACGCCGAGGGCGACGCCGATGACGCCACCGATGCCGGAGAGCACCCCCGTCTCGACGACGAACTGCGAGACGATGTCGAATCGCTTCGCGCCGACAGCCCTGCGGATGCCGATCTCGCGGGTGCGTTCCTGCACGGTGGCGAGCATGATGTTCATGATGCCGATGCCGCCGACGAGGAGCGAGATGCCCGCGACCATGCCGAGCACAACCTGCCACGTGAGGGCGGTGCGTTTGGCCTGTTCGAGGAGTTCGTAGGGGACGATGATGGAGATGTCCGTCAGATCGGGGTGGCGAACGGCCATGAGCCGGTGGAGGCGGGCAGCGTCGCTGAGGACGGTTTCGCGGGCCGGTGAGACGATATAGACCTCCGACACCTGGACCTCGTTTCCGGTGAAGGAGCCGGCGGATCGGCGGAGGACAAGGTCGCCGAAGACATCGTTGGCGGTCGTGACCGGGATGTGGACGTCGTGATTCATGTCGCGGCCGACGAGTTTCGCGCCGGCCCCGCCCGCCAGGCCGACGGGCGCCAGGACGCCGACGACGGTGAAGGCCTTGTCGTCGATGTTGATGGTCAGGCCGATCGGGTCTTCGTAGGGGAAGAGGGCACGGGCGACCTCCTTGCCGATGACCGCGACCATCGCGCCCTCGTCGATGTCGCGCTGCGTGAGGAAACGGCCTCGCGCGATGCGAAGCCCGGCCGCTCCGAGCAGTTCCGGCGTGCTCCCGAAGGCCTGGCTGGTGCGCACGCGGTCGGCACGGAGCACCTGCCCGCCGACTTCCTTGAGCGCGACGATGCTCTCGGCATGCGGGAAGTTGTCTCGAAGGACTTTCAGGTCGTCGCGGGTCAGGCCGTAGCGGCTGATCATGCCGGTCTGCTGGCCGCCCTGCTGCGTGATGGAGTCCGCGGGGCGCTCCGATCGAACGATGAGATTGCGTGCGCCGAGTTGTTCGAGCTGCAGGAGGGCTTCCCGCTTCGAGCCTTCGCCGATCGAGACCATGATGATGACGGCCGCAACGCCGAGGATGATGCCCAGGGCGGTCAGAAACGACCGGAGCATGTGCAGCCTGAGGTTGCGGAGTCCGAGGCGAAAGGTCTCGAGGAAGTAACTCACGGCGATTTCCCGGGGTCCGAAGCCAGCCCGTCGATCGCCGGCGTCATGCGGGTCGAACGGCTGGCCGATACTCTAGGTCCGGGAGACGTACCGATGAGCCTCGTGCAGGTTGGCGCGGAAACCGAGACCGATCGCGGATGGTCGTACGAGGTGCGCGTCGCGGCACCGGGCGGGGGCGTCACCCGGCACGTGGTCACGCTCGCCTGGGTGGACCACGACTACTGGTGCGGCGGGACACGGCCGCCGAGCGAGGTCATCGAACGACTGGTGACGTTCGTGGCGGGACGGATTCGGGCAGGCCTCCCAGAGCGGTTCGACGCCGCGACGGCAAGGCGCTGGCTCCCGGACGTGGACACGGAAATGATGCGGTCGCTCGCACCGCACGAGTGACCTGCTGACGCGCGCGATCGCAGCGCACCCGATCAGGCGCGGATACCGAGCCTCTGCTTGAACGCAACGACGGCCTGCCTGACTTTCGCGGGCGCGGTTCCCCCGAGGACGTTGCGCTTGTCGAGTGTTGCATCGAGGGTGAGCCGAGGATAGACATCCTCTTCCGCCGCCGGGGCGTGCGTGCGAATGTCGTCGATAGGGAGGTCTTCGAGTGCACACCCGCGAGCAATGGCTTCGCGCACAAGCCTGCCCGTCTGCTCGTGGGCATCCCGGAAAGGCACGCCCTTGCCGACCAGATAATCGGCGAGTTCGGTCGCGTTCGCGTGGCCGCCGACGGCAGCCGCCCTGCAGCGAACGCGGTCGAACCGGCAACCGGTGACGACGCGCTCGGCGAGATTCAGGCAGAGAGACAACTGGTTCATCGTGTCAAAGAGGGGTTCCTTGTCCTCCTGCAAGTCCTTGTTGTACGCGAACGGCAGGCCCTTCAGAGCGGTGAGGAATCCGGTGTGCGTGCCGATGATCCGACCCGCCTTGCCGCGAAGGAGCTCGCACCCGTCGGGGTTCTTCTTCTGCGGCATGATGGAAGACCCGCTGGTGACGGCGTCGTCCATCTCGACCAGCCCGAACTCGCTCGACGAGTAGAGGATCAGTTCCTCGCCGAGACGTGAGAGATGGACGGCGCAGATGGCCGCCGCGGAGAGCGTCTCGGCGACAAAGTCGCGGTCGGCGACCGCGTCCATGCTGTTGGTGGTTGGGCCGTCAAACCCGAGTTCGCGGGCGAGCGCTGCACGGTCGATCGGATAGGCCGTGCCGGCGAGCGCGGCCGACCCCAGCGGGCACAGGTTCGCACGCACACGTGCATCGGCGAACCTTGCTGCGTCGCGGTCAAACGAGTCAGCATGCGCGAGCGCCCAATGAGCGAGCAAGACCGGCTGGGCGCGCTGCAGGTGCGTATAGCCCGGGAACGGGGTGTCGATCTCGCGTTCGGCGAGGGCGACGAGCGCACGCTGCAACACCCGCAACTCCGCACTCCGTTCGTCGATCGCCCCTCGCAACCACAAGCGCAGGTCGGTCGCCACCTGATCGTTGCGGCTCCTTCCCGTGTGCAGTTTCTTGCCGAGCGGGCCGAGCATCGCGACCAGCCGCCGTTCGACCCAGGTGTGGACGTCCTCGGCGCCGGATTCGCAGGGCGGTTCTGGCGACTGAGTGACCTCCTCGTCAAGGTCGGTCAGCGCGATTTCGAGTCGTGCGACCTCGTCGGGGGTCAGCACGCCCGCCGTACCCAAGGCCCTCGCCCAGGCCTTCGAGCCGGCGATATCCTGGCGAACCAGCCGCCAGTCGAAGGCAAGGGAATCGTTGATGGCCCTGAAGACGGCGTCCGGCCCACCCGCGAACCGGCCGCCCCAGAGAGAGTGTGAAGGCTGTGTCATGCCGTCGAGTGTACGCCGCAGGCCGCTCGGATCGGCATGGACGCCGCTGCCCGCGTGTGGCGGCTGGATGTCGATGAGGCAGTTGTTACACTGCGGGCATGACCGATGACGATGGGAGCCATCGCGGGTGTTCCAGGAGCATCAGGCCGTCACCCGAACTCCTCGACGCCGTCTATGCCCAACTTCGAGCCATCGCTCAGCGTGCAATGGCGGCCGAGGGGTCCAGCCACACTCTGCAAGCCACCGCCCTTGTCCATGAGGCCTTCCTGCGGTTGTCGGAGGGTCGTCAGAAGCCGTGGGCGAATGAGGCCCATTTCTTCGCCGCGGCCGCAGAGGCCATGCGCCGCATCCTTCTCGACCATGCCAAGTCGAAGCGACGGGTGAAGCGGGGGGGAGGCCGACCGAGGCTGCCTCTGGACGTGGCGTGTGTAGTCGATTTGGCCTCCGGCGACGATCCTGATCGAATCGAGGCGTTTGACAGGGTCTTCCGTCGCTTTGAGCACGAGTCGCCCGACGCAGCGGAAGTCGTGCGGCTTCGGTTCTACGCAGGGCTGAGCGTGGAACAGACTGCGGCATCGCTTGGAGTATCCACGCGAACGGTCAACAGGCACTGGACGTACGGCCGTGCGTGGCTCGCGCGCGAGCTCCAGCGCGAGGCGAACGCCCCGAGTCTTCCGGAGGGGTGACCCACGTGGGCAAGGACCGGGTTCGGAGAATCCTCGAGGCGGCCGCGGAGTTGCCCCCAGGGGAGCGAACGGGGTTCATCGAGCGAGAGTGTGCCGGCGATCCTGGGTTGCAGACCGAGGTCAAGTCGTTGCTTGCCGCACTTGAAGCGGCGGAAGAGTTCCTCATCGCGCCCACTGCTCGTCCTGACGATGCACCGACCGCCGACGGCCCAAGGGCCGGATCGTCCCTCGCTCAGCAAGAGTCTCCGGGCACAGTCGTCGGTCGCTACAAGTTGCTGCAGGTGATCGGGGAGGGCGGATTCGGGACGGTGTGGATGGCGGAGCAGACGGAGCCGGTGCTCCGTCGTGTGGCGTTG